>JAQTMV010000005.1 GCA_028714175.1 Methylococcales bacterium
TCAAGTTGTGTGTCGTTCATGAGAGTTTTCATCCTCCCATCATGAACAGAATCTCGGCTTATTTCAGGCTCATTTCATGTTAGAAAGAACCACCTCCTTCAGGCTCATTTCATATTGGAAGAGACTCATGATTGCAAAACCCGACCCTTTTCTTGTATTATGCAGTAAAACGTAATGTGATGGGGGAGCAGTGGCGCTAAAATTCAAGTAGGACATTAATAAGGCGCTCTCAAATGAACAGAAACATGGCGTAACGTTTGAAGAGGCAAGCACAGTCCTGTCAGACTTATTATCTGTCACTATTATTGATCCACTTCATCCAGAAGATGAGGAACGCATGGTTACAATAGGCCAATCCGATAAGCGAAGAACACTTGTTGTCGTTCACACTGAAAGAGGCGATGCCATCAGGTTAATTTCAGCACGTTTAGCGAACACCCACGAACGAAAAAGGCACGAAGAAAATTATGGCTAATCAAAACGATCCCGATATGTTAGATGATTATGATTTTTCAGGTGGAATAAGAGGAAAATATGCAAAGCAGTATAGTGAAGGAACCAATCTCGTGCGCTTAGATGAGGATGTTGCAGTCATATTTCCTACCTCTGAAGAAGTGAATACGGCGCTACGTTCTCTAGGAGAAATTATCCGGCATCATGAGAACATTAGCCTATCAAAACGCTCCAGCGGACTTCGCTAACGCTCCATCGCCGTTGAGCAAATCATTAGCCGTGTGTGGACAGTACTTTTCTGCCCACCTTTAAAAGCATCGTCAATGGCGGGCAAACAATAAAGCTGTTTACCCGCCCTCCAAGACAAGCCGCCTAAGCAACTTCACCCGGCTACTCCAGCAAATAATCCAGCCAAAGATTGGATAATTTTTCCTGCACGGTATTTTGCCGTAAACGTGCATTCAAATGCGGGAAATCCACTTTATCCAAATCCTGGTCCTGGTTGTAGCAGGAATAAACAAAGTATTCTTTACCCGTTTCCGCATCGATATGTTTACACAGACACTGGGCACAGATACCTTTCATCATGCATTGCATCGGCGAGTTGATGGAGCCGATAGCGTGTTGCACTTTGGTTAAATAAGGCTTCAGGACATTGAAACGCGCCTCTTTGACCGCCGCCATCATGCGGTCTGAGCCGATAACAATCAAGTGATCGACATCAGGCAGCGAGATAGGCTGTTCGCCCAAGTCACCTTGGGCATAGGCCACCATACATTCCAGAATATTGCCGACAAAAGTTTTATCCTGCGGGCGTGTAGGTTGAATGGCGACCACATCAGGGCCCTTGTCAACTGCCCAGACGATAACATCCGATGCGGCTTCAATATCTTCGACCTTGAACAGATCCTGCCTGTATTTGTAACCCGCAAAATAAATCACGCGGTTGCCGGCGGCGCGTAAGGCTTTGCCAATGGAGAACAGTACCGCATTGCCCAGGCCCCCGCCGATTAGCAGGACGGTTTGGTTGGTGGGTATGTCGGTCGGAGTACCGGTTACACCCATGATGACCAGCGGATCGCCGACTTTCCAGGTTGCGCACAGGCGTGAAGACGAACCCAGTTCCAGTGCAATCAGGGAAATCGTGCCTTTTTCCATATCGACTTCGGCGCCTGTCAGTGCCAAGCCTTCAGCTACCAGCACAGTACCTTCCACAACGGGTGCAAAAGCTTCAAAGTTTTGTACGCGGTAAAATTGTCCAGGATGGAATTTTTTAGCTTGCAGCGGTGCTTTAACAACCACCTCGATAATCGTCGGTGTCAGCCGGTTAATGGCGACGATAGTGGCTTTAATATCGGCGTCCAGGCGAGCAAACAGTTGCTTTAATGCGGCATCGCGTTCCGGTTGTTGCGCAGGATTCAGTTTTGCCAATTCCTGCTCGAATAATTTAACCACATAAGGGTAGCCATTTTTCGCGCTTGCCATCGCTTTAACGACGTTGCCCGCATAAACAGGATGGTTGTCGCCGTAAAAACTGATAAATTTCCCGCCTTTTTGATAGGACGTTAGCGGTGCGGGTTTGCCCAGTTTAGGGAAAGCTTCATCAGCCATAGGCACTAATTCGACGCCGCCATTTGTCCATTCGGGTTCATAGCGTTGGAAAAACCATTTATCCATGACAAACGTATCGGGGTATTCGCTTTGATAAATCGTATTGGGCGATGTGCCGGCTGCAATATACAAACTGCGTAACGGGACTTTGATGATCTGCCCCGAGCTCTTCCAGCCGTCATTTTCCAATTCCAGCTTTTCAAATTCTACGGCGTTTAAGTGCCCGTACTCATCGGCATCTGCGCTGAGTGGACTCATACCTTCAGCAAGTGCAATGCCTTCTTCCAGCGCTTCGTTAATTTCTTCGTGGTTTTGGCGATACGCAGGGGCATCTTTCATTCCTTTGCGATAGAACAGCGTCACGCCGCCCCATGATTCCACCAACGGCTGAAAATACGGCTGTTCGCCAGCGGCCTCAGCGCGTTGACGTTCAGTGCGTATCGCTTTGCCGTGCGCCAGGAATTCATCAAGAATAAGAATTTCTTCTTTATCGTAACGGCCACGAACGGTCTGCTCACCATAAGCATTAGCCAGCGTTTCATAACGATATAGAATTTTTTCAACCTGCGCAGGATAATACGCCATCAATTCGGTAGCGGTATCAATAGCCGTCAGACCGCCTCCGATAACACCCGCAGGCAGGCGCACCTGCAAATTAGCCATTGAAGACGACTTGGCCGCGCCGGTTAATTGCAATGCCATCAGGAAATCAGAGGCTTTACGAATACCGCGCATCAGGTTGTTTTTCAAACCAATAATGGTTGGCTTGCCTGCGCCCGACGCGATGCAAATATGGTCGAAGCCCATGTCCCAGGCATCTTCAATGGTCAGTGTGCCGCCAAAACGCACGCCGCCATAAGCACGAAATGCTTCACGCCTTTGCAGCGTCAGATAAATAACCTT
Source organism: Methylococcales bacterium (assembly GCA_028714175.1). Lineage (GTDB taxonomy): Bacteria > Pseudomonadota > Gammaproteobacteria > Methylococcales > Methylomonadaceae > JAGXGJ01. The sequence continues at coordinate 2,968 of JAQTMV010000005.1, forward strand.
CAGAAAATTTTTATCCCAGCGCACGGTAATCCCATATTCCGCCACGCCGCCAAAACCTGCCAGAATACGCTTATCCAAGTCTTCGTACAGGTCTTTAAAATCGACGATCGGTAACGGCAAATTGTTCGCGTCTCCCGTTAAAGCCACGGGCAACGGCTCCAGTTTTAAGCCGTCAATACCTGCAACACCAAAACCCTCGTTCAGCAAATAATGGCTCATCGTGTAACCGGCAGGTCCCAAACCTACAACCAAGGCATTTTTGCCGTTATAGGGGAGCATGCAGGGACGCTTGACGTTAAGCGGGTTCCAGCGGGTAAGCAAACTGTATATTTCAAAGCCGTAGGGCATGAACAACACATCAGTCAAGACATTGGTTTCAATTTGCGGAATGTTGACCGGGTCGGTTTTTTGATAAATACAACCTTTCATGCACTCATTACAAATACGATGCCCAGTCCCGGGACACATCGGATTGTCAATAATGATAATTGCCAATGCGCCAATATTGTCGCCATTGCGTTTGACCAGGTGCATTTCCGAGATTTTTTCATCCAGCGGACAGCCGATGGTCGTCACGCCCAGCGGGTCAACCTTGAATGTATTGGTTTTCTTGTTGCGCATGCCTTTGGAGCACGAGTCGGTATCGCGTTCGTGGCAATAGATGCAATGATTAACTTCATACAATACCTGCCGTTGATTAAAACGGGGATCGGTCAATTTAAAGCCGTCACGGCGGCGGCGATGTTCTTGCTCGCCCATCCATACACTGAATTCACCGCGGTCTACGGTGTCGTGTTCAACCAGATGGTCAAAATCACGTTTTTCGGGGAATTTGAAACTCAGCCATTCGGCAGCCACATCATTATCCTGTTGTGCGACAAAGCTCCAGCGCTGCACTATATCCATTAAGCCGTTAATGAATCCGGCGGCGTCCGGCGTCTTGATGATGTCGCCAAATTCAGCTGCCGCCAGCTCATGAGCAGCAAGTTTTGCGCGTAATGCAGATACTTGTTCATCCGCATTTTCGTAGACACTGTCCTTGCCTTTGGCAATCAGTTTGTAATGGCTGGACAATAGGCCAATAACCGCACCGACGCGCGCCACACGGTGTTCAGCGTCGCTGTCCAGATTGGCTTCAGGGAAACCCGCTTCAATCAGCAAATCAAAACGGTTCAGAATGGCTGGAATATTCCAGTCACTGGTATCCTGGCCTTTAAAAATGACAGCCAGCTTTCCGACCACTTCGTTTTTATAAGTAAAAATAGTGTCGATTTCATCCTTTATCTTGACGCCTTGCGCTTGAAGCTGTTCGGTCACATTGAACAGTTTTGCCACAAATTGGCCCACATAAGGCCCCATGCGTACCAGCAAATCAGAAATCTCCTCCGGTTTCAGCCCTTCACCCTGGCTATGACGATAGCTGGCGAACTGTTCGTACAACCCGGCATCGTGGTATTTAACCGAAGCATCGAACACATCCAGCAAGTCTTTTAGGCGATTAGCATCATATAAATCGGCGTAGGTGAAGTCAGTGATTCCCAGCGTAAGGTTATTTTGTTCCATAGTAATTAGGTTTGATTGGCTCACATCAGTGCAAACAGGCCGCCATCATGCAGTCCGTTCTGGGCTGATAAGATTCTGAAAGATCATTATTTAACCGGAAATTATAAGCAAATATGGCATTATTTGCCACAGATAATCTTGACAATAGGATCAGTGCCGGGATTTATTGAATTATCGGCTTTGACAAAACAGCCCTGTTATGCTGTTTTCTTATGGGTTTTTGTTGTGGAAAAAAATATTTCTGTCATAAATATCCGGGTGGACAAGGTTATACCGCATTACAATACGCGCCATAACCCTGTATCCGGATATCCTTTACCAATACAAATCAAAATCTGGTGCATTTCCGCCATTGGCAAACCTGCCTCCCACCCCTTAAAAAAGGAATGGCAAAGGGATTTGATTTTCGGGCAATCTAGTCGGCCTGCCGTCTTAAAAAAGCCGGAATATCCAGATAATCCAAATCTATATCTTTTTTGGCTTGAGCGCCAAAACGGGTTTCCCTGTTTTCTTTCTGACCGCCCTGACGCATGACTGTCGGTTTGTCCAGGGCATCGTAATTGACGTTACTTATCATCGGTTTCGGCATCATTTTAACCGGCGCTTTAACGGCCAGAGGCGGCAAGCCCATTCCGGTAGCCACGACGGTTACCTTAATTTCATCATCCAGGCTCGGATCAATAGCCATGCCGATTTTGATAATGGCGTCTTCCGAGGCAAATTCATGGACAATATTACCGACTTCATTAAACTCGGCAACGCCCATATCAGCGGCGGAGATATTGACCAGAATACCGCGTGCGCCTTGCAGGTTAATGTCTTCCAGCAACGGGCAGGCTATCGCCTTTTCAGCCGCTTCGCGGGCGCGATGCTCCCCTGACGCTGAACCCATGCCCATAATGGCAGCGCCCATGCCGGACATGACGGTTCTGACATCGGCAAAATCGACGTTAATCATGCCCGGATGAACAATAAGCTCGGTAATACCCTGCACAGCATCCAGCAACACATCATTTGCCGCTTTAAAAGCATTCATCAAAGATACATTGTTGCCCAGTACCGGCAATAATTTTTGATTGGGAATTGTAATCAGTGAGTCGACATATTTTTCAAGCTCTACAATGCCCTGCTCGGCAACGGCCTGCTTCTTTTTACCTTCAAACAGAAACGGCTTGGTCACTACGGCAACAGTTAGAATGCCCATTTCTCTGGCGATTTGCGCAATAACGGGAATTGCTCCGGTACCCGTTCCGCCGCCCATTCCGGCAGTCAGAAACACCATGTCTGCGCCTTGTAAAACTTCTTTAATGCGCTCTTTGTTCTCTTCCGCCGCACACTTACCTATTTCGGGGTTTGTTCCTGCGCCCAAACCTTTGGTCAATTCGATGCCCAACTGGATTATCGTATCAACAGTTAATTTTCTTAATGCCTGTGCATCGGTATTTGCACAGATAAACTCAACCCCTTCAATATGGCACCCAACCATGTGATTAACGGCATTGCCACCACCCCCGCCTACACCAATGACCTTGATGATGGCAGACTCACTATACGTATCCACTAATTCATATTTCATTTTCGCTGCCCCTTAATATTGCAATAAATAGTTATTAGAAATTACCTTGAAACCAGTTTTTCATTTTTGAAAACCATCCTAAACCGTCAGCATCGAGGCTTCTACCCAAACTCTGATGATCTTTTCCATACATTAACAATCCGACTCCTGTAGAGTGAACCGGATTTTTAACCACCTCAGTTAATCCCGTAACATTTTGTGGCCCACCCATTCGTACCGGCATATGAAAAATTTCCTCTGCCAGCTCAATTAATCCCATTACTTTTGAACTACCGCCAGTCAGGACAATCCCGGCCGCGATTAATTCTTCGAAGCCGCTGCGCCTAAGCTCAGACTGTACCAGCAGCATCAATTCCTCATAGCGCGGTTCTATAATCTCGGCTAAGTTTTGCGTTGAAATCTTGCGCGGTGCTCTGTCGCCTATACTGGGCACCTCAATAGTGCCTTCAACATTGGCCAATTGCGTTAACGCACAGGCGTATTTTCGTTTGATCTCTTCTGCATTTATCGTTGGTGTGCGTAAGGCGACAGCAATATCATTAGTTACCTGATCACCGGCTATCGGTATAACTGCCGTATGCTTGATCGCCCCCTCAACGAAAATGGCAATATCTGTTGTTCCACCGCCTATATCAATTAAACAGACGCCCAATTCCTTTTCATCTTCCGTGAGCACGGAATTACAGGATGCCAATTGCTCCAGTACTATATCCTCAACTTCCAGACCGCAGCGGCGGATACACTTGATGATGTTCTGGGACGCGCTAACGCTGCCAGTGACCATGTGTACCTTGGCTTCGAGGCGAATGCCCGACATTCCTATAGGTTCCTTGATGCCATCCTGGAGATCAATGACAAATTCCTGCGGTAAAATATGTAGAATTTTCTGGTCTGCGGGAATAGCCACTGCGCGGGCAGAATCAATAACTCTGTCTATATCATACTGTGTCACTTCTTTATCCTTGATTGCGACAATGCCATGAGAATTAAGGCTTCTGATATGACTGCCTGCAATGCCTGCAAAAACCGACTTAATCTGGCATCCCGCCATTAATTCAGCCTCTTCAATGGCTCGCTGTATGGATTGCACGGTCGATTCCAGATTAACTACAACGCCTTTTTTAAGGCCGCGTGAAGGTGTAGTGCCTATGCCTATTACTTCAATTTTGCCGTCACTGGTGAGCTCACCAACAATAGCCGCAACTTTCGACGTACCAATGTCCAGCCCGACTATCAAATTACGCTCTGTTTTTTTCGCCATTTTATCTACTCTGTATCGCCTTTTTGTGTATCTGTTCTTTGGGGGTTGCAATGGCATTCAAATCATTTTCAGCGGCTCCAGGCTTCCATGAAACCGCATATCCATTCGGATATCTCAAATCAACTATTGCTATTAGCTCAACGTGCTCTTGTCCTAATACCGTTAGCGTTTTCAAAAAACGCTGTAATTTTTTTAATTGTTCATTGCGCCCCAGCAATATTTCCAGACCACTTGACAACCTGATTTTCCATGACCAGCGATCATTAATACTAAACTCCGCCAATTCCATGGACTGGTCTGCCAGGGCTGTTTTAATGCCTTTCATTATTTCCAGTACTTTTACTTGTTGCAATTCAGGCCCGGTCACTACAGCCAGGGTCTGAAACTGCTCCATGTTCTTTGGTGTAAATATCATGCCCTGTTCAGTAATCAGGCTGTTTGGCCCCCAACGCGCATAGGGTTTTTTCTCGCGTACTTTTATATCAATCGCATCGGGCCATATCCGTTTGACAGTCACTTTCTCAACCCACGGTAATGTAGAAACGGCTGCCTGGATCGCCTGCATGTCAACGTCAAAAAAACCGGTCGTGACCAAAGGCTGCAAAACCTTTTTTATCTCATTCTTGCCAAGGTATTGAAATTCCCCTTCGGTTCTTACATATTTAATGGGTAAAGACGTATTTTTAATAGACAGATGCCTGATATGCGGCGTCTTTACCGCTTCATAACCCACTATTCCAATCAGACCGGCTAATAGCAATCCGGTCATCCCTATTTTTGTGCCTGCATTGCTCATTACCCTAGGCTGGTTTCCAGCACCCGCCAAACCAATTCATCAAAAGTCAGACCAGCCTGTTTAGCCGCCATCGGCACCAGACTGTGATCGGTCATGCCGGGTACGGTATTAATTTCAATCAACTGATACTGACCGGAGTCATCAATAAACACATCAACTCTTGCCCAACCCTTTACTCCCACGACTTTGCCGGCTGTTACCGCCAGATTTCTTATAAACAGTTCCTGATCCTGGCTCAAGCCGCAAGGGCAGTGATATTGCGTCGTCGTCGCATTGTATTTTGCTTCGTAGTCGTAAAAAGCATTGGGAGTTTCCAGACGGATAACCGGTAATGCCTCGCCGTTTAATAGCGCCACCGTATATTCCTTACCTGTAACCCAAGCCTCAGCATAAACATCACAGTGATATTCTGACGCCACTTGTAATGCTTTCAGCAACTCATCCCTGTTATGCGCCTTGCTCATGCCTATACTCGAACCTTCCTGTGCGGGCTTGACAATCACTGGAAAGCCCAGTTTTTCGATACAGTCATCAAGGTCATTTTCATCCTGCAATAAACACCATTTCGGCGTAACCAGGCCATAGCCCTGCCAACACAGTTTGGTTCTAAGCTTATCCATCGTTAATGCAGACGCCATGACCCCGCTACCGGTATAGGGTATCTCCAGTACTTCCAGCACACCCTGAAGCACACCGTCTTCACCGCCGCGACCATGTATAATATTGAATACCCGATCGACTTTTATTCCGGCTAAAGCGTCGATAGGGCTGCCCGTCACGTCAATCACAACAGCATCCACCCCTTTACGTTTTAAAGCTTCATAAACAGCTGCGCCGCTTCTTAGTGAAACCGTTCTTTCAGCAGCGGAACCGCCCATCAATACTGCAACCCGCCCGAATTTTTCCGGTTTTTGCAGGGACGCAAGATTATTCGTCTCTTCGCCACTTTCACCCACCATACAAACCTCCGTCTGCAATTCCACGCCTTGTTGCTCCTTTACTTTTTTTTGAACAGTGTGAATTAAGTCCTCGATATCGGCTGCTGTGGCATTGCCCGTATTAACAATAAAATTGGCATGTTTTTCCGATACGCAGGCGCCGCCAATCGCATAACCTTTCAAACCTGTTTGTTCTATCAATCTTGCCGCAAAATCACCTTTCGGGTTTTTAAATACCGATCCGCAACTGGGCTGGTTAGTCGGTTGTGTTTTTGCCCGTTTTTCCAACAAATCTTTGATTTTCTGTCGACTCGCGACCACATCGCCCGGCTGCAACGTCAAATTAGCCGCCAAAAACCATTCATCTGTAAAACCTTTAACCGACCGGTAACTCACATTAAAATCCCGAGGTTGCCGTACAGTCACCTTGCCCGATATATCTATCATTTCTACCTGCTTAACAATACGCCAGGTTTCTCCGTCAAAAGCGCCTGCATTCATTTTCAGGGCGCCGCCCATTGTTCCGGGTATGCCTGCCAAAAACTCCGCACCGATCAAGCCTTGTTCGCCGCAAAAACGCGCCACATGGGCACAAGGAACACCCGCCTCCACATAAACCGAGCCATCCGCTGCCAGTCTCATTTCTTTCAAACGCCCTTTGGTATTAATGACTATGCCGCGTATGCCGCCATCCCTGACCAGTAAATTACTGCCCAGCCCCATCCAGAATACCGGCTCACAATCAGGCAAGGTTGCAATAAATTCGCATAGATCCTGCCGGTCAAACGGGATATAGAGCCGGTCGGCAGGGCCGCCTACACGCCAGCTGGTATATTTGGCCAGTTTTTCATTTTTTAACAAGCGGCCTTTCATTTCTCAGAAGCGCAAATTACTGCATCTTTCCCGCAATTCAATGTTTCAGCCAACAGTTCCGGCAACTGTAAGGCAATTTGTCCGACATTGCCCGCGCCCATAGTCAATATCACATCATCCGCTTTTACTATACCCGCCAGTATTTGCGGCAACTCTTGCCAATTTTCGACAAATACCGGATCAACCTGCCCGCGCATACGAATCGCCCGGCTTAATGCTCTTCCGTCCGCTCCTGCAATCATTGTTTCTCCGGCTGAGTAGACATCCATCAGAATCAATACATCGGCTGTGGAAAGCACCTGTACGAAATCTTCAAATAAATCCCGGGTACGCGTATATCGATGCGGTTGAAAAACTATCACCGAGCGTCTGTCCGGCCAGGCCTGATGTAAAGCTTCCAGCGTGGCGGCAAGTTCACGCGGATGATGACCATAATCATCTACCAGCGTTATTTTGCCGCCCTCTATTACGATATCGCCATTAAGCTGAAATCGCCTGCCCACGCCTTTAAAAGTGCCCAGGCTTTTTATAATCGCACTATCATCAACAGACAGCCTGGTTGCGACGCTGATGGCCGCAAGTGCATTGAGCATGTTGTGCCAACCCGGCATATTTAAACTTACTTGCAACGGTGGATAATTACCCCGTCTAAGTACCCTGAATGAAGTGTGCATACCTTCCTGTTTAATATCGACCGCCCGAATATCGGCGTCTTCATCGACGCCATAAGTGATTACCGGCTTGGATATGTGCGTTAAAACTTCTCTGACGCCTTCATCATCCAGACACATTACTGCCAGTCCATAAAATGGCAGGTGATGCAAAAACTCTATAAAGGTATCTTTTAAACGCTGGTAACTGTTTTCATAAGTTGCCATGTGGTCTTGATCGATATTGGTGACCACTGCCATCATCGGCTGCAAATACAAAAATGAAGCATCACTTTCATCGGCCTCGGCAACCAGATAATGACCCAAACCCAATTTGGCATTACTTCCGGCGCTATTTAACCGGCCTCCAATAACAAAAGTAGGATCAAGTCCGCCTTCGGCCAGCATACTGGCTATCAAACTGGTGGTTGTGGTTTTGCCATGGGTGCCGGCAACAGCAATGCCAAACCTGAAACGCATCAACTCGGCCAGCATTTCCGCACGGGGAATGACCGGAATTCTATTAAGATAGGCTTCGTCAATTTCTTCATTACTGCGGTCGATAGCACTGGAAGCCACAACCACATCGACTTGCGTGATATTTTCCCGCTTATGTCCGATGGTAATGGTCGCGCCCAATCCGGTCAATCTGTCCGTCACCGGACTTTCTTTTATATCCGAACCCGATATCTGATAGCCCAGATTCAATAAAACTTCCGCAATACCGCTCATGCCGGTACCGCCTATACCGACAAAATGTATACGGTCTATAGTGCCCAATACCTGGGCCGGCATCTGACTGTTTGGAAAGCTCATAATCCAACCCCCGCTATACAACAACCGGTAACAGCTTCTGTCGCATCCAGTCTTGCGCATTTTTTTGCAGCGTTGCCCATAATATCCAATTGCCCGAGTACCTGTGTTATCTGTTCTGCCAGCGATTTTGCATTCAAATTATTCTGCATCAGGATTTGTCCCGCACCGGCATCGGTTAAATAGCGGGCGTTAGCCATTTGATGATCATCGATAGCGCCCGGTAATGGTATAAAAATTGCCGGTACAGCCATTGCCGCAACTTCACTCACTGTCATCGCACCTGACCTGCAAATCACGATATCGGCCCACTGATAGGCTGACACCATATCATCAATAAAAGCATGAACCTCTGCGTCAATACCTAATGCCTGGTATCGACTGTTAACCTGCTCGCACATGGCTGCGCCGGTTTGGTGTTTTACCTGCACATCATTTAATTCTGCAATAGCCTCAGGAACAACTTCATTCAATATCCGGGCGCCTTGACTCCCGCCAACAACTAATATATTGGTGCTTTGGCCTGAGTGGCTGCTTTTGTTTTCGAGTACTGTTAAAAATTGTTTTCTTAACGGGTTCCCCGTGCATTTCGCCTTATATGTTTTGTTAAAACTGCCGGGAAATGCCTCCAACACCTGATTGGCTATACGCGCCAGCAAACGGTTGGTTGTGCCGGGCACACGATTTTGCTCATGAATGATCAAGGGAATGCCTAACAGTTTTGCCATCAAGCCCCCGGGGCCTGCAACAAATCCTCCCATCCCCAGCACCACATCAGGCTTGCGCCGGCGCAATATGTTCAAGGCCTGAACACAGGACTTGAACAACATAGCTACTGCCGATATCTTCGAAACTAAGCCTTTGCCCCGAACACCGGCAACGGATAACCAGTCTATCTCAATCCCGTTTTCCGGGATTACCCGGCTTTCCAGACCCTTCTTTGTTCCTAACCAGGTAACCTGCCAACCCTTTTCCAGTAATGAATCCGCAACAGCAAGCGCCGGAAACACATGCCCACCGGTTCCTCCAGCCATAATGACTATACGCCTAGGCATGCCGGCTCCTTATTACCATGCGCTGCGCAGGCATGGTATTGGCATTTATCTCGGTAACTTCGCTGTGCACACGAAATAACAACGCAACCGCGCAGCACATAATCATCATACTGCCACCGCCATAACTCATTAATGGCAAAGTCAGTCCTTTGGTTGGCAAAATTCCCATATTTACACCCATGTTGACAAATGACTGAAAGCCAAACCAGATGCCCAGACCATAGACAATAAAGGCAGAAAACCGGTCCTCTGCCTTTTCTGCCGCCACGGCTATTGCAAAGGTACGCCATAATAACAAGGTAAATAAACCAATAACCGTAATAACACCCAGCAAGCCTAATTCTTCAGCTATCACTGAAAAAAGAAAATCGGTGTGTGCTTCAGGCAAATAAAATAATTTTTGTATGCCGCTACCCAAGCCCACACCTGACCATTCTCCACGCCCAAATGAAATAAGCGCATGGACCAATTGATATCCCGTATCTTTCGGGTCCGCCCATGGATTCATAAAACTGGTTACGCGTTTCAGGCGATAAGGTTCAAAATACACCAGTAACATTGACAGTACCGCCACTAATGACAATAACATGATGAATTGCGATAGCCGGGCGCCTGCCAGAAACATAATGCCCATAGCAATAATTAAAATCACCACGGCTGAACCGAAATCAGGCTCCATTAGTAATAACAGGCTGGCCACCGAAAACAATATCAAGGGTTTGATCAGACCGAAAGCCGACTGCCGAATTGATTGCTGATGCCGGGTGACATAACCCGCCATATAGATGACAGCAAAAAACTTGACCACTTCGGATATCTGTATCCTTAAGCCAAATATCGATAACCAGCGAATACTGCCGTTGACCTTCACCCCAAAACCTGGTACTAGAACAATCACCAGCAACAACAATCCCGCAATGAACAGCCAAGGACCGGCTTTTTCCCAGGTTCGTATCGGAGTCAATGCGACACAAGTACCTAAAAACAGCCCCAAACCAATATGCATTAACTGCCTGACTGGATAATAGAGGCTGTTGCCTGTCATTTTTACACCCAAATGCAATGATGACGAAGCTACCATGACATAGCCGATCAACAATAAGCTCGTACATACGACTAGCAGTATCGGGTCAAAATGAAACCGGCCTACCCGCGATGGTTTCACTCGGCTGTTCATGGAAGTAACGCCAATACAGCTTTAGTGAATTGCTCGCCTCTATCCTGATAATTTTTATATTGATCAAGACTGGCACAGGCTGGAGACAATAATACATTGTCACCGGACTGTGCGAGACGGGCAGCAATTTGTACAGCTTCCACCATATTTCCGGCAGAATACGCAGGAATACTGCGGTTCAACGCCTGCTCTATCAACCGCGCATCCTTGCCCATGAGCACTACAGATTTTGCTTTTTCTTTAATAATGGGTGTCAATTCAGTCATATCCGCCCCTTTGGCATCACCACCGGCAATAAGAATCACCTTGCGCTGATACCCTTGTAAAGCTGCAACACAGGCACCAATATTGGTTGCCTTTGAGTCGTTAACCCAGGTGACACCACGTATTTCTGCGACACGCTGCATTCGGTGGTCCAGCCCTTTAAATGTTCGCAGGGCATTACACATAGCTTGTTCATCCAGTCCTATAGACACGCCTAAAGCCAAGGCGGCCAGAGCATTAGCCGCATTATGTCTGCCCTCAAGCGGCAATTCTGCCAACGGCATCAGGCGCCGTTTGTTGTGCATCAGATATTCTGCATCGTCCTTGCGTGCTATATAAAAATCTGCCTCTTTTTTAATTGAAAAGGTAAATATGCGTCTGCCGGCTTGCCGCATCGCGTTGACGACAGGGTCATCGGCATTGATTACCATGGCACCGTTACCATTAAAAACCTGTTGTTTTTCCCGTGCGTATTCAGCTATATCTGCATGTCTGTCCAAATGATCAGCAGAAACGTTAAGTACTGTTGCGGCGGTTGCATTCAGAACAAAGGTTCTTTCCAACTGAAAACTTGAAAGCTCCAGAACATACAATTCTGCTGCCGGTGTCAACAAATCCAATGCCGGTGTACCAAGATTACCGCCTATAACCACTTTTTTACCGGCGGATTTCGCCATTTCACCCAGCATCGTTGTTACTGTGCTTTTTCCATTGGATCCGGTAATGGCAATAATCGGCACACCAGCAGAACAGGCAAACAAATCAATATCACTGACTACCTTTGCGCCATTGGCAATGGCTTTGATAATTGATTTTTCGTTAAGCGACACACCTGGACTTACCACCAGATGTGTCGCAACATTAAAGGCAGCTTCATCAAAACCGCCTGTAAAAACAGGGGTATCAAGCATTTGTTGCAAGAACACTTCAATCATCGGCGGCTTATCGCGGCTATCGGTGATAGCAAAATTAAAACCCAGCTTCTGCAAATAACGCGCAACCGAAATCCCGGTATTACCAAGACCCACTACAAGAACCTTGGAATTTTCCAGATCCAGTGCAAAGTTCTTTTTTAACAAGTCTGTAACCGCTGCCATATCCATTTCTTATCTCACAACAATTTATCCCGGCCGGATTTACCAAAACACTCATTTTTACATTTCATCTCAATTTCAACGTCGCCAATCCGATCAGCACCAGAATAACGGTTATAATCCAGAAACGAACAATAACCCGTGGTTCCGGCCAGCCTTTCAATTCAAAATGATGATGTATCGGCGCCATACGAAAAACCCGTTTTCCGGTCATTTTGAAAGAGGCAACCTGAATCATCACGGATACCGTCTCCATTACAAAAATACCGCCCATAATCATCAACACGAGTTCCTGTCTGACCAACACTGCCAACACGCCCAAAGCCGCCCCCAATGCCAACGCGCCGACATCACCCATAAACACCATCGCGGGATAGGCGTTAAACCATAAAAAACCCAAGCCGGCGCCCACTAAAGCGGCACAAAAGACAATGAGCTCCCCGGCATTGGGCAGATAGGGAATGGCCAGATAGTCTGAAAAAGTCACATGTCCTGATAGATAGGCAAATATGCCAAGGCCCGACGCGACCATCACTGTCGGCATAATGGCCAGCCCATCCAGACCATCGGTCAAATTGACCGCATTGCTGGTTCCAACGATGACAAAATAGGTCAGGACCACATACATCCAGCCCATATCCAGCATGAAATCCTTAAAAAACGGGACGATAAATTGCGTTTCTGCCGGTAAAATGGCTGTTTTGTACAAAAAAACAGCGGCCGTCAAGCCTATTACGGACTGCCAGAAATATTTGGCTTTGGCCGATAAGCCATCGCTGTTGTTCTTGATGACTTTTCTGTAGTCGTCAACAAAACCGATAATGCCGTAACCCATCGTTACCAGCAAAATAACCCATATATATCTGTTCCCCAGATCAGCCCATAGCAAAGTACTTAAGGCAATCGCAACTAATATTAAAGCCCCGCCCATCGTAGGTGTTCCCGCTTTTTCGTAATGGGACTGGGGACCCAATTCACGAATACTTTGCCCGATTTTTTGACGGCTTAATTTCCTGATCATCACTGGCCCAATTATGAAAGCAATCATCAGGGAGGTTAATGCGCCAAGAATGGCGCGAAAGGTCAGGTAATGGAATACCCTGAAACTGGCATCAAAGGTCATCAAATAGTCTGCCAAGTAAAGTAACATCGTTTAATCCCTGAAATTATCAACCAGAGCCGCCACTACATTCTCCATGCGTTGCGCTCTCGACCCTTTGATCAAAATCGTTTCATCGCCTTTCAGCTCTTGTTCCAGCACATCAATCAAATCCTGCTGTGTTGCAAAAAACGTCGCTCCAGTGCCAAAGGCCCGCACAGTATTCTGCGCATCAGAACCAATGGCCAACAATCTTGTAACGCCACTGGCTTTAATAAGTTCGCCTATCTCCTCATGTATTTTCGGGCTTCCCGGCCCCAATTCCCCAAAAGCGCCCAAAACCAGCCACGATTTGCCTGCACAGGCAGCCAGCGCATCAAGACCCGCTTTCAGTGAGGCGGCATTGGCGTTATAGGTATCGTCAATAACAATATTCCCCCATCGACTTACCAGAGGCTGCAACCGTCCTGTCACGGGTTGTACGCTTTCCAGTCCCTGTTTAATCTGTTGCAGGCTTATGTCCAGGGCCAGGCATGCCGCCGTTGCCGCCAGCGCATTAACCACATTATGCCGTCCCGCCAGTCTTAACACGGTCTCAACAGTACCTTGAGCCGTGACCAATTTATACGTCGTGGCAAACGCGTTATCCCGGATTTCTGTCTCGATGTCTTTAGCAGCCACATCAGCCTTTTCATTCAAACCAAAACTCAGGGTTTTTCTGTTTCCTGCTATTGTTTTCCAGTACTCAAAATAGTTATCATCCTGGTTAATAATGGCAACACCTACCTGTTTAAGAGTCTGTATGATTTCCCCTTTCGCTTCGGCAACGCCGTCAAGACTGCCAAATCCTTCAATATGCGCAGCTCCCGCATTATTAAGCACGACCACATCAGCCTGCGCATATTGACTTGTGTAGGCAATTTCTCCCGGGTGGTTGGCGCCCATTTCAATCACTGCATACTGGTGCTGTTCATTCAATCGCAATAACGTTAAAGGCACGCCAATGTCATTATTCAAATTACCTTGGGTATAAAGCACATCGCTTTGCTTTGAATCAGAGGCGCCCAGTATTGCCGCAACCATTTCTTTAACAGTCGTTTTGCCGTTACTGCCGGTAATGCCAACAACAGAAACGCTTGCCTTTTTCCGCCAGGCGCCAGCCAACTCAGCCAATGCCAGGCGTGTATCATCAACAACAATATGCGGTATCGTCGCCGCAATACCCTTGTGAACAATAGCTGCAATAGCGCCTGCCTCTTCGGCCTGTGCTATAAATTCATTACCATCAAAGTTATCTCCTTTAATTGCAACATAAAGCTGTCCAGGCTTTATTGTCCGTGTATCTATGCTGACCGAGTTGATGGCAAGGTTTTTCCCGACAAGCCTTCCCTGCACACACTCGGCACAATCACTCAACAACATTTCCATGGCTAACCCACTCTCTTTTTTAAAGCTTCGAGCACAACCCGGCTATCGCTGAATGACTGTCGTTCGCCATTGCTTTCCTGATAGTCTTCATGTCCCTTACCCGCAATCACAATGCAATCATTTGCAGCGGCTCTTGCTATCACGCTTTGTATCGCCTGCTCTCTATCCTGAATCACTGCAACCTTTTCCGAATTGCGCCCAACTGAACTGCAGCCTGCCAAAATGTCATTCACAATAGCCTGTCCATTTTCAAACCGCGGATTATCATCGGTAATAATCACGTAATCTGCTCTCTGCTCCGCGATCCGCCCCATTTGCGGACGCTTGCCCTTGTCCCTGTTGCCGCCACAGCCAAACACGACCCATAACGCCTGTTGACAATGTTTCCTCGTACTGGATAAAACCTTATCCAGGGCATCGGGTGTATGGGCATAATCGACAAAAATCAGTGGCTGAGCACCGCCGCCAAAACGCTCCATACGCCCTATAACGGGCTTTATATAGGCAAGCTTTTGAGCTGCCTTTGCCATTGGAACACCCATTGCCAGCATGACGGCCAAAACAGTTAGAATATTCTCGGTATTAAAATCACCATAAAGCGGTGCTTTTACCCGCTGGCTGTCATCCCGCCAGCGCACATCAAATTCAATGCCGTCCACTTTATGCAAAACATTGTCAGCGCTGACGCATTCGCCTGAAACCAAGGTTTTTCCCTGTACGCTAATACCCCATACAACTGCAGTTTCCGGTACCGCGGCAATAATCCGGTCGCTGTAGGTATCATCGAGATTCACTACAACAAACGTCAGGCCGGGCTTGTTCAATAATGCCAATTTAGCCTGTAGATAGGCGTCCATCGTGCCGTGATAATCCAAATGATCGCGGCTGATATTGGTGAACACAGCGCCTTTAAAATTAACGCCATTTACCCGACCCTGCTCCAAACCATGCGATGAAACCTCTATTGCTACCGCTTTCTTTCCATCTTTTATTAATTCAGCCAGTATTCTTTGTGTTTCCAGGGCATCAGGGGTGGTATTACGCGTTTTTCTGAGTGTGCCCCACTCGCCCCAACCGAGCGTGCCGATAATTCCACAGCCATCCAGCAACTGACTCAAAAACTGACTGCAGGACGTTTTGCCATTTGTACCAGTGATACCAATAACATCGATAAATGCGGAGGGGGCGCCATAAAATCGCGCGGCTATCTCACCCAGCTTAAAACCCAGACCGTCTACAGCAAGCATCGGCACATTGGCAATCTGTTTCGCCAACCGCGTGCCCTCACCGGATGGTTCAAAAACAACAGCACAAGCGCCTCTGTTTACAGCCTGCTCAACATGGGTCAAGCCATGCTGTCTGGCGCCTGCCAGAGCAATAAATACATTTCCCTCGATTACTTCCCGGCTATCCAGGGCCAGACCTGTAATAAGCATATCCGCTGCCGTTCCAAGGCTGGAGTTAGAAAATGAGTCAAATCCTTCCAATAAATCTTTCAGTCTCATAAACAGCTTTATGGGCCTTTCTGGGTCAATAAAATGGGCATTGTTTCTTCCTGATCAGGGGCAACTTCGAGTATTCTCAAGGCTCCCGCCATCACCCTGGAAAATACCGGAGCGGAAACCAGTCCGCCGTAGTACTGGCCCGCAGAAGGCTCATCAATCATGACGACAATAATCAACCGAGGATCACTGGCTGGCGCCATTCCGGCAAAAACAGCAAAATAACTGTTCTCGGTATAACCTCTGGAGCCGGCCTTTTTTACTGTCCCGGTTTTACCTGCTGCACTGTAACCGTCGACTCTGGCTTCATAAGCGGTGCCATCTTTCATAAGCACAGTTTCCATCATTTTCCTGACACTCCTGGCTGTTTTAGCTGAAAATACCCGCACCGCATCATCATCTTCTTCACGTTTCAGCAAGCTCACTGAATGCAATATACCGTCATCTGCCAAAGCCGTATAAGCTCTTGCCAGTTGCAATGCCGAACTACTCAAGCCATAGCCGAATGACAAAATCGCCCGGTCGAAATCGTGCCACTTTGTATAATCCAGCAAGGCACCACTGGCTTCACCTGGAAAACCGGAACCCGCTGAAGTTCCAAAACCGAGCCGATGATAAACCCCCCAAAAATACTTCGGCGGCATTTTCAATGCCATCATACTAACTGCGACATTGCTGGATTTTTTTATTACATGTGTCAAATCCAGTGTGCCATAATTATGTACATCCCTAACCGTATTGCGTCCGATTTGATAGCTTCCGTGCGTCGCAAAAGTGGCATTAGGACTTACATAACCGCCCTCTAAAGCCGCTGCGACAACAAAGGGTTTAACCGTTGATCCGGGTTCAAATACATCGGTAAGCGCTCTGTTCCTGTACAAGCTTTCTTTCAAACTGCTTCTCGTATTCGGATTAAAAGAGGGCTGGTTAACCGCCGCCAGGATTTCTCCGTTTTTTGCATCCAATACTATTAATGCCCCTGATTTGGCCTTGTTAGCGCTGACCGCCAGTTGCAATTCCCGATATGCCAGATATTGAATGCGCTGATCAATGCTTAGCTCAAGATTCTTTCCCGAAACAGGCTCTTTTATATTTTCTATGTCTTCAATAATTCGACGCTGCCCATCCCTGACGACCCGTTTGCTACCTGAAATTCCTTTTAACAGTTTTTCATAACCGGACTCCATCCCTTCCTGACCGATGTCATCAACATTGGTAAAACCAACTATATGCGCCGAAACACCACCGGTAGGATAAAAACGCTTGAATTCGCGCTCAAAATAAACACCGGCAAGCTTTAATTCTTTCACTTGATCGCCGAGTTGCGGATTAACCCTGCGCGCTATATATACAAACTGTCTATGGGAATCCTCCTTAATCAAGTCGGTTACTTTCCCTGTCGGCAAATTCAACAGCTTTTCCATGCGCCTGATCTGGTCTTCTTTCGCAAATTTAAGCTCTCGCGGATTTATCCAAACAGACTCAACAGGCGTACTAATTGCCAAAGGATTACCGTTTCTATCCTTTATCATGCCTCTGTATGCCGAAACAGACACATCATCTACCTGTCTCATATCCCCCTGAGCTTTAAGAAACTGTTTATCCAGGACTTGCAAATGGATAGCACGACCCATCAAAACCAGCATGCACGCCATCATAAAAAGAACCAGGAATTTTCTTCTCCCCGAAAAATCGTCTTTCGGCTTTGTTGCCTTGCTTCTGCCTCGAAAATCTAACATTTACGGTTTTATATAAATAATTTTTTCGCGTAACGGCATAACCAGCTTCAGTTGCTCCCGAGCGACCAATTCAACACGATTCTGTTCCGCCAGCATCATAAGCTCCAATTGCATTTGTCCCCATTCGACTTCATACTGATCCAATGCTCTTTCCTGCTTCTGGATCTCAAGAAAAATCAAACGTGAGTAGTATTTGCTATAAATCACCGCCAGAGCCGATAATAAAAGCACTATTCCCACTGCGCTCAAAAGCCGATTTATTAACATTCACACCCTCTCAGCGACGCGCATGACAGCACTTCTGGCTCTGGGATTTTC
This sequence comes from Methylococcales bacterium, assembly GCA_028714175.1. Classification (GTDB taxonomy): domain Bacteria; phylum Pseudomonadota; class Gammaproteobacteria; order Methylococcales; family Methylomonadaceae; genus JAGXGJ01. The sequence continues at coordinate 21,114 of JAQTMV010000005.1, forward strand.
AGCAATTTCCTGCTTGCCGGCTTTCAACGCTTTGCCCATTTTCTTTAAAATACCCTTAGCTATATCAACTTCCTTAATCGGCAGCTTACCCGGATTATACTTGGCGCCGGACTCTTCTCTGATAAAGCGTTTAACAATCCTGTCTTCCAGGGAATGAAAAGAAATCATTACCAATCGCCCCCCCGGTCTCAAGACTCGGGCGGATTGCTGCAATACAGCCTTTAATTCATCCAGCTCTCTATTTATTTCAATACGTACCGCTTGAAACGTGCGCGTTGCAGGATGTTTGTGCAGCTCCTTTACGGGTACGGCATCTGCAACCAATTGCGCTAATTGTCTGGTTGTTGTAATTGGCGATTGCGCTCTCTTTTCGATTATTGCGCGGGCTATGCGCCGCGCAAAACGTTCCTCGCCATAGTCAAATAAAACCTTAACCAGATCTTTTTCATCAACATTAGCCAGCCACAGTTCTGCCGTAGCGCCCGCCAGACTATCCATGCGCATATCCAGCGGTCCGTCCCGCAAAAAGCTAAAACCCCTTTCGGGATTATCAAGTTGCGGTGACGACACACCCAAATCTACCAAAATGCCGTCGATTTTTTCCGTCAACTCTTCGGCTGCAACTATGCTTTCCAGCTCAGAAAAACGATTATGCTTCAGTTTAAAGCGCTTATCCTTAAGCATTGCTTGTGCATAATCAGATTTAATAGCATCAAAATCACGATCAAAAGCCAACAAACGTCCCCCTTGACCGAGCTGATTTAAAATTCCCTGACTATGTCCGCCGCGTCCAAAGGTACAATCGAGATAAATACCATCCTTTTTGATAGCCAACTGTTGCATAACTTCTGCAAACATAACGGGTAAATGTTTCAACAACAAATCTCCCGGATTAAAAAGACAATGGACCCAGCTCTTCCAGACCTTCATTATCATCGCCAGCAAGCCATTGATTTTCTTTGGCTTTCCAGGCATCTTCATTCCAGATTTCAAACTTGTTAAGCAAACCGACCAAAACAATCTTTTTATCCATGCTGGCAAATTTCCTGAGATTATCCGGCAGTAACAACCGGCCCTGTCCGTCCATTTCACATTCAGATGCATTGCCAATAACAAAGCGCCTTAACTTGTCGGCCATTTTATTTAAAGTGGGTAATTTAATAATCGTGTGCTCCAGTTTTTCCCATTCAGGCAATGGATAAAGCCATAAACAGCCACTTTCGCCCATACATCGCTCGTTAACAGCAACCGTTACAATCATTTGACGCTCGCAACAATCTTGCAGTTCTCCTCGATAACGAGTTGGAATTGCAAATCGCCCCTTATCATCTAAATTGACTGAACTAGTGCCTCGAAACAAGATCCACCCCAAAAAAAACCACTTTTCACCACTTTGCTGCCACTTGAGTTCACTATAGATAGCAAACAGTTCTTAGTCAAGAATGAATTGATATAAACCCTTTCTTTTTTGACAATGACTTACATCACCCTCGGAAAATGGCTAAACCACATAAAAAATAGTAAAATAAGTTCTATGTTTTATCAGAAAGTTAATTGGTTTTATTAATGTAATACTTAAGGTATTAGCCTACGGAAAACATCAATATTTTTAATGCGAGAAAGGATAACGGGGAAGGATACAACCGCACTATTCACGGTGTATTTTTATTTAAATTAAATACTTATTCTTGCATCTAGCAACTATAATAAACTTGGTGACGTTTACGGAATAATAATGAAAGAGCCAGCCTGTAAGCCGGGTTCTGTCGAGAACAGCCATTCATCTAGGCTGCAAGTCACCCTGCAGCTCAAGCAATCTACCCAGGAACCGCGCGGGCCACGCGTCTGTTCCTCTATTTGATCTTGCTCCGAGTGGGGTTTACCATGCCACTTCTGTTACCAGTTGCGCGGTGCGCTCTTACCGCACCTTTTCACCCTTACCAGTCAAAAGTGACGGCGGTATATTTTCTGCGGCACTTTCCGTAGGCTCACACCCCCCAGGCGTTACCTGGCACTCTGCCCAATGGAGCCCGGACTTTCCTCCATTTTATCTTGCCGATAAAACAGCGACTGTCCAGCTGGCTCTTTCAATCGCCGAGTATACTGTATTCATCAAACCAAAGCCAACATTGCATTATATGAACAATTTGCGCTGTAACGTCTTTCAGATTCACTGACGCGGGAGGGGCGATTATTTCGTGTCAATTTAATTTTTTGGACGACTCACTCACACAGCACAGCCTTCGACGATTTTTGGTGCTTGATATCGAAAAAACCATCGAAGCCCATCTTTAGCCCATATTTAACACATTTTCCCAGGTTTCGCCACTAGGCTAACGCAAGCAATTGATTTTGTTATAGTCTATATTCATAGTCATTTGTAGTACCATAACAGTTTTATAAAACCCTTGCGCGCGCTCACCCGGTCTGCGCTATCTTTTCGACATGTATAGCAGACGCACCCACACCAACAATTCCGCCACCGGCGAACGCTGCTACACCTACCGACTGGTGAAGAGCGAACGAGTCGGCGGCAGTAGCGCCAATCCACAGTGCTGAACCTGGGGCGGCCCTTCGTCATTGAGCAAGACTATTGGCCAACGCTGTGCGCGGGTCGACGAGATCATGGGTTGTCAGTTGGCGCTATTGCCGGCCGTATGTCCGCTGGCAATGGCGCGTGAGGCGCAGCGGATTGCGGCGCTGTCAGCCTTTATCGAATTGCTGGCAGGCCAGGGCATCAATGGCGCACAAAGCAGGACCATTATCGGCTTTCTTATCGCGCGTAGGGCGACTCCGGGTCTGGTGATTGACGGCAGCGGCCCTTCGACTCGCTCAGGACAGGTTTTGTGCGCAGCACGCAGACATTTGCGGGCAACGTCGCCGGGGCCGGAACCCTGGCAACGATGTTAACAGGCCTAAACGCGCCGCCCGGTGCCTGGGTGGTTATGGGCGATGGGATCCTTCGGCGGCCACTATCGGCGGGCTGAGAAGCCACGGCTACCGTTATCTTGTGGTTAGCCGCGAACGTACCTGGCAATTTAATCCCGAGCAGGCGTTCGACATTGATACCGCCACCGGCGGCACTGTACGGGGGTCAAAAAGTCCGTTCCGAAGACAGGCAGGAAGTCAGTTTGTGCAAATCATACGCCGCCGCCTGAAAGCGAGCGGCATCAACCCTAGTTGGAACGCCATTGACCGGATTATGGCCAGCCAATGCCGAGTCATGGCCAGTTTCAGGCGCGCCGACGGGCGGGCACTGCATGCCCGCAAAGCCACTCGTGCTGATCCCGGGCAATTGGCTATTTATCGCGCCCTATCTTTTTGATTACAATTACCCGCTTATGGCTTCCCGTTGAACAGCATGGACGTCAACGATTTCAAAAAAAATGGTTCCATCGAACCCCCGCTATGGCAATGGGTTTAACTCAACAGGAATTAAGTGGGCGTTTATGAGTTTATTTCCGCGCTTTTTCCGGTACCTTCAGGTTTTCGGCCTATTATAACTCCCGAATACCCGTGGGATTATTTTGAATAAATCCCTTTCAGAAATTCAAATGCTCACTTACAGTATCCGTTTTCGCAAAACCAGAGGATTGCATCCTTAATGGCATCCTGGGCCGGACGATACCGATAATTCAGTTCGCGTATGGCTTTTGCACTGGAAAAAAACATCTGTTTTTTTGCCATACGCACACCATCTATTGTTGCACGAGGTTCTATTCCGGTACGAGTTGCAGCCTTTTCCATCAGCCAGGCGGCAGGCAATACCAGGTTATGTGGTAAGCGTATTCGCTTTGATTTTTTGCCTGTGATCTCATCGATCATTTCCAGAATTTGCACCAGACTCAGGTCTTCACCGCCGAGAACATAACGTTCTCCTGCTTTACCCTGTTCAAATGCCAACAAATGTCCCTTTGCAACATCATCCGCATGTACGATATTAAGCCCGGTATCCACATAAGCCGGCATGCGGCCAAGAAGCGTGTCCAGGACAATACGGCCAGTCGGCGTGGGTTTAATATCATAAGGCCCAATCGGCGTAGATGGATTGACAATCACCAAAGGCAATTTATGCTGATCCGTAAGTTGTTGGACAGCTTGTTCTGCGAGGAATTTTGAACGTTTATAATGCCCTGTCATCAACGACAGCGAAGAAGGTGTGGTTTCATCTGCCGGACTGCCGTCCGGATTGAAACCCAGTGTGGCCACGCTGCTGGTATAAACTATGCGTTTTAATCCCGCTTCTGCCGAGGCAAGTATCAGTGATTGCGTGCCTGTAACATTGATGGCATACATAATATCGGGATCAGGAATCCATAGCCGGTAATCGGCGGCCACATGAAAGAGATTATCGCAGCCACTGACTGCACGCTTGAGTGAAGAAGTATCGCGAAGATCTCCTTCATATATTTCCACAGGAAAATTATTTAAATTGCGCCTGTCGCATTGCGCTCTGACCAATACCCGCACTTCATGGCCTGCCTCAAGTAAGTGCCGCATAATCGCTGATCCCAAAAAACCATTTGCCCCCGTCACTAGCGTTTTCATTTAATTGATCTTTCAGCCTTTGGTATTCCGTCAGCGCCAAATAATAATGACAAAGATGTTAATCAGCTTTACAAATTTGTCATGTAGCAGCTCGAGGTTAATATGATACTTATATTCACTTATCATGACCAATAACGTCAACAAAATTAAATCGGTCAATTGATATTCCGGATGACTTTTTTAATTTATTCAACAACGCCTGATAAAATGGCGAGAGGAAATAATTTTAGTATGTCACGAACATAGAGCTGAAGATAGCCTTCATCCGGTTCGATCGTGATCCGGCTTTGACTGAACAACTCCTGAAAGTGCTGTGGTACCTTTTGCGGCAACTCCAGCCAGACATCATCCAGCGCTTTGTTAAGCTCATTGTTAAGAAGTTGTTCCATTAAACGGGGTACGACGATAACGGTAAAATTGTCCTGATCCTTCCTTGCAAAAGCCAGCAACTGGTCAGAGCCTATACCGTGGATGTTAATTTTCAGGTATTCGCCATTCCGAAACAGGGCAGCATGGTGATGCCGAAAGCGCAAGGTCTGCATGACAACAAAAAGCTTGATGCGCCCATCTTCGATATTCTCCAATAACGTTCTTATAAACTGCGGCCGATCAACATCCCGTTGCGCCAACATCGCCTCCATCTCACTCAATAATTGTCTGTTTTTATTGAAATCAACCGGCCGCCGATTATCGGGATCAACCAGGCTAAATTGCCACAACTCATTGCCTTGATAAATATCAGGCACGCCCGGCGAAGTCAAGTGCAGGACTGTTTGCGCCAGGGCATTATACAAACCGGGTTTTCTGATTTGTGTTTCAAATTCGGTAAAATCTTTTAAAAAAAGCGGGCTGGCATTGACATCGAGGCATCGGCGAACAAACTGACTGACGGCTTGCTCATAATCTTCATTCGAATTGATCCATGAGGTGTATAGTTTCGCTTCACGAACCGCTTTGATCATGTAATTCTCGATGCGTTCCCGATAATCGGTCAGCTCAGAATCATTCATCCCGGTTAATGGCCAGGTTCCGATCAACACCTGATAAAACAGGTATTCATCATTGCGGGCGATGACCGCATGGCCCATTTTGGTTTTTTGGGATTTATTCACTCGCCGCCAATATAATACAGCGTCCTGCCATCGCTCCGGTATTTCACTCAGCACATTGATTCTTGCGCGCATGTCGGCGCTGTGTTTGGTGTCGTGGCTGGATAGACATAACATGCTGTGCGGCCATTTCTTAATCCGTTCCTGATTAAAATGATGAAAGGCATTCACCGAATTTCCTGTTTGCCGCGGATTGCCGCCCACTTCATTCAAGGAAATGAGCCGGTTATATTGATAAAGCGCTGTATCTTCATAGCCTTTGGCCATCACCGGTGCGGTATATTGTTGAAACTTCATGATGAACTTCAGCAAATCCATGACTGGAACAGCCGTGTTGTGTTCCATCAGCAGAATGTTTCGAATGAACTCAAACACGGTTTTATCAGCTGCCCGGCTTCGTTGTTTGGCCTGCTCAATCGTCCAATTAATATATTGGCTGTCCTTTTTGCTTACGGTTTGACTGTTGATATAGGTACGATAAACCGGGAAACAGGCAATGACTTCCGACAAGGCATACCGCAACGCATTGAGTGTATAGTCGCGGGTTTTGGAACTGGCCTCGGCGATTTTGCTCAACTGATTGGCCAGTACGTTCAATTCACTGGCCAGCGCGGTAGTCATCAGCTGTTTTTTAGCCTGATAGACCAGTTCGTCGAAATCCTGCCGATACCCTATAAATCGAACATAAGCGCGAGATAATGGCTTTTCTGCTGAGCTATCAATCAATACGCCGTTAACGATATTGGTAAACTCGTAGCCTGTCGTGCCATGAATCGGCCAATCACTGGATAAATATTCATAGTTGGCGACAATTTTTTCGGCGACGATATAAATGGGCGGCGCCTCCGGCACCGCGTTGACATTTAAAACAGCCGCGATTTTCAAATTAAGGCGCTGATAATAGGCTGCCGGGTCGTATAAGCCATCGGCGTGATCGATACGCAGTCCCTGAGTCTTGCCTTGTTCGATAAGCGACAGGATAAACTGATGGGTCGCATCAAACACCTTGTCATCTTCAATGCGCAGTCCGGCCAGGTCGTTAATATCAAAAAACCGGCGGTAATTAATTTCATCGCCGGCAACGCGCCAGTAAGCCAACCGGTAGACCTGCTGCTCCAGCAACGCATGCAATTCGCCGCTATCGCCGGCTATCCTGTTAATTTCAGCGACACGAAAGGTAATGAACCCGATGATAGACAGGCCGTCCGCGCAGAGTCTTGCCAGATGTTTTTTAAAGACTTCTTTATCCCGTTTACGCTCTTCTATTTTTTCTTTTGCCGTCTCCGTGCGTAAAGGCAATTTACTGAAACTGTTGTCGATGGTCTGATATTCCAGTAACACCGGATCGTCAGCGGTGAAATAATCCAGTAACTGTTCGTGTTGCGAGCTCAGAATAAAAGGGTAGGTCTGCGGATCAACGGGAAACCGGTTTTGATAGTAGTATATGCTGAATTCACCCAGGCCGGCATCGAAGACGAGCTTCAGTTCCTGTTGTTCCAAAATAGTGCCATAATGATCACCCAGTACAGGAAGCAATAGTTTATTTTGGAGTTCTTTTTTTATTGGATGCCAATCAATATCAAAAAATGAGGCATGGCAGGAAGACTGACCGTTTTCCAGCACATCCAGCCACCAGCTATTGTCACTGCCCATAATGCCCATATGATTCGGGACGATATCGGTTATCAAGCCCATGTCGTTGCGCTGCAATTCGGCGATAAAACGCTCGAAATCCTCATGGCTGCCGATTTCCGGATTAAGTTCGTTATGATCGACGATATCGTAACCGTGACTGCTGCCCGGACGGGCTTTCAGAAAGGGAGATGCGTAACAGTGGCTGATGCCGAGTTGGCGAAGATAGGGAACAAAACGGGTTGCTTCGGCGAAAGTAAACTGCCTGTTAAATTGCAGGCGGTAAGTCGAAACGGGAATAGCCGCTCCTCCCGGTGTCTCCATAAGATCACTCACAATTTCTCGCAATATCCGGGGGCATTGGAAAAATGGCTATCGCCTCGATCATTTTAAGGTTCCTCCAAATAAAAAATGACTGACCAAGGGTTTAAACTTCCTTGTTGCAGGTTTTTCTCCACATCGGAAGCAGTTGCAAACAATACCTTCCCATCACAAGCGCAATCGACGCTTGCCGGCTCAGTGCCCAGATTTGCCACCAGTATTAACATTGAATCATCGTTCAAGCGCCATTGCACAGATAAGGCCCTATCATTCAAAAGCCGGTAATGGGCCTGTCCGCCGGTAATGCCACGCGGCCTTGGGGTTATCTCATTGCTGCGGATGCGCAGTAATTCCCTGTGAAATTCCAGCCATTCCCGATGCGGCTCTTGATTTATCTCATCCCATGCCAGTCTGGCTGATTGATACGTATCAGCTGCGTTGGGTAACGCCATTTTTCGGAGCAATTCAACATCGGTAAACTCCGTGAACTTCGCAAATTCCTGCAATCGGCCCTGAGTCACCTTATCGCCCAGTTCGCCGGAAAAATCTACAAAATAGGGAAATGGCTGACTGCTGGCCCACTCCTGCCCCATAAACAACAAGGGCGGCGACGGCATCAATAATAAGATCGCAGTTGCCGCACGCACGGCTTCCAGAGGGCAAAGACTCGAGATGCGCTCACCCAGGGCCCGGTTGCCGACCTGGTCATGATTCTGCAAGAACGATACAAAGGCTGTCAGCGGCAAGTCCGGACACGGTTCCCCTCTTAATTTCCCGTCCCGATAAGAGGATGCCTCGCCCTGATAAGCAAAACCCTCGGTTAAACAGCGGCCAAGATGATGCAGGGGTTGTTGGCTATAATCCTGGTAATAACCGCTGGTTTCTCCTGTTAACAGAACATGCAGGACATGATGAATATCGTCATTCCATTGCGCATCGAAAAAACGATGCGGCCTGGAAAGGTCTTGTCTTAAATAATGGGCGGCATTATTGTCGTTTTCCAGAACTAAATGGATATGACGATCATACCCTGGCCCTAATCGAACCGCTTCAGCCAGTTCTTCCAGAATATCGGGCGATGTGTCATCAAAAATGGCATGAACTGCATCAAGGCGCAAACCGTCAAAATGATATTCTTCCAGCCAATACAAGGCATTGTGTATAAAAAACCGGCGCACCCAGCGGCCATGTTCTGCGTCAAAATTAATAGCATCACCCCAGGGGGTATGGAAGCGATCCGTGAAAAATGCCGGCGCATACAGATGCAGATAATTGCCTTCCGGACCGAAATGGCTGTAAACAACATCATTAAAAACCATCAAGCCTTTGGCGTGCGCAGTTGAAATCAGATCTTTAAGCTCATCGGGATTACCATAATTGTTATCCGGTGCAAACGGCAGCACGCCGTCATAACCCCAATTACGCCGGCCGGGAAAATCGGCAAGGGGCATTAACTGTATGGCTGTCACGCCCAGATCGACCAGATAATCCAGATGTTTCTTCACCCCTGCAAACGTGCCTTCTTCGGTGAAGGTACCCACATGCAGCTCATAAAACACCGCGTCTTCCCAAGGCCGCCCTTTCCAGTCATCATCCTGCCATTGCCACGCGTCAGGATCGATAACCTGACTTGAACCGCTGACATCCTGAGGTTGATAACGGGAAGCAGGATCGGGAACATAATGCTCGCCATTGATCCGATACTGGTAATAACAATCGCTCCCGGCCAATTCGGTCGTAATGCCATACCAGCCTTCCGCTTCGGCTGCCATGTGCAACCTGATTTCAGGTGCACGTCCTTGCAGGCATAACTCAACTTTATCGGCTCCAGGCGCCCATACTCTGAAATTGACCCTGCCGTCATCCAGAATACGAGTTCCGAAAGGCATGGGATGGCATCGTTGTACGCTTGGCATGTACTGATCTCAATTTAATTCAATCCTGTCAACCCCGCCATGTTGCAGCGATACCATCAAGGTCAGATGCTCACGCAATTGACGCGTTAACAGGAAGTTCTCGCGGACGAATTCCTTGGCTTTAATTCCCATTTCCTGCATTTTTTGCGCTTGTTTAAACAAATAGCGAATACGCAGCGCAGTGCCTTCCGGTGTATTGACTAAAAAACCGGTATGGAAATTGATTACCTGCAAACGAATGCCGCCGGTATCGCCGCCGATAACCGGCTTACCTTTCCAGAGCGCTTCGGTTACGGTAAGGCCAAAGCCTTCTTTAGTGGATTTTTGCACAACAATATCGGCAAGCCGTTGCAGCGCATTGATCGTGCGGTGCGCGTCAGGGGGCAACTGCAGAATTTTGATATTGGGGTCATCACCGGCTGCAAAACGCACTTCGTTGAGTACGGCCTCGCCTTCGGGATCATCGGTAGCCCCTCCGCCGGCCAGCACCAATTGCAAGGCGGGAATAAATTGCCTGGCCAATTTATAGGCTTCTATGACGCCAACCGGATCCTTGAATCGATCAAAACGCGAGATCTGCGCGATCATCGGCGCTTCGGGATCAATGCCAAAGCGTATGCGCACAGCGTCCAATTCGTCCTGAGTCAAGTCCACGTTTTTGTCGCTTAACGGGTCAATGCTGGGCGGTATAATGTAGGCTGGATGCGACAGCATCTGCACAAACTGGGGTAATGAAAAGATGCTGGCATCATATTCACGGACAAAGCGATCGATAAACCGCCAGGTTCCACGGTGCGGATGGCTGGCGTCAATGTGGCAGCGCCAGATCCACTTGCCCTTCCGGTTACTGCAATACTTTAACAGTGCAACGGGTTGCGGGTCATGAATAAAGACAAAATCCGCTTCTTCCAGAATGGGGCGCAATTGCTTGGCATTCTGCTCGTTCACTTCCTGAAAATGAGCCAGTAAAGTGTCAGGAATAGCGACTCTGTTGCCTTGTATGGCGTTATGCATACTTTTTGTACACTGGTAAAATTCACTATCCCCGGTAATCACCTCCCAGCGCGTATCAATGCCCAGTTCCCGGCTAAGCGGCACGAGTTTATCCAGGATCTCGGCAACACCACCACCAACGCGAGTGGAATTAACATGAACCACAGTTTTTCCTTTCAGCGGCGCCGCCAGTTGTTGCAGATGCCGGATGACATCCCTGCTCGTCACCGCCGCATAAGAATCCAACATTGTCATCATAATGCCTGCTCCGCACAAAAGTGTTGAAAGGTGGCTGCCACTTGCTGACGTAACTCGGCCAGAGTACTGAAATAAGGGTCGATACCGGTCAACTGGTCAATTAACGGCTGATAAGTTTCCCCGAAAAAGGCCAGCCACTGGCGAAAATCATCGACCTTGTCCTGAGTCCGGCGGCGGGCATCAATAAAATGGTAAAAAACGCTGCTGACCGACATTTGAGGAATCAGCTCTGACATCTCTCGAGGTTCGCTTACCTTTTTTTGCGTATCAAAGACCACAATCTGTGAGCGAATAAATTCAAACCGCTGCGTGGCATGAGACCATCGCAGATATTCGCTTTCATCCAGACGATTGTCTATGCATTCCAGTAAATGGTGGCGTAATTCTTCCAGGTCATTGAATGAGACGGGGTCAAGGACGGCCAATTGTTCCGCCAATTTCGCATCCTGAAGGCTATGACGCACCCAACCGGCAAAATCATTGATGTACTCGCGCTCCTCAAAATGCGGCAGCAACAAATTGGCCCAAAAATGGTAATACAAGCTGTCCGGATTTAAGTTTTCGATATGGTCACGGAGTTCTTTCAAGGTATCGGCGCGTTTATGGGTGGCAATCGCTATCAATGCACAATCTTTCAGGCCAAAGGAGGGTATTTCAGGTTCTGGCTTATTATCCGTCGTGTTCATATTTAAAACTCCATGCAAATGGAATTAAATAAATCTGGTCGTAAATCTATTGGGTTTCGCAATATAAATACACTTGGAACCATTTTATGTAGAAAGACTCACTTAATAATAGATTAACACGGGATGGGCTGAATAGGATAGGATAGTGCGCCGCATGGCCGACACACCAAACCATCCTGCGCATTACGCTATGCAATTCCGCTCTACGTGGGTTCCGCAAAAGCTCCGGCGCTGAGATTAACGTTAAACAAATAGGTGGGCGTGTGGAAGCCGTTCATGCTTCGACAAGGCTCTGCTGAGCGAAGCCAAAGGGCTCAGCATGAACGGCTTCCACATACCACAACTGCGTTTTTTGGATTAAACACCATAATCAACCCTGAACAAATCAGCAAAGTGGCGTCATGAACAAGAAAAATACTCATCGTTCTAACCAGCATTGGAAAATATCCAGACATGAATCGAGCTACCGGTTTGTGGCTTGGAGAGGTTGTGCACTTCGTCAGGAAAATCGAAGAGGCCGCCTATCAAGTTGATTATGCAAGCCCGTCATTCCATTTTTGTAAATTGGTGCAGGGTCTGGACATTCCTTACATTTGCGATTGTAAATAATTTTGCAGCCCCACTTTTTCAATCAATTCAAGCTGAGTTTCCAGCCAGTCGATATGTTCTTCTTCAGATTCCAGGATTTTGGAAAACAGTTCACGGGAAACAAAATCACTCACCGTCTCGCAATAGACAACAGCTTCTCTCAGCAAGGGGGCTGCAATTTGTTCGAGCTTTAAATCACAGTTGAGCATTTCCAGGGCATTTTCACCTATCATCAATTTACCAAGATTTTGCAGATTAGGCAGACCTTCGAGGAAAAGAATGCGCTCGATTATTTGATCGGCATGTTTCATCTCATCAATCGATTCGTGGTACTCCTTTTCGTTAAGTTTGTTAAATCCCCAGTGTTTGTACATTCTGGCATGTAGAAAATACTGGTTAATCGCAGTTAGTTCGTTTTCCAGCGCTTTATTCAGGTAGTCGATGACTGTTGCGTCGCCTTTCATAAGAGTATCTCTTGTCTAATTGTTAAAGAATGAGGTGATTTGTTGCAACGGGTGATTCAGTGCCTCGCTTAAGTAGATTTGCCACTTCTTTATTACATCTTCCACAATCCTTGCCCACTCCGAAACAATGAATTAGCTGTTTACGAGTACAAACACCTTTTTCGATGGCCGTTAAAATCTGCGAGTCGGTTACAGCTTTACAAACGCATATGTACATTGCAGTTCCTTTAAGCCAGTTTGAAAAAACTTAGCGTCTGCGCCGTTGCACCAGTTGTGGATCGGCAGTTATCTGCCGGTAAATTTCCACCCTGTCCCCATCCTTTACAGTGGTATCCAGTGCGGCAATTTTTCCGAATATGCCCACTTTTTGGCTGGCCAGGTTTATTTCCGGATAAAGTTTTAAGACACCTGACAGGTCAATGGTTTCTACAATGGTACTGTTATCCGGCACTTCCAGACGCATCCATAGTTGTCTATCGACTTCTGCGTAACAAACACCTACGTTCATAATAATTCCTCATCGTTTATTCAGTTATAGCTTCGCTTGATAAAGCGGGTTGTGTTTTTTTCTGCGCGAGTTTTTGGTCTATCAGACGCTTACCGACAATCAGAAAAGCCAGCATAATGAATCCTCCTGGCGGCAGAGCCATTAATAAAAAGCCTTTGTAGTTGGGAATTACTGTACTTTCCAAAAACCTGAACGACTCGCCCAGCAATAATGACGCATTGGCGAATAGAGTGCCCGACGCGCTTATTTCTCTTGCCGCTCCAAGGGCGACAAGAACGAGGGTAAAACCCAGGCCCGTCATCAGGCCGTCCCATAAGGCATGTTTGACCGGTTGTTTGGAGGCAAAGGCTTCGGCACGGCCTAACAGTGCGCAATTGGTAACAATCAAGGCAATGAACAAGCCCAGCACTTTGTAGAGCTCATGCGCCCAGGCATTCATTAAAATATCAACTAAGGTCACCAGCGCCGCGATCAGCAACACAAAAATCGGGATACGGATTTCACTGGGAATTAAATGCCGCGTTAGGGAAATCAGGCCGTTGGATGCAGTGATGACCGCCAGCGTAGCAAAGCCCATCCCCAAACCGTTAGTGGCTGTTCCCGTTACTGCCAGCAACGGGCAAAGCGCCAGGTTTTGCCCGAACACGATATTGTTGTTCCAGATGCCGTCGCCGGCAATTTTACGATAGGTTTCTGATATGAACATGTTGATATCCTCAAGGATTGATCAGTTGCGCCTGATGCGCTTTGAATAACTGCAAGCCGCGATGAATTGCTTGCACCGACTTGCGCGGGGTGATGGTCGCACCGGTAAATTGGTCGAATACCCCGCCATCTTTTTTAACCGCCCATTGTGCCGGCGTTAAGTTGTCCAGGGAACGGCCGACAAAGCTCAATATCCAATCCGACTTTGCAACTTCGATTTTATCGCCCAGGCCTGGAGTTTCCTTGTGGCTGAGCACACGCACGCCCAGAATATTGCCGTCGCGGTCTATGCCGATAATCATATTGATAGCCCCGGAATAGCCGTCAGGCGCGGTAAATTTAAAACTTACGGCGGTGACGTTGCCGGACTTTTTGGCGATATAAACCGTGGTTTCGTTCGCACCGATATTGTATTCCGCAGACGGGACGTTCACCGTATCTTGCAGCATGTCATTATCATGTAATGCGGCGGGTACAACTTCTTCCAGCGATTTTTTTAAATCTTCATCGAGCCGCTGTTGAATAATGCCTTCGGTACTGCAATTGGTCACGCCCAGCAGCACACTGGCAAGCAAGGCGAAGCCTGCCAAAATCCCTGTTTGAAATTTCAGGGTGGGTCTCAGCCGTGCCAGGTTCGACGGTTCCAGCCAGTTTTTCAGGAATTCCCGATAAACCGCGATTTTTTCCTTCAAGCGTTCGATAGTTGCGGGGTCAAGTTTCATGGCTTAGTCTCTGGATCAAACATTGTAAAATTTTGAAGGCATGACTCAAGCGGCAATACGGTTGACTTAAACAGTGCAAGCCCTCTCCAGCGGGAGAGGGTTGGGTGAGGGAAAATTAACACAGGAAAAAGCTTATTTTTATCCCCTCATCCCAGCCTTCTCCCTGAGGGAGAAGGAGCGTATGTTCTAAAGTCAATAATATTGAGCTAAAACCAATTCCAATAAAATTACTCTGCAATAACATTGTCGGGTTACGCCACTGCAACCCGACCTACGATTTCGGGATTTCAAGGGGCTTGCCTTTGCGGTCACGCCCATAAATTCTGGGTCGTATGTAATGATCTATCAGCGGTGTCGCCGCATTCATCAGCAATATGGCAAACCCCGCACCTTCGGGATATGCGCCCCAGCTGCGAATAACAAAAATCAGCAGTCCGCAGCCCGCGCCGAACACCAGCTGTCCTGCCGGTGTATTCGGAGAGGTAACATAGTCAGTGGCTATGAAAAAGGCCACGCACATCATCGCGCCTGAATTCAAATGCAGAAATGGACTGACATAATGTTGACTGTCCATTACATGAAAAAAGCCGGCCAACACCGTAACCGTCAGCAATAAAGAAACCGGAATATGCCATTGAATAACGCCCTCCCGGATTAACCACACGCCGCCCAAGCCCAGCAACAGCGTTGAGGTTTCGCCCAGACTGCCGCGTGTCCAGCCGATAAAGTTAAGAAAACTGGAAGTGTCCTTGAGGATTTCGGGCAATAAACGGTTTTGCGAAAACTCGGTTTTGATAAACCCCAGCGTTGTTGCGCCGGTGCTTGCATCAATATTTTCAAATCCTGTAAAAGTAATACGCCAGCTTTCGGCAAGACCCGGTGAATGCGGAAAAAACAACGGTGATACATTCGCCCAAGTCGTCATTTCGACAGGAAAGGAAATCAGCAAGGCGACTCTGGCTAACATCGCGGGATTAAACAGGTTTTGTCCCAGACCGCCATAAACCTGTTTGCCTAAAATAATCGCCAGCCCGGAACCGAGCACTCCAAGCCACCATGGTGCCCAGGGTGGCAGCGTCATCGCCAGCAGCCAGCCTGTCAATACTGCTGAGCCATCCATAATGACGGGTTTGGCAATTCTTCCCGCCAGACGCAAGCAGAAGGCTTCAAAAAAAACCGCCGATAACACGGTGATAATAAACAGATTCAAAGCCGGCCAACCAAAACACAGGATTCCAAACGCCGTCGCGGGCATAAGTGCCAGCATGACTTGCCACATGATATGGCTGACGCTGGTGTTAGCGCCTACATGCGCGCCGCTGCTGGGTTTTATATGCGCAATCATGCCAATGCCTCCTGTTCGGCTTTCAGTCGTTCCCGCTCTGCCTTGGCGGCTATCCGGGCCAGTTCTTCTTCGCGTTGCTGTTGGGCTATGCGCTCCATACGGGCATTGCGCGCCTCAATCAGGCGCTTGGTTTGCTCGGATTTATGCTGCGCCTGCTGCCTGGCCATGACTTCACCCGCGGCATATTTAAAATACTGGACGAGGGGAATATTGGACGGACAGATATAAGAGCAGCAACCGCAGCTGATACAGTCTTTCAAGCCTAAATCTACAGCCGCATCCAGTTGATTGATGCGGATATTGTTCGCCATATCCAAAGGCCGCAATCCCGCGGGGCACACGCTGACGCAGCTTGCGCAACGGATACAGGGCTGCTCAGCGGTGTTTTTGAGTTCGCTTTGCGTTAATGCCAGAATGCCGCTGGTGGCTTTGACAGTAGGCAGTCCCGTATGCGGCAGAGAATCGCCCATCATCGGGCCGCCCATAATGATACGCGCAGTTTTTTCCGGATTCACCTCACAAAAGCTGAACAGTTCGGAGATTAACGTGCCGAAAGGAACTTCTATATTCATCGGACGTTTTACTGCGCCGCCGGCTACAGTGATAACCCGCCCAAGCAAGGGTTGTCCGTCGCGAATCGCTTTATGGACGGCATAAGCGGTGCCGACATTATGAATCGTCACGCCGATTTCCGACGAACGGCAGCCGACAGGGACTTCCCTGCCCGTTACATAACGGATCAATTGCCTGTCCCAACCCATCGGGTAGCGGGTGGGGATTTGTATGACATTAATCAGCGGATACGGCTTTGCTGCAGCCTGCATCGCAAGAAAGGCCTGCAGTTTGTTGTCTTCAATCGCAATGACTGCATTTGTGGTTTTCATGCCGGGCTGTCCTGCCCGGCCCCATTCGGGTAAATGCAAATTCGCTCCCGGCGAATTTGTCATGCCGGGCTGTCCTGCCCGGCCCCCTTCGGGTAAATGCAAATTCGCTCCCGGCGAATTTGTCATGCCGTGCAGCATCAAACGTACACCGTCGATAATCTGCGCGGCGCGTTCCTGCATCAGTCTGTCATCGCAGCTTAAATAAGGCTCGCATTCCGCCCCGTTTATAATAAGAGTATCAATATGGTTTTCACGCCCCATATTCAGTTTAACCGCAGTTGGAAATGTTGCGCCGCCCAAGCCGACAATGCCCGCCGCGCCGACTCGCAAACTGATTTCTTCAGGAGTCAGCTGGAAAGGATCGGCAGCAATTTGTGCTGCGATCCGTTCATCCTTGCCATCGGTCTCCAGCACGATCATACGAATCGGCAGCGCGGACGGGTGCGGGGCCGGATAATCATTGACATCAAGGATGACGCCCGAGCTCGGTGCATGTACCGGTGCGGAAATCATGCCCTGACTATAGGCCAATAATTGCCCTTTCAGCACTTTTTCACCGACTTTAATCACGGGCTCTGCGGGTTTGCCGACGTGCTGCTGCAGCGGAATATACAGTTTTTCCGGCAAAGGGAAGTTGCTTGCTATTGGCAGTGCAGCCGTCGCGGCTTTGTGCTCCTCTGCATGGACGCCGCCGCGAATACGCGGTTTCGAGAAAAAGCTTAACATACAGCGTTACTCGCTACAGGTAAAGCAGGTTTAGTCCATCGCCAGTTACGTAAAGTGACTTCAACAGGGTGCATTTGCAGACATTCTGTCGGACATACGTCGACACATTTTTCACACGCAATACAGGCATCGGCAACCACTGTGTGAATTTGCTTGGGTGCGCCGACTATGGCATCGGTCGGACAGACTTTAAAACAGCGGGTACAACCGGTGCAGGTGGCTTCGCTAACCCTGGCAACCAGTAATTCGGGTTCCTTTACCTCGCTTAAATCGAGGTCCAGCCCCAATAAAGCGGCGATTTGTTCCGCAAGGGCGCTGCCGCCCGGGGGGCATATTGTAGCGGGCGCTTTACCTTCCGCCAATGCTTCGGCGGCCGGCCTGCAACCAGGAAAACCGCATTGGCCGCATTGTGAACCTGGCAATAAGGATTCGAGCTGATCGATAATCGGGCTGCTTTCAATTTTTAAATACCTGGCAGCAATACCCAGCAACAAGCCTAAAAACAGCCCTAACAAGGTTAAACTTACAATAGCGGATAAAACATACATAGTTTCTTTCCTGTCACTATTTACTGTAAAGTCCTGCAAAACCCATAAACGCCAGCGATAAAATACCGGCGGTAATAAATGCAATCGGCGTGCCTGCAAACAATACCGGGACTGCCATTAACGCCAGACGCTCACGCAAACCTGCAAAAAGCACCATTACCAGCGTAAAACCGACGGCAGATCCAAAACCGAAAATCATGCTTTGCATAAAACCGTATTGCTCTTGCACATTTAACAATGCCACACCCAAAACCGCGCAATTGGTCGTAATCAGCGGCAGAAAAATGCCCAGTATCTGATACAGTACCGGACTGGTTTTATGCACGACCATTTCGGTAAACTGCACGACGGCAGCGATCACCAGAATAAAGGCGAGTATACGTAAAAATTGAATATTCAAGGGCGCCAAAATATAATGTTCCAGCAGCCAGCTGGTCATCGCCGCCAGCGTCAGCACAAAGGTTGTTGCCAGGCCCATGCTCAATGCAGTATCCAGTTTTTTCGAGACGCCCATAAACGGACACAGCCCGAGGAATTTCACCAGAACCACGTTATTGACCAGAGCCGTGCCTAATAAAAGTAGAAGATATTCACTCACTGATGTTTCCTGGCTATTTTTAGGTCTGTTTCCAAGGCTTTTAATAAATAAAAGCATCAACTATGCCAATCCGGCAAATGTACTGATACCGCAAGTTTGTAGGCCAGTGCGCTGCAAAACAACCCAAATCTGTGCATGAAAACTGTTGCAAGTCATACATATCGACATCGATAAAAATATGTGTGTCGTAAACCTTACAATATCTTATGATCCATGAACCCGCTTACTTCATAGCTTTGCTTTGCAAGCAAGGGTGAACCATGAATGATGTGGTTTATGCAAGACATTAACATCGATGTTGGCGTTATAATTGCTTTTGATATTAACATGAATCATAAAGCGCTCTCACACCCGGCCATAACTTATGAAAAAAACTTCATTACGATTTTTACCGAAGCATACCAACAGGGTGAGCGTCGTCGACGAGCTTGCATCTGATTTATTTGACGAAGGGTATAGAGATAATGGTGACAAGACGCCTGACAGCTTTTACAGCCGTGTAGAATACAAAACCTTACAATGACTCATCGCGGTTTCCGGGAGACCAACGACATGCGAGGCCAATTGAACCAGACCCAGGAGCGGACCGCCGGACTGGTAAACGCCAACGCCGCATTGGAGGCCGAAATCAGCGAGCACAGGCAAATCGAGGCAGAGCTGAAGGAAAGCGAAGAAAGATTTCGCCAGATCACGGCGATGACCGGCGAGTGGATCTTGGAGCAAGATACCGAGAGGCGCTATATCTACTCCAGCTCGGGCGTGAAAGGCATTCTCGGCTTGAAACCGGAAGAAGTCATCGGGAAGTATTACTACGAGCTGTTCGCGCCGGAAGACAAGGCACAGATCACGCCTGGGATAATCGAAGCCATCGGTTCGTTCTTCCACCTCGACAACCGCAATAAATATAAGGGCGGACATGAGGTTTTTACGGAGTCCAGCGGCTCACCGATTCTAGACCTCGAAACTAAACTACTCAAGTGGCGCGGTATTTACCATGATATCACCGAACGCAAACATTTCGAAGATACCCTGCGCTTGCGCGACTGTGCCATCGAAGCTTCCAGCGTCGGCATCATCATCAGCGATGCCAATCAGCCGGGCCGTCCGATCATCCATGCCAATGCCGGACACAACCATCCGCTGCTGTTGCGCCAGGGAGAAAAGACCTGCAAGGATCTGGATGCCGAAGGACTCATCCTGGGAGTGAAAAATGAGGTGATTTTCGAGGAAAAAAGCCTGTCTCTGGAAAAAGGCGACATGGTGCTGCTTTACACCGATGGCATTACCGAAGCCCGGAACAAAGAAGGTGAATTTTTCGGTGTCGAGCGGCTCACCGATCTCTTTGTCGCCCACCGTGAGAGCACGCCTCAATGCGTCATCGACATGGTCGTCAAGGAACTGCGGGATTTTTGCCAAAGCAGCTCCTTCAATGACGACATTTCAATGGTGGTTCTTAAGATCACCTGAAGGGATATGAATGCTGTTCAGTCTACGAACCCCGTCGCTCCCAATGCGCCGATCCCCTAATGTTGCTGCTGAAGTATGAACCTTAAATGAAGGCGTTATGCGTATGACGAGCGTTGAAGTTGGCGTTATAATTGCTTAGTAAATCTTAAAACACTGTAATAGCCGGCTATAACTTATGAAAAAAAATTCACTGCGATTCTTACAGACGCATACCAACATGGCGAGCGTCATCGACGAGCTTGCACCTGATTTATTTGGTGGAGGGTGTAAAGATAAGGGTGACGGGATGCCTTACAGTCTGTTTGTTGAAGCGGTTGAACAAGTGCCGATAGCCATTTCCATTACCGATAAGAAAGCCAGAATTCTTTATGTTAATGAGGAGTTTTCCAGGGTCACGGGTTATCAGCCTGAAGATATTCTGGGTGAAAACGAATCTTTATTATCGGACAAACGTACACCCAGAGAAGTGTATTACGATTTATGGCATACCATCAGTTCCAAGAAAATTTGGCGCGGAACCTTATGTAACCGGCATAAATCCGGTCATCGTTATCTCTCTGATTTGACGATAGCACCCATGTTGAATGAATTCGGGGCGATCACTCACTATATAGGCATGCACAGGGATATTACCAAACTGTATGAGTCTGAAAAAAAGGTCATCAATCAAAAATTATTGATTGAGTCGGTCATTAATTCATCGCCTATTGCGATGGTTGTACTTGATGATCAGGATAGAGTTATTTTAGATAATCATTGCTATAAAGCTCTGGTCAGTGATCTTGATAAAGGCGAGCCGGCAGCTTATTTTTTACAATTGCTACGCGATGAGATGGGCGTTTTATGGTCGCAGTTACAAAACAGGGAGCAGGGCTTTAATAACCGTGAATTTAAAATAGAAAGCAAGGGGGGCCAGAGGGCCCGCTGGTTTTCTTGTGCCGGAAACTGGTTTATAGAGAATGAAGTTAATGCCGACGCCTTTTTTGAGAATGTAGCCAAACAGTATCTGATTCTGACGATATCAGATATCACGAGGCAACGCCGGCAGATGGAAGAGCTGCATATTCAGACCTTAAAAACCATGATGGCCGAGGATGAGCGGGTGCGCAGTATCAGGGAAACATTGCTGGGTGCGATGCACCAAATACAAATGCCGATGAACCAAATAAGGGCAGCCGAGCAAATTTTAAGGCACAAGCGGGATGATCAAAACAACGGTCTGTTACAAATACTGCAACAGATTCAGCAATCCGGGGAAGAAGCTGTTGCTACTATGCAAAAATGTATTCCCGAGATTCTGCAAACCGCCGTTATTCCGATTAATCTGAATCAGATTCTGCATGACGTGCTGTTACTCAGTAACCAGCGGATCTGGAGTAACGGCATAGGCGTGCATTGGCAGCCGCTGGCAGACCTGCCAACCATGCTGGGTTCTGAAAATCGCCTGCGCATCTTATTCAAGCAATTGATAGACAATGCGATTGAAGCCATCAGCGAGTCGGATTGCGCCGAACAACGGCTTAAGATTACTACCGATACGGATGCCGAGCTGATTTATGTCAGCATTGAAGACAGCGGACCGGGGATTCCGGTCGAAAAACGCGCAAAAGTATTTGAACCCTTTTATACCACACGTCCGATGGGGGGCAATCAGGCCGGCATGGGTCTGGTTATGGCCAAGGAGATTGTCAACCAGCATCAGGGCTTTATTGAAATAGATCCGGATTATGATCAGGGATGCCGGTTCAAAGTCAGTTTCCCTCTGCGCAGACAGGTAGTTAGGGGAGGAGAGTAATGGTTGAGCGCATACAGCTGATCGAAGCTGAACTGGATACCTTGTATATTATCAGTCAGGTATTAAACAGCACCCACGATTTGCATGCAAAATTACAGGCGGTTTTGGAGATACTGCACAAACGGTCGGGTATGCATTCGGGTATGATAACGCTGCGAGAAATTGAAAGTAACAGCATGATTGTCAGTGTTGTGCACACGAACGGTGCCAGTAAATTTACCGAGCCGGTCAGATACAACCCGGGTGAAGGCTTGATGGGGGCTATTCTTGACGAGGGCAGTACCATTGTCGTTGAAAAAGTGTCTGAAGAACCGCGTTTTTTAGGCCGTCTGGGTTTGTATGATCCCGAACTGCCTTTTATCGGCTCACCGATCTACATCGAAGAAGGCGATACCATCGGTGTGCTGGCCGCCCAGCCTGATAACAGTCTGTTTTTGGGCGAGCGCGCCCGCTTTATGGAGATGATTGCCAACCTGATTGCACAAAGCGTCAAAATGTTGCGGGTCATTGAACGCAAACAGCGCACTCTGCTGAGTGAACGGGATCAACTCAAACAGGCGTTGATCAAGAACTACAGCTTTGAGAACATCATCGGGCATTCGCCGCCGATGCTAAAGGTGTTTGATTTAATCCGTCAGGTTGCAAAATGGAATACCACGGTATTGATTCGAGGCGAATCAGGCACAGGTAAAGAAGTCGTCGCCAATGCTATTCATTTTAATTCAGGCTGTGCCGGCGGCCCTTTTTTAAAACTGAATTGTGCGGCCTTGCCCGATACCTTATTGGAGTCTGAATTATTCGGGCACGAAAAAGGTGCATTTAGCGGCGCCATCAGTCAGCGTAAAGGCCGTTTTGAATTAGCCGATAACGGCACGCTGTTTCTCGATGAAATCGGTGAAATTTCTGCATCGTTCCAGGCCAAACTTCTGCGCGTATTGCAGGAAGGTGAGTTTGAACGGGTGGGCGGCACCCAGACAATCAAGGTTAATGTTCGCATCATTGCAGCGACTAATCGCAATCTTGAAGAAGAAGTCACCGAAGGCAAGTTCAGGGAAGACCTGTATTATCGCCTTAATGTAATGCCTGTCCACATGCCTGCATTACGCGACAGAACCGAGGACATTCCGCAGCTCTCTGAATTCCTGCTCGGCAGAATTTCCGAGCAGCAAGGCGGGCGGCCTCTGGAAATCAAGGAAAGCGCGATACGCCTGTTAATGAAACACAACTGGCCCGGCAATGTCCGCGAACTGGCAAACCGGCTGGAACGCGCCGCAATTATGAGTAAAAACGGCATCATCGATCGCGATGTCATGGTCAGCACCGGCCTGGAGGATGAAATCGGCACGGGCCTCAGTCATAAACCGCAAAAAACGCCCGCGGTTGATTTTAATGATGAAAACATGGATGACCGCGAACGGGTCATTGCTGCCCTGGAGCAAAGCGGCTGGGTACAAGCAAAAGCCGCCCGCCTGCTGAATATGACGCCGCGGCAAATCGCTTACCGTATTTTGACGCTGGATATTACGATGAAGCAAATTTAAGGAGTTTGGAGCAGCTATGACCATCTTATATGTACAACACGATTATGCCGTCTTCGGCTTCGGCGAAACCCGGCATGATGCCATCGCCATGGCAGCGCAATGGTTAAAAGATGAAACCGGCAAACAAGGCTGTTCAGTTGATTATGCAGAAAGTTTATTGGTAACGTCACCCAAACCCGGACAAATGACGCTATACGAAACGGCTGAAACCATTCCCGGCGATGCGGAAAACTGGGGCGGGGAAGAGCTTCTGGAATGGTATTATGATGTAGCTTGAAGTTGGTCATTGTAACACCGGAGCAGGTTTGAAACCTGCTCCAGTGTTCTTTTATGCGATTTTTCCAATCCGATTAGTGCTTGCAGGTTGGGATCAGGCACGAACCACTTAACAATATGGAAAGAAAGTTGAAAGAAACACGTTGTATATAGTAACGTTTAACGATACTATGAAACCATGATTAAAACCTTTGCCAGTAAAGAAACTGCTGCGGCTTTTCAAGGTTTACCTGTTAAGCGATTTCCTGCTGATATTCGGGGAAGGATACGCTCCAAACTTCAGCAGCTTCATGCTTCCTCGGTACTTGAGGACTTGCAGGTTCCGCCGGGCAATCGGCTTGAATCATTAAAAGGTGATCGTATTGGTCAAAACAGTATTCGGATTAATGACCAATGGCGTATCTGCTTCGTTTGGCAAGATGGCAATGCCTACGATGTTGAAATTGTTGACTACCACTAAAAACTATGACTATTCGTATAGAAGACATTAAACAAGCTGATTACAGTGATGTAATTGATACCGATGCTGTGCACATACCCATGCAGTCACCGGGTCAAATATTGCTGGAAGACTTCCTTAAGCCTATGGGTATTACCCAATACCGGTTGGCAAAATCAATCGGTGTTCCTCAACGCCGTATTGGTGAAATAATAGCCGGTAACCGTTCCATTACCGTTGATACCGGTCTCAGGCTTTCGCGTTTCTTTGGCTTAAGTGATAGCTTTTGGACACGCTTGCAGCTTGATTATGATATTGAAAAAGCTAAACAAGTATTAGCTGATGTTTTGCCGGGTATTCATCCTTTTAATTCTGATTATCCATCATCTACTTTTACTAAAAGCTTTCTTGATTGATATATCCATGCCTTGGCTAATGCGCTTAATAACAGCAATGCTTATCTCCTTTTTGTATCGGAGGGCAGGGAACATCGGCATAAGAACAAAACACACAACAATCCCCCGCCTTTGGACGCAGCAAGCTATGACAATTTTCGCATTCATAAAACCACTGACAGGCATCTGTCGGCATGGTTTCAGTCTTCATGTGGCCGCATTCGGGGCAAGTGATTGTTGAATCCGGAATTATTTCTTTTGCCATCATTTTTTACCCTCCTTCAGGTATGAAGGATAACCCACATTTTCCGTAGCCTTTAGAAGGCTCTTTATATCGGTAAGTTTATCATCGAAAGCAACCTCCGCTGTTTTGCTTTCGTAACTGACATTAACCGATTTAACACCAGCAACCTGCTGTAAACTTTTCTTTATCGTAATCGGACATACAGGGCAATTCATGCCAGGAACAGACAATAGGACAGATTGTTCTGCCGCAGATATACCGCCTGATAGAGATAACAAGACCCAAAAAACCAACATGTTTTTCATAATATTACCCGTAAGTCATTGAAATCAGATAAGGCGATGCAATAGACGCTAAAACCAGCACTGTAACACCCCAAAATAAGCCTTTATACAAGCGCTTTACGGGTGGTACCGCACAAATTTTCCCCTCTTCACACGGCTGATCGGATACCGGCTTGTAAATAAATGAATAGGCAATGACTAATGCAGCCAAGGCGAGAACTATGAATACCGGGCGATAAGGCTTAAGTGCCACTAAGTTGCTGACCCAAGCACCACCAAAGCCCAATGATAGTAAAATCAAAGGACCTGTACAACATAGCGAAGTTGCAATGCCCGCAAGCAAGCCCCCAATTAAAGAAATATTTATTTTTTCTGACATGTTTTAGACTCCTATAACCGTTTAGCTGTACAAGGAGTATAAACTCCGTACCTAGGCACGGAGTCAAGCACATTTTTTATCTTTTTGAAATTGCTTTAATAATTGGGCATCCTTGATAGTCCGGATTAGACTCACAGGACTGGATGAGCTTTTCGAGTGTACTTGCCATAGATTGCAAGTCGTTAATTTTACTCTTTATTATTTCCAACTTATGTACTGCAAGTCCTTTTGTTTCCATACACCTGCCATCACCCAGTGCTAAAAGGTTGGAAATTTCAGCAAGGCTAAAGCCAAGTTCTTTTGCACGTTGAATAAAACGCAGTCGCGATACCGTCTCCTCAGAGTAAACACGATAGCCGGACAGTGGTTTTTCAGGTTTATTGATAAGGCCGATACGCTGATAATAGCGTATCGTTTCAACCCCTACTCCTGCTTTTTTTGCTGTTAGATTAATTGTTAATGGTTTTTCTGACATTTCAGGGTCTTTGACACATCACTTGTTACATTAAAGCGGGCTTATAACCCGTTTTAATCTTTATGAATCACTGAGTAGGGATTCGTGTCTCACCTCATCCCATTGAATAATCAGTGCCGCTTAATTCGTGCCCGAAAAGCCAAAACCAACATAGCAATTTGTATCGGTGCGAGAATTCGAAAAATAGCATCAACCCAACGCTGTTCAATAGGGAGATTACTCTGATCACCATAGCCAACCATTTGCAGAGACAATATCTTAACTGTCCGAAGAGCATCATCTGGTATGTACGCCATTAATTGAGTAATTGTTTCCGGTGAATGGATCAAAAGAGTTAGTCCAAGATGCAAAACGAACAAGTATGCTAGTACTCGAAGCCCTGTACCAACACTGGTTCCATAATAACTGACAAAATGATATAAAGCAGCGACACTTAAGAAATGACGTTTATCAAACCGAAGTCGGGCACGTAATGCCTCCATTTCGGCGATATAAAAATCCGATGCGACATTGAAATCGCGGCTCTCCTCAAGGGAAACTCGAACGTTTCGGCAAGTCTGCTCCAAAGCGGGAAGGTGTTGAAACCGAAATGGACCATCCTTCGATAACCTGATGAATAGCTCATCATGAAGACCATTTCTACCCAGCTTAGGTTGCCACCAGTTAACACCAAGAAATCGAACGCCGCGAAGATTAGTACCTCTAAAATAGACTCTCGAAAGGTCAACTTCGGAAAATGAAACTTGATCCGGTTTAACGAAAACTACATTTTGCATTTGCCCTTCGCTTTCAAAAACTCGGTATATTTTTGTGCCTTGGTTTTGAGTCGAAAAACTTCTAACAACCTTATGAAAAGTGTCATTCACTTTTTCTCGTGTTTGTTTGAACTGTTTTTTGATGTATTCAAGTGTTCGTTTGAACTGTATTTTGATGTATTCCAGTATTCGTTTGAATTGTTTTTTGATATGTTGACAAACTGTTAATTTAGCAGGTTGTGACAACGAAATAGCTCCAGATGTACTTGTATCTGACTGATGAGAAACAGATCCAGATCCGGAAATTTCACTCCAGCCAGCAAAATTCACACCTTCTCTAAAAGTTGTCTCATTAAGGTTGCACGAACCGCCAAAACGTGCCCTAAACACTGCCCGTTTTGAAAACTCAGCCCGATAAAACGAGGTCGATCTCTCAAAATGGGCAAGTTGAAATTCTAAACAAGCCACGAATCGACAATGACCGAATGTGGCTTCGGATTTAAAGGTAACCATGCGAAATATGGCATTGCCTAAAAAGATAGCATCGGAAAAATCTACTGCATCTTGGAACGTCGTATTATTTTGATCGAATACAGTGAAGCGCGCCCAGCGCAAATAGACTGGAAATTCAATATTATTCGGCAACTTAAATTCCGAAGGAAAAACAAAACCATCCCAGTTTCCATCTTTCTGTTCCAGCAATAAATCGAAGGCAGATTGGAATTGCGGATTTGGCAGCAGTTCTTCATCCAATTTTCGATTGCATCCTTGGTGAAATACGCAAAAATCACCATCGTTGAATTCTCTTTTGCAAGACAGTCCCCCTGGACTATTGTATCCGCAAACTTTTGAATCGGCTTCGTCAGTCATATTTGAACGTTCCTATAAATATTTACGATCCAATATATCACCTAAGTAGCAATCCCTTAATCTTGGTAAAGTGCTGGTCTTTTGTATAAATTGGCATGCCTTGTTGAAAGGCGACTGCGGCTATCCAGATGTCATTAGTAGGGATTGGTGTTCCATCATTTTTTAGTTGGTCAAGAATTAAACAGTAATACTCTGCTGTCTCTTCATTGATACTGTATAACGTGACTCTGGGCGAATCAAGAAACTGGTTAAGTTCCTGGCGATTGGTTTTTTCTTTATTTCCCGCCTTAAAACCCGAGAGTAGTTCACCAATTGAGATTGCGGTAATACCAATATGGACGACTTGCTGAAGAGTCTTAATTATTTCAGTATCACCTCACATAGCGTGGGAGTAGATATTGGTATCAATCAATAGTGCGTTCATTGCCAAAGCTCATCATCAATCTGAGATTCATTGTCAATTTTTCCCTGGATTTTATGAAATTCGCTATCAGACCACTGACCAAAAAGAAAATCCAAATCGTGGTATTCCTGGGTGAAGTGCTTTTTTTTATGTAGTCCCGCATGTTCTTTTAATACATCAAGCACCAGTTGATTGATATTCTTTCCGCTTGCTTGCGCTTGTTGTTTAAGTGTTGTTGCCAGGTCGGGATCGATTCCACGTATAGACAGGTTGCTCATGTTTGTTCCTTGTTATAAGTGAATGCAGTTTGCTTGCATATTATGAACACATTGGTGGCTTGTCAACACACAAAGCACGAGATTACCATCGTTTTTCTATCAAATTTATTGTGCTATTCATCACAAAACCTAAAATGATGACTGTTGTGTTTGCAACAATACCACTCATTCACTAAATCTAATAAACCTATACATCAATAGCATAGAATAAAATACTGGCGTTGGCACGACCTGTGCTTTTACTTTAGGTAAACGCAACATACGAGGTCAGATACGATGCAATTACCAGTATTAAATGATGCTCCAGCATCAAAAGGCGGCTGTTCAGCAAGCTCCTGCGGTTCAACCGATAATCAAATGGATACATTGCCTGATTCGATACGGGAGAAGGTACAGAATCATCCGTGCTATTCGGAAGATGCCCACCATTACTTTGCCCGTATGCATGTTGCCGTCGCGCCGGCTTGTAATATCCAGTGCCATTACTGTAACCGCAAGTACGATTGCGCCAATGAATCGCGTCCCGGCGTGGTTTCTGAATTGCTGACGCCGGATCAGGCGGTTAAAAAAACGATGGCGGTGGCGGCCAATATTCCGCAAATGACGGTGTTGGGCATCGCCGGCCCCGGCGATCCTTTGGCGAATCCCGAACGTACTTTTGAAACGTTCAGACGGTTGAGTCAGGAAGCGCCCGATATCAAGTTATGCGTATCAACGAATGGCCTGGCCTTGCCCGATGCGGTAGAGGAATTGTCCAAGCACAATATCGATCATGTCACTATCACGATTAACACTGTTGATCCTGAAATCGGCGCGAAAATTTATCCGTGGATTTTCTGGAAAAATCGCCGGATTAAAGGCGTAAAGGGCGCGAAAATCCTGATTGAACAACAACAAAAGGGTCTGGAGATGCTGATCGCCAAAGGCATTCTGGTCAAGGTCAACTCGGTGATGATACCCGGCGTAAATGATCAGCATTTGGCCGAAGTCAGTAAGGTTGTCAAATCCAAAGGCGCGTTTCTGCACAATGTGATGCCGCTGATTGCCGAAGCCGAGCATGGAACTTTCTACGGCGTGATGGGGCAACGCGGTCCAACCCACGATGAATTACAGGATTTACAGGATGCCTGCTCCGGCGATATGAACATGATGCGCCATTGCCGCCAATGCCGCGCCGATGCAGTCGGTATGCTGGGTGAAGATCGCGGTGATGAGTTTACGCTGGACAAGATCGAGGATATGGAAATTGATTATCAGGCGGCGATGGAAAAACGCAAGGTCATTCATCAAGCGATACAAGCTGAAATGGACAGCAAACGTCTGGAAAAAGCTGAAAAGGCCCAGCAGCATAAACAGGAACCCAGGCTTACTACGCGTCCGGTGTTGATGGCCGTCGCCACCAGCGGGCAGGGCGTGATTAACATGCACTTCGGTCATGCCAAGGAATTCCTGATTTATGAAGCGTCGCCGGACGGTGTGCGTTTTATCAGTCATCGCAAGGCCGATCAATATTGCGGCGGCGATACGACATGCGGCGACGGTGAAAGCACTTTGCAAGTGACCATCCGTGCTTTGGCAGGCTGTGAAGCGGTGCTGTGTTCCAAAGTCGGTTATGAACCCTGGGAGCAACTGGAAGCAGCCGGAATTGCGCCGAACGGCGAACATGCGATGGAGCCTATTGAAGAAGCTGTCATGGCGGTATACAAGGAAATGGCGGTGGCGGGCAAGCTGGATGATGTCAACGATTCAATCAGGGCCAGTGCGTAGGGGAATGTAACTGACCAGTCGATCCTATTGACATAAGCAGTGCAAAGCCCTCTCCAGCGGGAGAGGGCTGGGTGAGGGGGAATCATAATAAGGAAAACGCTTATTTTTATCCCCTCATCCCGGCCTTCTCCCTGATGGAGAAGGAGCACATGTTCTAAAGTTATTAATATTGGACCACCCAGGTCGCCCTTGATGTTTGATTACCATACCTTAGGAGCCTGCCATGGCAGTAAAAATTATTGAGTCTTGCGTTAATTGTTTTGCATGCGAGCCGGTTTGTCCGAGTAAAGCCATTTATGAGGCCAAACCGCATTTTTTGGTCGATCCTAAAAAATGCACCGAATGTGAAGGTGACTTTCCTGTCTTTCAATGCGCCAGTATTTGCCCGATTGAAGGTGCAATATTGAATTCTCTAGGCGAAGCGATTAATCCGCCCGGTTCATTAACCGGTATTCCGCCGGAAAAAATGGCTGAAGCCATGGCTGAGTTACAGTCTCACTAATTGAGGACATCCTGATGGCTACTGTCACTTTCTATGAAAAATCCGGCTGTATTAACAATACCCGGCAAAAGAAACTGTTGGCGGCGGCAGGTCATCAGGTTGTAGCAAGAAATTTATTAACTGAAGCCTGGCAGCCTGAGCGCTTGCGTGCTTTCTTCGGTGCATTGGCGGTACGGGACTGGTTCAATTACAGCGCGCCGGCGATCAAATATGGCGAGATTGAGCCTGATAAGCTGACGGAACCTGAAGCATTAGCGCTGATGCTGGAAAATCCATTGTTAATTCGTCGCCCCTTAATGCAAGTCGGCGACAGCTTGATCGCAGGATTCGATCAGAAAACGGTGGATAACTGGATAGGCTTAAAAGAAATAAAGGAAACTTCGGATATGGAGAGTTGCCCCCGAACACTTGCACAGCTAACTTGCGGTCATGAGTAAGCCACCGATCTTAACTATTGATGGCGTACCACAGGCAGTTGCGTTATCTGAAAGGGTATATTGGATAGGTGCTCTGGATCCCAGTTTACGCACCTTTGACATCATTTTAAAAACAGCTAATGGCACAACTTACAATGCCTATCTGGTTAGAGGCAGCGAAGGCGTTGCCGTTATTGATACCGTCAAAGCAAGTTTTGCCGATGATTTTTTTGCCCGTTTAGAGTCCGTTGCAGCTTATGACGAAATCAAAGTCATCGTCTTGAATCATCTGGAACCTGACCATACCGGTGCATTGCCTGAACTCATGCGCCGAGCGCCACGAGCTAAACTGTACATTTCCCAGAAAGCGCAATCCATGCTTAAGGCCTTGTTAAAGCAGGATGAATTTGATTTTACACCGGTAATTACCGGCGACAAAGTGTCATTAGGTGACCGAAGTCTGAAGTTTTTGCATACCCCGTATTTGCATTGGCCGGATACGCAATGCACCTATTTGGTGGAAGAAAAAACATTATTTTCAGGCGATGTTTTTGGCTGTCATTTTTGTGATGTGCGTTTATTTAACGATGAAGTCGGCGATTTTCGCTTTTCGTTTGAATATTACTATGCCCACATCATGCGGCCATTTAAAGACTATGTAAATCGGGCGCTGTCTCTGATTGAGCCTTTACCGTTGAATGCTATCTTGCCTGCGCATGGCCCGCTATTACGCGATCAACCGCAACGGTATGTGCAGCGCTATAGCGAGTTATCGCGTTTCGCCTTGCAAAGCGAGATCAGCGCAGGCGAAAAAACCCTGTTGATCTTTTATATCAGTTCCTATGGCAATACCCGGCGCATGGCCGAAGCCATTTATGAAGGCGCAATGGCTGTGGAGCATGTCCGCGTCTCTTTATATGACCTGGAAGGGAGCGAAATAGCGCCGTTTGTCGATTTAATAGAAGGCGCGGATGGCATCCTGTTTGGCACACCGACCATTAACGGCGATGCGGTTAAACCGGTGTGGGATTTATTGTCCTCTCTGGCTGTTATCAATCTCAAGTCAAAGTTGGGCGGCGTTTTCGGCTCGTATGGCTGGACCGGAGAAGGCGTAAAAATGGTTGAGGATCGCTTGCGCGGACTCAAGTTGCGTGTACCCATTCCGGGAATACGCATCAAGTTAATTCCGACAGAAGAGGAAATCCAGCTTTGTCGGGAATTCGGCCATGAAATGGCCCAGGATCTAATGGGTTTAAGGCAAGCTAAAGTGATTGATATGGCTGATCTTGCTTAAATATTTTTTAACACATCAGGAGAGTAGAAATGGCGAAAGCGTCGATTACCTTTGAAGATATAAACATTACCGTCACCGCACCAGCGGGCACCCGGCTTATCGAAATTTCAGAAAAAGTCGGTTCAGGCATTACTTATGGCTGCCGTGAAGGCGATTGCGGCACCTGTATTACGAAAGTAACGGAAGGCTGGAACAATCTAACTGAGCCGTCAGTACTGGAAGATAAAGTCTTGCGCGAAAATATGGCCGGTAAACATAACCGGCTGGCTTGCCAGGCCCAGGTGCTGGGCGGAACGATTAGAGTCAAGCCGGTTTAAAAAAAACGCAATCTCGTTCCCATGCGGGAAAAACTGTGAAAGTATTATTTACGACGAAGAGCACGAAGGACACGAAGAAAATGTCTTGGCAAATTAATACATTGAAAACTTCGTGTTCTCTGTGTTCTTCGTGGTTACTCGTTCTTATGTTGAATAATTTCACAGTCTCGGGAGCATGGGAATAAGACCACAGCACATAAATTATTATTAAGGAGTAAATCATGGCATTAGTTACCTTTTCAAATCCCGAATACCGGGATAAAACCGTCTATGCAGTAGCCGGCAGTCATACAGAATCACTATTGAAACTGGCACGGGAAAACAAAATCCCGATCAATTATGAATGCCAGGATGGAGAATGCGGAACCTGTCTGGTGAAAGTCAGCAGCGTTGATAACAAGCATCAGCGTATGGGCGGCCCTTTAACGGAAAAAGAAAAAGAAGTCTTGCGAGTAAGCGGCAAAATCAGCAAGGAAGAAATGGAGCAAATGATTGTTGATGACCTGCCTTCGCCCTGGCGTTTGGCTTGTCAGATGATCGTCAGGGATGAAGATATTCTGGTTGAATATTAATCATGTCTACTGCCCTCCAGCCCCAGGACAACCGGGAACAGTTCTATTCCCGGCTAAAGTCAAAGCCAATGGTTACACCTAATCATGAATGGCTGGCCTGTATGGTAGCCAGTTGGTGTGCCGGGCAAGGCGTTTTGCCCGATTATCTGGGGTTGGAGTCCGAGCAGTTTAATGAGTTAAAAAAACATTTTTTTCCGGACTGTAGCATTCCTGAAAATGCGTCATCGGGTAGCCGTCTGGACTTTAGCCGTATGCTGGAAAAAGAAGATCTGGTCAATCTGCTAAAGCATTACTGCAGACCTGATACGCCTGAAATGGATTGGATGATTGCCATTATCGTAGCCGGTTGTCTGGGCAGCGATCACTTATGGCAGGACTTGGGTCTCTGGTCGCGCTCACAATTGACTGCCATGCTGCAATACAACTTCCCCGAACTGGCCGCAAAAAATGACCAGGATATGAAATGGAAAAAGTTCTTGTATAAACAGCTTTGCGAAGCAGAAGGTTTGTATTTATGCCGTGCGCCCTCGTGTGATGTCTGTATTGACTACCCTAAATGTTATGGCTCTGAGGAATAGGGAAACTCGCAAAAAATACCCCTCTATCATAGTTGCCACAGATTCACAAATTATAAATAAATTTAGGCATACGTAGGACATTTTTCATATCTTTTCTGTACTTCTATAGGACATGATTTTAATTGCTTTTCGACTTGTCCATGTTCGTATATTTTCCACATACTATAAATAGTATGTTATTTTGAAAGGAGGAACAAGAGCATTGAGGCCACTTACTGAGGAACAGGGCTTAACCGTTCTTCCTAATACATTTTAAACAACGAAAGGAATGCACTACCCAGACAATCAAAAGCGGGGAACAAGATTATTTTTATATATACTAGGGATGTACTTTATTTGCTCGATACCAACATCTGTATTTATCTCCTCAATCAGCGGCAGGGCTTCGAGCGGATTGTGCAGCGGATGGACGGGCTGGAGCGCAGGCTGGTAGGACTTTCCGCCATCACAGTTGCGAATTGGAATTTGGGGTTGCCGCCAGCATGCGGCAAGGTGATAATTTCAAACGATTGAAACGGTTTCTGGTGGATTTCGAGGTGTTGCCGTTCGACAGGGACGCAACGAAGCCTTATGGTCCGCTACGCAAAGCCTTGCAGACTCAGGGAACGCCGATCGGGCCTCTGTATTTCCTCATTGCCACCCATGCGCTCTCACTGAAAGCGACGCTGGTCACCAATAATACCGGCGTACCGGCGAGTTTATGCGCATTCCCGACCTTGCTGTGGAGGATTGGTCAACGCCGCCTTGAATCTTTCTTAGCAATATTTCCATTTGACAAGTCGATTAAGCACCTTTCGGTCCCGCAAACCACCAAATAATCAGACCGACAACGGGCAGCAGTAAAATCAAAAGCACCCATAAAACTTGCGATCCAGTTGTAGCGCCACTTTTTAGGGTGCTAATAATGGCCCAGATGTCCAGGACAAGCACGATAAAACCTAGAAAACCGCTGACTTGAATATCCATAAAACCTCCTAACAGGTTGCGTTTAATAAAAAATCTATTATGCCTCATCAGTTTCAAACTTTATACTTAAAAAATAGATGAGTTCTGTATGCTAACGCACATTGCTCAACTTGCATCATTTTTTAAGCATTCTTTAATTGATTTGTTGTTAATACCAGTTATTACCGAGCAATGGTGAAACTTATGAATTCAAAAAATAGACTTAACAGAGGCTGATTTGTTTAAAGCCTACAACAACATTGCCAAACGGTTTGCAGCGCATAGCTGGTGGCCATCCGAACAACGAGGCGAAGCAAAGCGGGAATTTGATTTAGTAATAGGCAACGCAACCACCTTGAATGTAGGGTGCGAGCGATGGCTGGATGCCGGGCAATGTAAAAAAATGGAAAAAGGGTTTCGATCCTGGTCGGACGGCCCGGGCAACAGCTTTTCGTTGCCCGACATTTCTACTTTGCGAAACAATCGGTGCAATACGGCTAACGCCTATTGCACCTTACGGGTTGCGCCATACCGCGTTATTCGCTGAATCTGACACTGATTGGCTGTTTTCGACCCCCTATGTATAGAACCTAACCATGTATAGCTGCGTTTTATTTCGCTCCGTATCCCACGCACTACCAGTAAAGTCTGGTAGTGCGCTTTACATAGTTATAAGTCTTGAAGCAACGGCATCAATGCGTCATCGGCAGGATGAATAGCGGCATATTGTTATTTCGGGTTCTTGAAGCCTCGCCAGTGCCTTTTCCTTCATTGCTAAATCTGCCTCTTCACTATATACATAGGGGTCGAAAGAAGTCGGCCACTGTCAGATTCAATTTAGACTCTTTTTTAAAGCTGTCAGATCAAATCTGGATTTTTGCGGTTTATGACAACAGCCGAAGTCGCCCACCACTTGGCTCTTAAACCCCTTCCTCTTTATCATCATCAGTCGCCATATCCGAAATTTCTTTTAATCGGGAAATAGCCTTAAAGTTGATGCTATTTTCAGGATACAAACCTTCGTTATCCACTCCACCTGCTGGTTGTCCGGTCAGTAATTCCAGAGTTTCATCGACGCTAGCTACTACATATACCGCAAACAGCCCTTGCGCAACGGCATCAATAACTTCCTGTTTCAACATTAAATTGCGTTTGTTGGCGGCAGGAATAATAACGGCATGCTGCCCATTGAAGCCGCGTGCCTGACAAAGCCTGAAGTAACCTTCTATTTTTTCATTTATCCCGCCGACCGCCTGTACTTCGCCGTATTGATTAATAGAGCCGGTGACGGCAAAGGTTTGCTTGATCGGCGTCCGTGTGAGCGCCGAAATGAGGCAGCATAGTTCACCCAGCGAGGCGCTGTCGCCATCGATATAACCATAAGATTGTTCAATGGCAATGCTGGCAGATATAGCCAAAGGAAATTGCTGAGCGTAAGTATGTCCAAGATACCCCGTCAGGATCATCACGCCTTTTGAATGGATAGCCTGGCCCAATTCTGCCTCCCGCTCAATATCAACTATCCCTCTGGAGCCCGGAGAAACCGTCGTGGTAATACGTGCTGGCGCGCCAAAGCTGCTACCGCCTATTTCCAGAACGGTTAATCCGTTGATTTTGCCAATTGCTTCGCCTTCTGTATCAATAAGAATGGTGCCGTTAAGCATTTCTTCGAGAATGTTCTCAGCCATTCTGCCGTTACGCTGTTCTCTGGCTGCCAAGGCCTGTGCAATATGCGGCCTGTCGATTTCGCCAAGACTGGACTGCTTACAAAACAGGTTGGCTTCAGCAATAATGTCCAGCGAATCCTTGATACGGGCAGAAAAATGCTGCTGATTTTCTGAAAGTCGACAGCTATGTTCAATCAGACCTTCAATCGCAGACCGTGTTAACGGTTTTGCTCCTGAATCCGCCGCCTGCTTAATCATCAGCATGGCAAATTTTTGCATGGATTCATGCGTGCGCGGAATGTAACCCTCAAAATCGGCCAGAATTTTGAACATCTCGTTAAATTCATTATCCAGCTCTTCCAGAAAATAATGGATATCCGCAGAGCCTACCAGAATCACTTTAACGCTTAACGGAATGACTTCGGGTTTCAATGTGATGGTGTTAATGCCCAGTTCTGAATACGGCGATTCAATTTCAATGCGGCCTGATTGCAAGGCGCGTTTGAGACCTTCCCATACAAAGGGATAGGTCAGCAGCTTTTCGGCATCGAGAATTAAATAGCCGCCATTCGCTCTGTGTAATGAACCGGCACAAATCCGCCGATAATTGGTAACCAATGTGCCCTGGTCGCTGGCATATTCAATGCGGCCAAACAGATTCTGATATATCGGATGCGGTTCATAAATAACCGGCGCCCCGCTTTCCTGTTTGTTATCGACCAGAATATTAGGCGCGTACTGCTCGGTTAGCATCAAGCGTTTTGCAGTGGTATCCCGCGGTTCCAGTGTCCTTCCCGGCATCAGATAATCTGCTATCGTGTTGCCCAGATTTTTTTTGATTTCTGATAAATAAGTAATGACATCATCAATATTCTGATATTTATCATTCAGTTCAGCAAATAACGGATCTATCGCCAAACTGATCGTGTCGTTATCAAGCTGTTTGATTTTTTCAACCATATTTCTGCGCCATTGGGGCAATTCCAGTAATACGTCACTCAGATATTCTTCCAGCTCCTCCACATGGTTGTGGAAAGCTTCCCGTTCAGGTTGCGGCAATTGCGTGAACTGGTCTTCATTGAGTGATTTATTATCCCGGACAGGCGCAAACGTAATCGATTCGCTTTCTCTGAATAAAGCTATATTATTTTCTTGAGCTTTCTTATCAACCAGATCAATGGCATTATTATAACTCTGGTTAAAATGCCGCTCGATTGCAGACTTTTTTTGCTGATAAGTCGGGCTTTCAAAGACAGCTGGAAAAGTTGCCAGTAAATTATCAATCAGCTTTTCAATATCCTTGCTGAACACCTGCCCATACTCCGCTGGCAATTCAACGGCGACCGGTTCTCTGGGATTGTCAAAATTATCCACATAAGCATAAGAAGATGGTGCAGGCAGGGATTGGGCAAGGGCATACAGATGATCGGTAATCATCGTCAGTCGGCCTAATCCCGGCTCGCCCATGACAAAAATGTTATAGCCGGGATTGGGCATGGCAACACCAAATTCCAGTGCCAACTGCGCTCTGGGCTGTCCTAAAATAGCATTCTGCAATCGGGGCGCTTCCGAAAATTCAAAACCGGTCAAATCGACATTTAGTTTCAGTGACTCAATCGGAAGCTTTAAGGTGCTGGACATGAATAAATAATCAGTATTAGGTTGCTAATAAATCAGGCATTCTAGCATTTTTACAGTATTGGTCGATAATATGGCTTCGTTTAAAAACTATAGCATAGCTTCTATCCAAAGAAATCCAGCGCTGTTAGCGTGATGTGAATTCAACATCAGCGATCAAGACAAGTTATTAATCGCTTTCCTTAAGACTTGGATTGAACGTATTTTGGCGGGAAGGACGTTGTAATCACTTGGTGAATGTTTATTTGCCAGAAATCTCAAAGTAGATTTCTAATATATGTACTTACTTACAATATATGGCATTATTTTATTAAGGGCACCTCTAAAAATTCAGCTTGTTACGCTGATAATTGCGGATTTTAAAACTATAGGGTGGTATTCCAGGCATACTGACATGCCAAATGAAAGCGCCATGTCCTATCAATTCAATCTGGTATAGCCTTCCCCCTGGGAAATCGAGGCGAGGATTTTCAATTCGGCGCTGATCGTCGTGGACTGCCTAACGGGTGGGACCTCCTTACATCTTTCGTTTCACCCATCGAAGACTGGCTGCTTCAATCGCTTTCCGAATCCCTAAAGCGATCATCCCGTTCGCGCATTAACCAGTAGACGATGCCCAGTGCCAGCGTAATTGCCGCCAAAGCCTCAATTTGGCCAGAGGTTATTTCATGCATATCCATAATGATAACCTTTCGCGCCAAAGCGAGTATGGCAATTAAGAGTACGGTTTTAACCTGAATGATGTTTTGTTTACGCATTGCAACCAGATGAATCGTATGATTGAACTCCATGGCAATCAGCAATGTCATGATTTCTCCAAATAGCGATTGAAAAACCTTGTGCTCAAGCGGGTTCAGAAACCCAAATACTAAATCATGGATGATGCCTACGATCAAGCGATACATGGCCACAAGCATGATAAGACTCACCAGAATAATTACATCATTTCATCCATGCCGCCCCCGGGATATCCGCCGGTTTTTTCCTCTTTAGGCAATTCCGCTATCATTGCTTCGGTAGTCAATAGTAAACCGGCTATCGATGATGCATTTTGCAAGGCGAAGCGGGTGACCTTGGTGGGATCCAGAATGCCCATTTCGAACATGTCGCCGAATTCGCCGGTAGCGGCGTTGTAACCGAAATTGCCTTTGCCGTCAGCACATTGATGCACAATGACGGAGGGTTCCACACCGGCATTTTGAACAATCT
>JAQTMV010000006.1 GCA_028714175.1 Methylococcales bacterium
CGGTAGTTGAGCGACGGTGTTTTTTAGCATTTATTTTCAATGAGTTCCAGTCCGTTTTTCAATCTACACGAATCCATAAGCCGGGAAATTAAAATATATGCTAACTTATTGTATTTCGACAGCCTACAACCGCACTATATTGTAATCCATGGAGATTAAACCTACTTTTAATCATACCTGCCTATGACTTTCGAATAAACTATGGAGAAACCATAAATGTCTGCAAAGGAAGCACAAGCCCGTATCAAAATCAATAAACTGTTGGAAGATTCCGGTTGGCGTTTTTTCGTTGATAAAGACGGCAAGGCCAATATCGTACTGGAGCCGAATGTTAAACTGACCCAGACCCGGATTGATGCCCTCGGCGAAAATTTCGAGCAATCCAAAAACGGATTTATTGATTTCCTGTTGCTCGATGAACAGGGTTTTCCGCTCGTCGTATTGGAAGCCAAGTCCGAAGACAAAAATCCGCTGATTGGCAAGGAACAGGCCCGCAAGTACGCCAAATCGCAAAACTGCCGCTTTGTCATTCTATCGAACGGTAACCTGCATTATTTCTGGGATTTGCAGCAGGGCAGCCCTCATATTATTACCCGTTTTCCAACCCCTGGATCCGTTAAAGGCTATCATCGCTTTGAACCGAATCCGCAGCGCTTGATTGACGAACCAATTGACCGGGATTATATCGTCCTGACCCAAATGCCCGGCTATGCCAATGAAGCGGGCTGGAAGAATGAGGCTGAACGCGAGACCTTCATGGAAAAGAATCGTCTGCGTTTCATGCGTAAATATCAAATGCGCGCGGTACATTCGATCCAGCAAGCGATCAAGGAAGGCAAAAGCCGATTTCTGTTCGAAATGGCGACCGGCACCGGTAAAACCCTGACCGCCGCCGCTGTCGTGAAACTGTTTTTGCGCACCGGCAATGCCCGCCGCGTTTTGTTTCTGGTGGACCGGCTGGAGCTGGAAGATCAGGCCAATAAGGCACTTAATTTCGTACTTCGAAATGATTACACATCCATGATTTACAAGGAGCGCAGGGATGACTGGCGCAAGGCCGAGATTGTCGTCACGACTGTACAATCCCTGCTGTTCAACGCCAAATACAAGCACCTGTTTTCGCCGACCGACTTTGACCTGGTGATTTCGGATGAAGCGCACCGCTCGATTGGCGGCAACGCCCGCGCGGTGTTCGAGTATTTTGTCGGCTATAAGCTGGGTCTGACCGCAACACCGAAAGATTATCTCAAGAAATTCGATCAGGAAAAACCAACGACTCGCGATCCGCGCGAGCTTGAGCGCCGTTTATTGCTCGATACCTACCGCACATTCGGCTGTGACACCGGCAACCCGACGTTTCGCTATTCTTTATTGGACGGCGTGAAAGACGGATTTTTAATCAATCCTGTGGTCGTGGATGTGCGCACCGGCATCACGACCAGACTTTTATCGGAAGAAGGCTATGCAGTGCTTGCCGTCACGGAAGACGAGGAAAACTCCGAGCAGACGTTCTACCAGAAGGATTTCGAGAAGAAATTCTTCTCTGAAGCGACCAACCGGGTTTTTTGCGAAACTTTTTTGAATAATGCCTTGTGCGATCCGGTCACAGGCGAAATCGGCAAAGCCATCGTGTTTGCCGTCAGCCAAAACCATGCGGCCAAGATTACGCAAATGCTCAATGAATTGGCAGGTCAGCTTTTTCCAGGTAAATATCAGTCTGATTTCGCCGTGCAGGTAACTTCGCTGATTCCGGATGCCCAGCAATACACGATCAACTTCACCAACAATAAGCTGATGGGGTCGGCTAATTTTCTGGAAAGTTACAAGACCAGCAAAGCCCGTATTTGCGTCACGGTCGGCATGATGACGACGGGTTATGACTGTCCAGATCTCCTCAATCTGGCGCTGATGCGTCCGGTGTTTTCACCTTCCGATTTCGTGCAGATCAAGGGACGCGGCACCCGCAAGCATAATTTTCTGGAGCAGCTTTTCGATCCGGAATTGAAAGAGCTGGTCCGAGAACCGGCGAAAACCCGTTACAAGTTGTTCGATTTCTTCGCCAACTGTGAATATTTCGAAGACAAGTTCGACTATGACGAAGTGCTAAAACTGCCGCAACCCGGAGTTGGCACAGGGGAGGGTGGAGAATTGCCGCCGCTTTCGCCGGACGGTATTCATATTAGCGCAGTTCCAGATACCATGAATCATATCCAGGAACTGCAAATCGGCTATGAAGGCATGAAAATTGATCGCATGTTCTTCGAGAAATTCGAGGACAAGGCCAAAGACGATCCGGTCTTGCAGCAAAAAATCGAGGCCGAGCATTGGGATCAGGCCGTCGATTACGTTGTCAAGGAACTCTTCGACAAGCCGCGGGAGTTTTTCAATCTGGACAAACTCCGCAAAGCCGCCGGCGTTGACCGGCGCTTAAGTGTGCGCGAGATTCTGGAAAAGATTTTCGGGCTGATTCCGGATTTCAAATCGAAGGACGAAATATTGGAAGACGAATTCCAGAAATTCCTGCTCGATACGCAGCCGAACGATCCGGATTCCGTTCGCCCGATCAAATACTATTTCAAAGCTTATGCGACCGACGGCCATTTACGTGAAATAATAGAGTCAAAAAATTTCACCGAATTAAATGTTAATCCAACGTTCAGCATGGCCGATTTTAAATCCGTCCCGCCGGAATGGCGCAACCGTATCCCTGACTATATCAAGGATTATGTACCGCTTAACCAGTTTATGTAATCTACCACGGAACACACGGAAGACACGGAAAATGACGAATAAATTAGAATTCGAACATGAGACTTTTCAGATTCGCGGCGCAGTATTCGAAGTGTACCGTGAAATGGGATGCGGTTTCCTTGAAGCCGTTTATCAAGAGTGCCTGGAGAAAGAACTACACTCCCGGAATATCCCTTTTGCTTCACAGCAATCATTGCCATTGTTTTACAAAGGTGAGCTAATGAAGCAAACGTACATTCCAGACTTAATTTGTTATGGCTCCATTATTGTGGAATTAAAGGCGGCAAAGGAAATCACCCCGGAACACAAAGCCCAAATTCTAAATTATTTAAAAGCGGCGCGGCTTAAAATTGGACTGCTGGTGAATTTCAGCAGCTACCCGAAAGCGCAAATTGAACGCTTTATCTTTTAATGTAATAAACCACGGAATACATGGAAGTCACGGAAACAAAACTTAGTTTTGTTTCAGCTTTTACGCAACACGGCGTAATAGTCTAAGTGAACGCGCATTTCATATTTTCCGTGCCTTCCGTGTTTTCCGTGGACAAATAACAGCTTGATACTGAAACCAAACGCCGTATTGATTCCTGCCGGGATATTCTGGTCGGCAAAGTGCCCGACCCGAAATCCCAGGTCGAGCAGATCACGATTGCGCTGATCTACAAATTCATGGACGACATGGACGCGGAAGCCGAGGAATTCGGCGGCACGCGCAGCTTCTTTGCCGGCGAATACGCGAAATACGGCTGGTCAAAATTGATGGCTCCCAATATGGGCGGCTTCGACGTGCTGGCGCTATATTCCGAAGCGATCCAGAAAATGAACGAGAACCCCGGCGTTCCGGCGCTGTTTCGGGAAATTTTTAAAAACGCCTACTTGCCTTACCGTGATCCGGAAACCTTGCGTGGTTTTCTGAAAGAGATCGACGGTTTCACCTACGATCATTCCGAACGGCTCGGCGATGCCTTCGAGTATCTGCTTTCGGTGCTGGGTAGCCAAGGCGACGCCGGCCAGTTCCGCACGCCGCGGCACATCATCGATTTCATGGTCGAAATTATCGACCCCAAGAAAGACGAAACCGTTCTGGACACGGCCTGCGGTACGGCGGGATTTTTGATTTCCGCCTACAAGCACATCCTGAAACACAATTCGAAGGACTATAAACCGAAAGATGATCATGAGGCTTATGATGAAAAGGGCGTGCCTCTTGAGGCGCTGACCCTTGAAAGCCCGATGCATTACAAGGGCGATCTGTTAACGCCAGACGAGCGTAAACGGCTGGCCGGCAATATCAAAGGCTATGATATTTCGCCGGACATGGTGCGGCTGTCACTGGTCAATCTGTATCTGCACGGTTTCAGCGATCCGCATATCTTCGAATATGACACGCTGACCAGTGAAGAGTGTTGGAACGAATACGCCGACATCATTCTGGCCAATCCGCCGTTCATGTCGCCGAAAGGCGGGATCAAGCCGCATAAGCGGTTTTCGATGCAGGCAACCCGTTCCGAAGTGCTGTTTGTCGATTATATCGCCGAACATTTAACGCCGAACGGCCGGGCGGCGGTCGTTGTGCCGGAAGGAATCATCTTTCAAAGCGGAACCGCCTATAAAAAGCTGCGGGAAATGCTGGTCAAGAATTCGCTGGTAGCGGTCATATCTCTGCCTGCCGGTGTGTTCAATCCCTACAGCGGCGTGAAAACCTCCATTCTGGTCATGGACAAGAAACTGGCGAAAAAGACCGATGCGGTTTTATTCGCCAAGATCCAGAATGACGGGTATAACCTCGGCGCACA
Source organism: Methylococcales bacterium (assembly GCA_028714175.1). Lineage (GTDB taxonomy): Bacteria > Pseudomonadota > Gammaproteobacteria > Methylococcales > Methylomonadaceae > JAGXGJ01. The sequence continues at coordinate 4,548 of JAQTMV010000006.1, forward strand.
ACGGCGGCCTATCGACAAGAACGACCTGCCGGAAGCGGCTCGGGTTATAAAAAAATGGTTGAATTTTAGACAGGATTTACAGGATCAACAGGATGAAAAGTATCCAGTTGATCCTGTCAGAAACAATTTGGCTTTTTGGGTCAGCCGCGAACGCATCGGCAAAAATGGCGAATGGAATTTGAGTGGGGAGAGGTATAGGTGCGATAGACAATTGGCAACAGCCTACGACATAGTGGAATTGGGCGATACGTCGATATTTCAGATTGAGAGCGGAGGAACACCAAAATCTAACGAAAATAGTTATTGGAATGGCGGCGTCGCATGGATAACTTTGGTTGCCTGCCGCAAAATGATTTCATAACCCAAATTACTAAAACTGAAAGAACTATATCCGAAGAAGGTTTGACGAATTCGTCAGCTAAGATTTTACCAGTAGGTTCTGTCATTGTTTCCAGCCGAGCGACTATTGGACGCGTTGGTATTTCTCGAATTCCTCTCGCAACTAATCAGGGCTTTAAGAATATAATCATTCGGGATACTAACAGGGCAATGCCTGAATTCGTTGCCTTTATGATGAAGCGTCTGGCTCCAGATATGGAGGCAATGGCAACAGGCGGAACTTTTAAAGAAATATCAAAAAGCACAATTTCGACGCTAAAAATTCCCATGCCCCGCTTGAGGTGCAAAAGGGGATCGTGGCTGAGATCGAGGGCTATCAGAAGATCATCGACGGAGCCCGGCAGGTCGTCGAAAACTATAAGCCGCGAATTCCCATTGATCCCGATTGTCCGATGATGGAGTTGGGAGAGGTGATAACTCTTCAGCGTGGTTACGATTTGCCAAAACAAGAGTGGGTAGGCGGGCCATATCCTATAGTGGGTTCAAATGGCATTATTGGATTACATGCTGACTATAAGGAAAGAGGCCCAGGGGTTGTAACAGGCAGGAGTGGGACAATTGGTAAGGTTCACTATATAGATGCAGATTTCTATTGGCCTCACAATACATCCTTGTTTGTTAAGGATTTCAAAGGAAATGATCCAAAGTTTATATGTTTATTGTTGAAATCTGTTGATCTGAAATCTCTTGGCGAACGCACTGCCGCTGTACCGTCACTGGACCGCAAAAATGCTCACCGGTTGAAGGTATATTTGCCTACATTACCAGAACAACACTCTTTTGTTGCTCAGATCGAGGAAGAACAACGGCTTGTGAATGCAAACAAGGAACTGATCCGTCTTTTCGAGGCCAAGATAAAGGCCGCCATAAACCGCGTTTGGGGCGAGGAAACGACTTCACCAACTCCCGTAGAGCAACCGGAAGAGACTATCCCTTGCGCCGTTTTTCTATATATCTGAAACACTATAGGAAATAATGGTTCAAAGCGCCTTTTCATGGAAAATTGGATGTTGAAAGTTTATAATAATATCACTAGTTGCAACCACGCGAGGTGAACTCATGACAACGACAGTAGGCGTTAAACTTGACGATGAAATCCGCGCCCGTCTGAAAAATTTAGGCGAGGCGAAGCAGCGTTCAACCCATTGGATCATGCGCGAAGCGATACGGATCTATCTCGACAAAGAAGAAGAAACGGAAAAGCGCAATCAGGAAGCCGATAACGCTTGGGAGGACTATAAGCAATCAGGGCTTGGCGTGAACAATGACGCAATGGCAGCTTGGTTCGATAGCTGGGAAACAGATAAGGAAACTCAATGCCCCGAACCAAAACACCCGTATTGATATGATCTGCAACAGCACGGGCTGATTTGATCCGGTTGCGGTAATTCATTGAGCCACACAATCCTGAAGCGGCGAGAAACGCCGCACAAGCGCTTAAAAAAGCCGCGAGCTTGATGATTCAACATCACGGAATTGGCACCCGCCTAGAGGGACGGCAGGATCGTGAGCTTTTCGTTCCTTTCGGACATCGTGGCTACGTCATACGGTATCGCCTTGATAGTGATGCTATTGTCATCTTGAAAATCTGGCATGGGTTAGAAGAGAGATAATGGGCGTGTTCGATCCGAGCGGGACGGGGTATGTACCCCGTCCTTAACGTTTGGTGTTGTCCGTAGCCAGTTGAAACGTTACGAACTGGGCAAATGTCCAGTCTGGCTTGTGAAACAAATCCATAAATCTTGTTAATCCTGTAAATCCCGTCTGCAATGTTTCCACTACGCAATGTTAACTGTATTTTTGCTTGAAGTTGTTTTGAAATATTAAGGACTGAGTCACAAATCCAGTTCTGCTTATGAGGGAAAGTGAAATTATCAGGTGTTGAGAATTACAAGATTGCTTCCGCGTGGATGGGTTTCAAGAGACTGTTTTAGGAATATGGCAGACACCCAAAAGCGCTGCTGTGCAGGCACTCGCCTGTCCTCTCAAAACCGAGGGTTTTTGAGAGACTTAATGATGTGTTGCTAAATTACATATCGGATAGCCCCTGTTTTTTATTGACAGCATACCAAAATGGTATATTATCATGACTATGCACGTGATTGCCAAACCTGCCCTTATTTCGTTCTGGACAAGACATCCTGATGCCGAGAGGCCGTTGCAGGTTTGGTATCACACGATGGAAAAAGAAGTTTTTTCCGACTTTAATGCGTTACGCGAGACGTTCGCCAGCGCCGATTATGTGGACGGCCTGACAGTGTTCAATATTGGAGGCAACAAGTACCGGTTGATTGCCTCGATCCACTATAACCGCCGCAAGGTGTTTATCCGCAACGTCCTGACATATGCGGAATACGACCGTGGGAGTTGGAAACGGGGGACATGATGAAAAATACTGATATGGCGGTATCCAAACCGCAAGCCATTCTTCAAGCCTGGATGCCATTCAAAAAGGCAATAGGCGTGACTTCTGTCCATGCCGAAGAAGAATATGCGCGGGCGACCGCGACGATTGATGTGTTGCTTGACGAGATTGGCGACGACGAAAGCCATCCTTTGGCCGATGTGCTCGATTATCTTGCCGATCAGGTTAAAGCCTACGAGGATGAACACTTTTCGATCCCGAAAGCGAAACCGCACGACGCGTTGCGTTTTCTGATGGAACAACATGGCCTACGGCAGGAAGATTTGAGCGACTGCGCTCCTCAAAGCCGCATATCCGAAATTCTGGCGGGTAAGCGGACAATTAGCAAGGAACACGCAAAACGCTTTGCTCGGCGCTTCAATGTCCACGCGGATATATTTCTCTAACATACGGCGAATTGCCATATATTGACAGCATGAAAGCGCGTAATCGCCGCAAGGCTATACGCCAAAACCAGGTAAGCGGCTTGCTGTCGCGAAGCTGCTCTACGGTGGACAAGACTATGGTCAACTATCGCGTGGTGTGAGAAAGAAGTAACTATTTGCGCCGCATGAATCATGGAAAAAGAAGCGGGAACACTTCTAAAAATTCACTCCACTGTCGAATGATTTATAACGATTTATTTTTTTCTGGACTATTTTGGCAAAATTTGCCATCATCAAAACAGGACCACTTTTTTAGGTGACGCCATGACAACTATGAACATCTCCCTTTCTGAAACCCTTAAAAATTTTGTGGACAATCAGGTGCTGGAACGCGGCTACAGCACGTCTAGCGAGTATGTCCGCGACTTGATCCGCAACGATCAGGTCAGGCAGGCGGAACAACGGCTAGCGGCGCTTATACTGGAAGGTCTGGAGTCAGGGCCCGCCATCCCCGTCAATGAAGCTTACTGGAACAGCAAGCGCGATGCCCTCAAGCAGCGGCACACCACCCAGTGAAACCCGTCCGCGTCCGCCCATGTGCCAACACCGAAATTGACGCACTGGCGGACTACATCGCAAGCGACAGCCCCGACGCGGCTATGCGTTTTCTGGATGCGGTGCAGAAATCCTTTAACCTGATCGGCGAACAACCGGGAATAGATGCACGGCGTTACGCTCATCTGCCCATGCTGGAAGGCTTGAGAATGTTGGCGGTATCCAATTTTGAAAAATACTTGGTGTTCTATATCGAACGACCCGGCTACATAGACGTTCTACGGGTCCTGCACGGCTCGCGGGATATTCCTGTTGCTCTCGTGGAGGGCTTGGAAGACACCACCTAGGAGGCTGTCCGAGAATGCCACTGAAAAGTTAAGTAGCCCGAATACCTTTCTGTCCAATGTTCATGGCACAACCATAAATTGCCCTATAATAACTTGATATATTTAGTATAAACAATATGTTATGGTACAATAGCGGCAAATAACGTCAGTTGATCATGCCATGTCAGTTCCTTTCAAATCAAGCCCGGTTGAATTTAATCAACACCTGCTGTTCCCACCAATACTTTTGATCTCCTTTCAAAAGATCATCAATGCTTTCTCTATGCAGACCTGTTTCAACAGATTGATACCAGCAGCCTTGAAAGTCTTTATAGCGTTAAAGGCCAGCACGCCTATCATCCCAAATGCATCGTTGCAATCCTGATCTATGCCTACGGCCAAGGGGTTTTCAGCTCCCGGAAAATCGAAAAACGCGGCAAAGAAGATTTATCCTTAATGTTCATTGCGCAAATGAACTGCCCTAATTTCCGAGTACTCAGCGATTTTAGAAAAGATCATGGCGACTTTTTTCAGGACAGGTTTCAAACAAGACCGGCTGGCTAAAATCAAAGCGGCCAAACAAGCCCTTGAGCAACGCGAAAAACCGCTTAAACCCTGAGCAAAGCCATTGACGCTAACAAACAAATCAGCTTTGCCGATACCGAGGCCCGCATCATGGGTAAGAAAGGCGGCAGCTTCGACTATGCCTACAATGCCCAGATCAGTGTTGATGCAGACCTGCAAATCCCTGTCCTGAGCCTGTCGAAGGGATTGCGGCCAGCCTATCAGCCAAAACGCCAACGACAAACAAGAAGTCGCGCCCGCTCTGCAAGCGCTGCAAGAGTCCACCGGCCGATTGCCCGAGAAACTGAGTGCCGATAATGGCTACTGGTCTGGCGGCAATCTACAGGCACTGGAGCAAAGCGGCACCGACGCTTACATTGCCACCGATAAAGGTGAAAAGACCCACAAAATACCGGTAGATAGCTCGGACCGTAAACCGGTTAAAGCCGACTTCGACTACCACGAAGCCGATAACGCGTTTACCTGCCCTGAAGGCCAGGTTTTAACAATGAAACGCGAAAGCCAGGACGGCAGCCGTGTCTATCAGGACTCCCCGGAAGTCTGTGCTGATTGCCCACTGCAAAGCCGTTGCTGCCAAACTGCTAAAGGCGAAGCCCGGACGATCACTACCGATGACAAAGAGCCCTTGCGTCAACAGATGAATAGCAAAATGGCAACGGAACCCGCCAAAGTGATTTACGTTCACTACAAACCCTGCAATATAGGTAAAAATACACTGGATAAGTCCGATATGAACGAATCTTAACGTCAAAACTGTGCATGTTTTGGTCAATTTTAAACTTGGCCTCGAGAATTTTTAAATTTCTCCAAACCCAATCAGGGACTGCTCATTCGAGAGCCTTATTCTCGGACAGCCTCCTAGGAGCTTGTCCGAGAACTAACGTTTAACTAATTCGCCTACTATATATAGTGCCTTAAAAGAATGAAAAAGCACTACATATTGATAGCCACTGACAAGCATGTTAGTTCTCGGACAAGCTCCTAGGCTCAGCAGACCTTGGCGAAAGGGGTGCAGACTCCGTCCTGCATTACAAATGCCGGATTTTTAAACTTTTGCATTCCAGATACAAGTACCACCGGCTTTTTCAATTGCCTCTAAACGCTGCTGATGTGCTGTTAATTCCTCGTCATTACAATGAATGACCGTTAATTTGGGACGATCTGCGGAAACACGCTTAATATTCTTACTGGCAGTCGATTCTTCAGTATCTGGCTGACCTTCATCCAGCAGCGATGACTGCCCGCCAGTCATTAACAGAAATACATCCGCCAGAATTTCTGCGTCTAATAGCGCACCATGCAAGTCTCTGTGGCTATTATCAATGCCATAGCGTTTACACAGCGCGTCCAGACTGTTTCTTTGTCCGGGATGTTTTTTTCTGGCATAAGCCAGTGTATCAAATACCTCGCTATAATCAGCGACCGTCCCTATTTTACCTTCCAGTCGTGAAAACTCATGATTGATAAAGCCGACATCAAATGGCGCATTGTGAATCACCAGTTCAGCATCCCGGATAAACGCTATAAAATCTTCAACGATCTGACTAAAATGAGGTTTATTATCTAAAAATTGATTGGTGATGCCGTGGACTGCAATAGCACCCTCATCAATAATCCGGTCCGGATTAATATAAACATGAAAGCGGTTGCCCGTTAAGCGGCGCTTAATCAGCTCAACACAACCAATTTCAATGATTCTATGGCCTTCCTGCGGATTTAAGCCGGTGGTTTCGGTGTCAAGGACTACTATGCGGTTTGTAGATGTAAGATTATCCATATGTGCTTTTGGTTTTGATTAATCACATTTTTTAGCCAGTGCAGCACCGCGTTGTATTGACGATTAGGCTATCAATGATATTTATAAATATTAATAATTACAAACACATCACTATGGCTAACGAACAGGGTGCCGCACCAGTGAGATTATTCATCTCCAGCTTGGCTCAAGTGAGTTTGATGATAGCGATGACAGCAGAAATAGTTAATCCTAGCGACCAGAACATGAATCTGTCCATGCGATTGGTGATAATGGTTAAATGTTTATCGATTTGCTCAAAACGCTTATCCATTTGCTCAAAACGCTTGTCTACTTGTTCAAAGCGCTTGTTCATATCGGTTCGAATTTCTTCAAAACGTTTGTTCATATCTTCGAAACGCCTGTTGCTAGTCTCAAAGCCTTGCAGCATCAACTCGCGCTGATGCTTGAGTTCTTCTTCAACCCGGACTATACGTTCGCGTATATCCAGTTCATAACGCACATTGGCGTTGGAAGCTTCCGGGCGTGCGGCCATGCTTTCTTCGATGAGTTGCCGGATTTGTTGCAGGTCTTCTTGAGCTAGCGCCATAACGATGGCTCCATTGATTAAATATTATCGTTTGCAATGTTAGCGAGAATATAGCCAATTGACAACAGTAGTCGAAAAACCGCACTATAATTTCCTAATAGCGCCGACCTCCAATTGCAATAAAGCGCTTTTATTAATCGACAGAAAAGCTCTCACCACAGCCACATGTGCCTTTTACATTCGGGTTATTGAACTGGAAGGCTTCATTAATACCTTCTTTGCGATAATCCAGTTCTATGCCATTAACATATTCCAGATCGCTTCCTGGCACGATGACTTTCACGCCAAAATCTTCAAAGACGGCATCATTTTCATTCAGATTATCGGCATAATCCAGTGCGTAAGCATAACCCGAGCAACCGGATTTTCTTACACCCAATTTTAAACCGATGCCTTTGCCGCGTTTTTCCAGTTGTTTTTTAATTTGACGAGCTGCACTTTCAGTTAATGAAACAGACATAACACCCTCTTTATGCTTGGCAAACCAAGACTTTTAACAGTTTAATAAATTCAAGAATTTCAGTTGGAGTATTGGTCGGCCCCAGGCTGATGCGGATTGCACTTTTTGCAAAATCAGGCGCTATACCCATGGCAAGCAATACTGGACTGGGGATACTGCCGCCGCTGGCACAGGCTGAACCGCTGGAAACGGCAATACCTTTTTGATCCAGTTTCATCAGAAGCATTTCCCCATCAATTTTAGGCATGCCAAACTGCACGGTATTAGGCAGCCGGTTAGTCTGTTGGGCAAAAATGGTTAAACCTGGAATCGTTGTTAAACCATCTTCCAGCAGTTTCCTTAATGCCAGCAGACGTTTGCTGCGTTCGGCAAGTTCCGCTTGCGCAAGTTCCGCCGCTTTGCCAAATCCGACTATGGCGGCGACGTTTTCAGTTCCGGCCCTTAGCTCCTGTTCCTGTCCACCCCCCCAAAAAAGAGGCTTTATTTCCACACCTTTCTCAAATACCAAAGCCCCGCAACCTTTAGGTCCATAGATTTTATGACTGGACAGCGACATCAACTGCACGCCAAGGGTGTTAAATGATATGGAGATTTTGCCTAATGCCTGTACAGCATCGCTATGAACAATAATTCCGTTTGCTCTTAACTGTCGGGCATGGGGCGCTAAATCCTGGATAACTCCTGTTTCATTATTTGCCAGCATAATCGAAACCAAGGCAGGTTTTCCCTTTATAATCTTGTTAATGGCATCTTCTGTGATGCATCCATTGGCATCCACATTGATAAAGGCTAGCTCATGGCCCTGGTTTTTTAGACGCAGGGCGGGTTCAGTAATAGAAGGATGTTCAATGGCGGAAATAGCGAGTCTGGCATGCGGGGCTAATGTTGCCAATGCCAGATTATTCGCTTCTGTACCGCCGCTGGTAAAAATAACTTGTGAGGAGTGCACGCCGACCAACGCGGCAACCTGTTCACGGGCGGCATCGATAGCGCTGCGGGCCATTCTGCCATGACGATATAAACTGGAGGGATTGCCGTAGAACGTTGTCAGGAATGGTAATAGCGCATCCAATACCCTGTCATCAATGGGCGTTGTTGCATTATGATCAAAGTAGATCATTCAGGTTATGCTTTAACTCTGTATGACGATGGATTTCAATGACTTTTTGAGCTTCCTGATCCTGTCTATTGGCAACTTCCTTGACGTGATGCTTTTCTAAAAGTTGAGCCAGCGTAATGCCTTTTAAATAATCTCTGATCTGCTCACTCAAGCCCATCCATAAATCGTGCGTCAAACACGCCTGGTTTTTTTGACAATTGGCTTCACCGCCACATTTGGTGGCATCGATTGGCTCATCGACAGCGGCAATAATGTCGGCAATATTGATGTCTTGTGCCATGCCGGATAGCGTATAGCCACCGCCCGGACCACGAATACCCTTTACCAAATTTGCGCGACGCAAGCGTGCAAATAACTGTTCCAGGTAGGATAGGGAAATAGTTTGACGAGCCGCGATATCGGTCAGGGTAACCGGATTTATTTGGCTGTGATAAGCCAGATCCAGCATTGCAGTGACCGCATAGCGGCCTTTAGTAGTTAAGCGCACGAGATAAACCTTCAAAAAAACATGTAAATTATCACAACTATACTTAACCTAGTAAAATTGTCAACTATTATGCTCTTTGTTTACAAGCCGTATAGTTAAACAGTTTTTTCGCCCTTTACATAACTATCTGCAATTTCACAACCCTTTAAAGTACCTAGTGGTGTTTCTGAGCAGTTAATTCCGGCATCGTTGAGTGCTTTTTTCATGGTTTCTATTTGTTTATCCAGTGCGTTAATATGATCCAGCATGCGATTAATGGCATAAGCGACAGGGTCGGGCATATCGGCTGTTGTACCATACGCGTCAAAGCCCATTTTATTCGCAATTTTATCGCGTTCCGCATCGGTTGTTTTGCTGGCAGTGCCGATAATATGTCCTGGGATACCGACCACTGTTGCGCCTGCGGGCACCGGCTTTAAAACCACCGAATTAGAACCCACTCTGGCCCCTGCCCCTATTTCGATAGGGCCTAATACTTTTGCTCCAGCGCCTATTACTACGCCGTTATGCAAGGTTGGATGACGTTTGCCCTTGTCCCAGCTTGTTCCGCCCAGCGTTACGCCATGATACAAGGTGCAATCATCACCAATAACCGCGGTTTCTCCTATCACCACACCCATGCCATGATCAATAAAAAAACGTCTGCCTATCTGTGCACCCGGATGTATTTCAATGCCGGTTAACCAGCGGCTGATATAGGCAATAAACCGGGCCAGCCATAAGAATCGGGCGATCCATAAGGAGTGGCTAATGCGATGAATTAACACGGCATGAACGCCAGGGTAAGTGGTTATTACTTCAAATACCGATTGTGCCGCGGGATCACGTTCAAAGACACAGGCAATATCTTCTTTTAACCGGTTAAACATCAATCACTCCTCTGATGATTTTGAGACATCCTTAAGATACCCCTGAGTATATCGAGCTCTTTGGTATCCAGTTGTATGCGATTATAAATACGTCGCAAACGACGCATGATGGATTTTGATTTATTCGGGTGCATAAAGCCAATATCGGTTAAGGCCTGATATAGATGGGCATAAAAAGACTCCATCTGCATAGCTGTCGCTAACGGGCACTCGCCTTTATCGCCAATCACCGTTGTTTCCTGTACACCGGCTGCAACAAATAGCTCATAACATACCACTTGCACGGCGGCGGCAATATTCAGTGAGCTGTAATCGCTGTTACAGGGAATCCGGAGCAGGAAATGGCATAAATCCAGTTCATGATTTTTTAAGCCTGAGTTTTCAGGGCCAAAAATAATAGCCACTTTTTGATCGGGTTCATTTATCACGACTTTTTCAGCACATTGCCGGGGCGTCATTTCCGGCCAGCTAATGGTTCTACACCGGGCGCTTGCACCAATAACCAACTGACAATCGGCAATGGCTTCCTGCAAGCTTGGGCAGATGCTAGCTTCCGCTAAAATATCATCTGCGCCCGACGCTCTGGATGTGGCATCGGCGCTGGGAAAAATTTTTGGCGAGACCAGCCACAAATTATTCATCTTCATGTTTTTCATTGCCCGGGCAACAGCGCCGATATTTCCGGGATGCGTCGTTTCTACCAGAACAATTTTTATATGTGACAGCAACAGTGTTGTCCTTAGCTGAAAAAAGATCAAAGTTTACCAAAAGATTTGGTATTCTATTGCATTTATCTGCTTATTATAGATTCGCCTATGCAACCCATGCTCAATATCGCTGTCCGTGCCGCTAGAAGCGCGGGCGACCTGATCCTTCGTTCAGCTGATAATGTTGATCGTCTGCACATCGACCAAAAAGGTAAAAATGATTATGTCAGCGAAGTCGACCGCATGGCCGAGCGGGAAATTATTAATATCATCAAGACAGCCTATCCTGAGCACGCGATTCTGGCTGAAGAAAGTGGTAAACATAAAGGCAATGATTTTGTCTGGGTGATAGATCCGCTGGATGGCACAACTAATTTTTTACACGGATTTCCTCAATACGCTGTATCTATTGGCTTAAAACACAAAGGCAAGCTTGAAGTCGGAGTCGTTTACGACCCATTGCGCGATGAACTGTTTACCGCTAAACGTGGCGGTGGGGCTATGTTAAATAATCGCCGCATCAGGGTAACCAATCAAACCGGTTTAAAAGGTGCGCTAATCGGCACAGGCTTTCCTTTTAAAACTGATCAACACCTTGATGCTTATGTGGGCATGTTCCGAGCATTAACTACAGATTGTGCAGGGATTCGCCGTGCAGGTGCAGCGGTGCTTGATTTGGCTTACGTTGCCGCTGGTCGATTGGATGGTTTTTGGGAGATAGGTTTAATGGAATGGGATATGGCAGCGGGTATCTTGTTAATAAAGGAGGCGGGCGGCGTTGTTACTGACTTTTCTTTTAATGATAACTATTTGGCGTCAGGAAATGTGATCGCCGGAAATCCCAAAATGCATCAAATCATCTACCAGTTGATTGAACCGCATGTCACCGATAGTTTGAAATAATCAGGAAGGGTGTTGATTCTGGATAATGTTCATCATACGTAAACATGCGAACAATATTGATCGATTTTATCCCAAAACTGTTGCCATCTTCCTTTGGACTGAACCAATGCACGTAAAGATAAAATCACTTTAGCCCCTTGGTCTTTCCAGCGCATACCCGAACCACACGCCGTTGCTTCACCAGCGTCTTGCAGGCGGCTTCGGTGACGCCTGAGCCAATGGGTAAGTTTTTTTCTAGATGCATGGCATAATCCATCGTCTGACGATGATTCTTAAAATTAGGTTAGTGCGGCCTGCAAATTCTCTTTGCTCGATTTTGTCAGGCTGGTTTTTTGGGTCAATTTTTCTATTTCAGTGATGAGTGTTTCGACTGCACCGGGTTCGCGTTTGAGCTGTTTACAGCGTTCATCCAGCCAAATGGTGCGCTTGGGTTTGTCCGTTTTTCCTGGGTAGGCAGCGTAAGAGACGTTTGCCAAATACTCAGTGACGTGAAAAAAGTCCAGTAATTGACAACTGGTATGTTGCTCTAAAAACGACCAATTATTTTTTGCACCATCCGCAATGCCTAAATAGTATGTGATAGTTGTTGGGCGAATTTTGCCGTTGCCACCCGGATAATTCGCGCACTGTGCTCCAGAGGGCAATAAATTCTGCCCCCCGTTTTGAGGTTTGATAAACATAGCGCTCTAACTGCACACTACCGTAAGGGGTTTGATAGGTTTTTTTGTCTTTGTCTCGAACCGTCATTTTAGTATCACCCAATTTTATTGGGCTTCCATCCGTATGAAATCCTTTCAACGCTTATGTGGTTGCCAGGCAGCCTGGTTCATAACAGCTATCCAATATAGTATTTTCCATCTCCAGTAAACTGCCGGTCAGTTTTATGGTTACCTGGATCGTCAGTTCGTTATTTTTACGCGCTATAATTTTAGCCATCGGTTTTCCTTGCTTTCTATGAAAATCACAAGTTTATCTTAAACTGTAACATTATTAAAAATCAGCGCCCATCAGGAAACAAGTGGACAGCTTTTTGCCCGCCGGAATAAGCAATAAAAGGTGGGCAGAAAAGCGTTGCTCATCCTACACGACTTGCTTGTTTAATCTGTCTTTGGGTTATAATGACAATCATTTTCCAGGTTGATTTAACTTTACCAAGTATGACACAAAAACTTTATATTCAAACCAACGGCTGTCAGATGAATGAGTATGACTCCGACAAAATGCGGGATGTATTGCAAGCGTCGCATGGTTTTGAATTGATTGATGATCCAAAGCTGGCGGATGTTTTGCTGCTTAATACCTGTTCAATACGCGAAAAGGCGCAGGAAAAAGTTTTTTCAGCCTTGGGCAAATGGCGCAAGATTAAAGCCAATCGTCCCGACGTGATAATTGGTGTGGGGGGTTGCGTAGCCAGTCAGGAGGGCGCTGCCATTCAAAAACGGGCGCCGTTTGTGGACATGGTTTTTGGGCCGCAAACCTTACACCGTTTGCCGCAACTGCTGGATCAAGTCCGCAGTCAACATAAATCCGTTGTTGATGTTTCCTTTCCGGAAATAGAAAAATTTGATGCCCTGCCCGAGCCGAGAGCAGAGGGCCCAAAAGCCTTTGTGTCAGTGATGGAAGGCTGTAGTAAATATTGTACTTTTTGTGTGGTGCCTTATACGCGAGGTGAAGAAATCAGTCGTCCTCTGCGAGATGTACTGGTTGAAATTACCACCTTGGCCAGTCAAGGTGTGCGGGAAATCAATTTATTGGGGCAAAATGTCAATGCCTATTGCGGTGAAATGGACGATGGTGATAGTGCCGATTTGGCATTATTGCTGCACTATGTCGCTGCAATAGACGGAATAGACCGCATTCGTTTTACAACGTCACATCCGCTGGAGTTTACCGATAGTTTAATTGAAGCCTTTGCAGAAATTCCACAGCTCGTTGATCATTTGCATTTGCCGGTACAAAGCGGCAGCGATCACATCTTGAAAATGATGAAGCGAGGCCACACCCGTGCGGATTATATTGAAACCATACGCAAATTACGCTTGGTGCGACCCAATATTAGCCTGTCTTCGGATTTTATTATCGGTTTTCCGGGAGAAACTGATCAGGAATTTGAAGAAACGATGGCGTTTATTGAAGAAATCGGTTTCGATTTATCATTCAGTTTCATTTATAGCCAACGCCCTGGAACACCGGCGGCCGATTTACCGGATGATGTGCCTTCTGGAATAAAAAAACAGCGTTTGGAGCGTTTTCAGAAGCGCATAAACGAAATGGCCGCAGCAATTTCGGATAGCATGGTTGGCACAGTGCAGACTGTTTTAGTCGAAGGGCAGTCTCAAAAAAATCCATTGCAAATGCAGGGTAGAACCGGAAATAACCGGGTAGTCAACTTTATTGCCCATCCCCGATTGGCAGGGCAATTTGCCGATGTGCTGATTACGGAAGCCTTGCCCAATTCTTTGCGAGGCCGGCTCGTCGAAGCTTCTGTCGATAAAGTTATTGCCCATGGCTGATTCATTATAATGATCTCACAGGAAATTTCCCTGCTCCCCGCCGATAATGGCAGATTATCCAATTTTTGTGGACAGTTAAATACGCATTTGCGGCAGATTGAAGCACGCCTTCAGGTTGAAATCGCCAATCGCGGCAACCAGTTTAAAGTGACAGGATTAGACACTTCAGTCAAAGCGGCTTGCGCCGTTATGCAAAAATTATTTGCAAGCACCGAAAAAGAGCAGTTGACTGCCGAACTGATTCATTTAGCCATGCAGGATGCCTCAATTGATGAAATGTTAAGTACTTCGGCAGCGGTAGCTGAACAAAATATAGCCATTAAAACCAAAGCCGGGATGATCAAAGGCAGGGGAGCCAATCAGCAAGCTTACTTACGAAAAATTACCTCACATGATATAAATTTTGGTGTGGGCCCCGCTGGAACCGGTAAAACTTATCTGGCTGTTGCCTGCGCGATTGATGCCTTGCAAAATGAAAAAGTCAGAAAAATAATACTGGTGCGTCCTGCAGTAGAAGCCGGTGAAAAATTGGGCTTTTTGCCTGGAGACATGGCGCAAAAAGTCGATCCCTATTTACGGCCTTTGTATGATGCGTTATATGAAATGCTCGGCTTTGAGCGTGTTGAAAAAATGATTGATAAAGGCATTATAGAAGTAGCGCCGCTGGCTTTCATGCGTGGCCGAACTTTGAATGACGCATTCATTATTTTGGATGAAGCGCAAAACACGACGACAGAGCAAATTAAAATGTTTCTTACGCGCGTGGGTTTTGGCTCCACTGCTGTGGTCACAGGTGATATTACGCAATCAGATTTGCCTTCGGTGAAAATGTCCGGCTTACGGCACGTGCTTGAAGTTCTGAAAGATATTGAGGGTATAAGTTTTACTTTTTTTGGGACACGGGATGTGGTCAGGCATCCTCTGGTGCAGCGCATCGTTTCTGCTTATGAAGCTTATGAGCAAAAAAACACAACTGATCAATGAATCAGATAGAAATCCAGACCATTTTTTATTCAAACGGACAACCTGATCAGAAACAGATTCAACGCTGGGTCGATGTTGCGCTGGATGATCTTGATAAAGACACCGAGATTGTTGTGCGTATTGTCGATGAGCAGGAAAGCGCGGAACTAAATAAACACTACCGCCGGAAACCGGGCCCCACAAATATACTCAGTTTTCCGGTTGAAGTGCCTGAAGGCATCGAGTTGAATTTACTGGGCGATTTGGTCGTATGCGCGCCGGTACTGGAAAAAGAAGCTTTGGAACAACATAAAGCTTTAACAGATCATTGGGCGCATATCATTGTGCATGGCATATTGCATTTATTGGGTTATGATCATATCGACGAGACGCAAGCCGAGCTTATGGAAAGCAAGGAAATAGCAATTTTGAACAAGTTAAATATAAAAAATCCCTATATACAGGTAGATGACAAATGAGCGACGAGCAACCTCCGAGTAGAAGCGCCCCCCGAAAACGTTGGGTGGATAGAATTAGCCAGCTATTTTCCGGGGAGCCGCAAGACTTGGATGATCTTCTCGGCATATTAAGAGAAGCCCGGGAAAATCGATTATTGGATACCGATGCGTTATCGATGATTGAAGGTGTATTGCAGGTGTCGCAAATGCGGGTGAGGGATATTATGATTCCCCGCATCCAAATGGTTGTAGTGCCAAAAGATGCTGAACTGGAGACGATATTTCCATTAGTTACTGAATTTGGTCATTCACGTTACCCTGTTATTGATGGGGACCGCAGTAAAGTGGTGGGGGTTTTGTTAGCCAAGGATTTACTTGCACGCGCACTACAAAATAAGACGCTGACTGTTCAGGAAATAATGCGCCCCGCCTGTGTCGTTCCGGAAAGCAAACGTTTGAATGTGTTGCTTAAAGAATTGCGCACCGATGGTAATCATATGGCTATTGTTGTTGATGAGTATGGCCAGGCTGCAGGTTTGGTCACTATCGAGGATGTGTTAGAAGAAATCGTTGGCGAAATTGAAGATGAACATGACGATCACGAAGACGAAGACTATATTTTTCAGCGCAGTGCAAATGAATTCATGATAAAAGCGCTTATGCCCATGGAAGAGTTTGATGATTATTTTTCCACACATCTAGCCACCGATGAATATGATACGGTCGGCGGTTTTCTTGTGAGTCAGCTTGAGCACATGCCAAAAAGAGGTGAGAGTCTTGTTGTAGACACAATGCGTTTTGAAGTAATCAGAGCGGATAATCGCCGTGTATACCTGATAAAACTAAAAATAATTAAATAAACAGGAACAAGGCGAAAAAGCATACTATGCTTTCTTTTTTAAAGTTACGAGTTGTAGGATGAAATGAACGATGAATAAAAACAAGGTGTTGGTAACGGGCGGCGCCGGTTACATAGGCAGTCATGCCTGCGTTGAATTACTGCAGGCAGGTTATCAGGTGGCAGTTGTTGATAATTTAGCCAACAGTAAACTCGAATCGTTGTCCAGAGTGCAACAAATTACCGGCAAATCACTGTCTTTTTATCAAGCCGATATTCGTGATAAACAAGCCCTAACTGATATTTTTGCCACGGAATCACCCTCAACTGTGATACATTTCGCCGGTTTAAAGGCCGTAGGTGAGTCCTGTGAACAGCCTCTAACATACTATCGTAACAATGTTTATGGAACTCTCATTCTTGTTGAGGTAATGGCTGAGGCGAACGTGAAGCAATTGGTATTCAGTTCTTCCGCTACCGTATATGGTCAATCATCTTGTAATCAGTATACCGAAGATTTTCCGCTAGGGGCGATTAATCCCTATGGCCGGTCAAAAACGATGATTGAGGATATTTTAAGGGACTTGTCGGCGGCCGATAAAATTAATCAAACTGAATTCCCCTGGAAAATTGCGTTATTACGCTATTTTAATCCGATCGGCGCGCATGAGAGCGGTATGATTGGAGAAGATCCCAATGGCATTCCTAATAACCTGATGCCTTATGTTGCACAGGTTGCTATTGGTAGACTGGCGCAATTATCAGTGTATGGCGATGACTATCCTACCCGGGACGGAACCGGCATCAGGGATTATATTCATGTGGTTGATCTGGTTAAGGGTCATATCAAAGCGATAGAAGCGTTCAACAGTCAAAAATTCGAAGGAGGCGCTTGTAAGGCCTATAACCTGGGCGCAGGCAAAGGATACAGTGTCCTGGAAATTATCAATACCTTCGAAAAAGTAACCGGCAGATCAGTCAATTATAAAATTTCTCCGCGAAGAGCAGGGGATCTGGCCGAATGTTTTGCCAACCCAGAACTGGCCTTAAAAGAGCTTGACTGGAAGGTAGAAAAAAATCTTGAAGATATGGTAGCTGATACCTGGAACTGGCAGAATAAAAATCCTGACGGTTATATTTAATTAAGCTACACGCCAAAAAGCACACAGTTGACAGAGAATCAAAACAGTTCAATTCATTTGTTACTCACTTGGCGGTTGAAGGGAGCGAGGTTAATGAAGCCGGAGCTCTAATAAAAAATGCAACTATTATCAGCCCTTTTCGTGCCCCTTGAACAAGGCACGGTGTTCTTGTCGCGAAGGCAGACCTGAACGCGCCCCAATTTTTGTGCAGCACAGCGCTCCGGCGGCGCTCGCGTAACATAGAACATCAAGCCAGCACATATTGGCGGCGACGGCGGCGGCAAATGCGCCATGAAAAGCATCGCCGGCGCCGGTTGTATCAATGGCTGTGATTGGAAAAGCAGGGAAACTACCCCATTCCTGTCCGCATTGCCATATCAGACCTTTTTCTCCCAGGGTGATGACAACGGCAGGCGAAACCTCTGCCAATCGAGTCAGCGCAGTTTTTTCGTCGCCGGCAAACTGCCGGGCGAATTTTTCCGAACAGACCAAATAATCCACCCGTTCCATCAGAGCCAAGGTTCCTTCATGAAGGGAGCCGGCATCCAATACAGTGGGAATACCCTCGGCACGTGCGCGTTCCGCCAGAGGTGGGGATATATAGGGTTCGTGACCGTCGAACAGTATGACTTTAGATTTGACGGAAGAAAAATCAATAGCCCCCGAAGGCAACGGTTTGGTTTCGCCCTTGTAATTGATTAAGGCTCTTTTTCCATCTGGTTTGACGAGTATCGCAGAAACCGGGGTAGGGGCTGAGCCACGAACGATGAGCTCAGTATTAATACCGCATGCAGCCAATTCCTGGTAATGTTTTTCTCCGTAAAGATCCTGACCAAGATAACCGGCAAAGGATGCTGTGTAGCCTAAACGGGAGGTGGCTACGGCGGCATTGGCGGCGGGTCCTCCGCCGCAGCCGAAAAAACCATCGGCAAAAATCTTCTCATCTTCCAGTGGATGACGGGAAACCGAAAACACAAGATCGTAAGAGGCGTGTCCCACACAAAGTACATCAATCTGAGTCAGGAAAATAGTCATGAAGGATTAAAATGAAACTTGTGTTGTTAAAAAAAATCAATAACAGGGATCACTTTTAGTGTGCAGTCTGGACAGTCTTGCCATTGTGATTTATTATCCAATTACTCAAATCTGCAACAGATAACGGAACTCGGACCTTAATATAACCGCGGCAATTTTTCAACAATTTTTGCTCGGCATTTATTAGTTGCTCTCCTTATGTCACCAAGTGCGTCCACAGCCTGGCTGGTTGCATCGGCGATCTTAGCGTCAGCCTCATGTGCAGAATTAGATACTGTGTCTATTGTTTTCATGATGGTTTCCTCGCCTATTTGAAGCGCATGTCATTCCAATTTCCTCCTGCTTTTGCGTCGATGCGCAACGCACGGCAGTCATTAACGTCAGTGCCAAAAAATGCGGAAAAAAATTTAATAAGGTGTTTCATGAGTAAATCTCCGGTAATGTGTAAAAAAAATCCAATAAGATATTTTATGACTAAAAGTCAAGTTAAGTACTTATTCCGGTAGACTGAAGAGACCCTTCAACTACGAAATATAGGGTCTTAATACCGCTATTTCAAATTGAAGTTTCTGGGTTTTAAAAAGAGGGCGATGGAGGGCGATCCTCTTTAAAAGGCACTGATTTTACAAAATTAAGAATCACCTGATGGGTAAAATATTATGAGGGCTTGAGAAATTCGATAACCCACATTTAACACCACCTCCCTATTTCCGGCGGTACAATATCGTTCTGTCAGCCATGAAATACCCGAACAGCCTCTGCCTGAAACTGCTTTGTCGGTAACCGGACAAATAAAACGCAGGGGCCAACAGAAAAAGCCACCCGGCAACAGTAGAAATTGATTAATTGTTCGCGAATGGTATAACAATCAGATATTTTTGTAACGGGATCCATAACCCATGTTTAGAAAAACAACATTCAAGCCTGCCTGGTGGTTAAGCAACCGGCATTTACAGACGATTTATCCGGCCATATTTAGAAAAGAGCCCAATCCGCCCGATTACTGGCGGGAAAGAATAACAACGCCTGATAATGATTTTATCGATGTCGATTTCTGCGGAACAGGCACTCAACCGCTAATAATATTGTTACACGGCTTAACCGGCAGCGCGCAATCGAGTTATATCAAAGGGCTACAAAGCGCCTTGCTCAAACGAGGATTACGCAGTGCCGCAATCAATTTCCGTGGTTGCAGCGGCCAATCCAATAACAGAGCGCGCTGTTATCATTCAGGCGAAACAGAGGATATTCAATTTCTCTATCAAACCTTGCGTCAACGTGAACCCGAAACGCCCATCGGAGCTGTAGGTTTTTCATTAGGTGGCAATGTGCTTTTAAAGTGGCTGGGCGAACAAGGGCAAAACTTGGACTTGTTCGCCGCAGTGGCCGTTTCTGTGCCTTTGCTGCTGGGTGTTTGCGCGACAAAACTGGATAACGGATTTTCAAGGTGCTATCGCGGCAATTTACTGAAAGAGTTAAAAGCCTATATGCACAGAAAGCTAAAGCATTTGGAAAAGATGGATCAATCTCAGGAAGCTATGAAGATCAAAGCATTGGGCGATTTATCGGGAATCAGCTCGTTCTGGCAATACGATGACCGAGTCGTGGCCAAACTGCATGGTTTTAACGATGTGCACGACTATTACCATCGCTCCAGTTCGAGGCAATATCTCAAATCAATCTCGGTGCCCACCCTATTGATTCAGGCGGTTGACGATCCGTTTATGACAAAAGAAGTCTTGCCCGGTCCGGATGAAATTTCGCCCCATATGCAACTGGAATATACCCGACACGGCGGTCATGTCGGTTTTATATCCGGGCGCATCCCGTTAAGACCACGGTATTGGCTGGAACAACGGATACCGGAATTTTTGCTTGGCCAGGTGGCCGCAATGAAATGTTGAACCTGTTATTGATCCGAACTAATTCTAAATAAAAGAAAAATATGACCCTGAAAATATGGATCGATGCCGATGCCTGTCCCAATGTTATCAAAGACATTTTGTTTCGGGCCGCAGAACGCAGACAGTTGCCATTGGTATTGGTCGCGAACCGGTTAATAGCGACACCACCTTACCAATTCATCAAAGCCGTGCAGGTTGCCGGAGGTTTTGATGCAACAAATTTCGCTGCCCGTGGACTTGATGAACGCTTCAATTGGTGTGGCATTCATGGTGATTTTCCTGTTGGGAACATACCTTGGCAGAATCGAGCATAGTTTCTTTTGGGTTGTTTCCGCTGAATGCAGTTATCAGCCGATCTAGAAAGTAACGACGCTTGGTGCTCAGCTAACCTTGCTTACTTCTTGCAGCTGGTCCCGGTAAATCCAGCCCCGGCGCCGCATCCACTTCTCGATTTCCACCGCAAAAAATACGACCGAAGAAAGCACCAGACAAAACATCAATTCATCACGGCTCAAGGCCTCGGTCTTGAAGATCGGCTGCAAAACCGGCACATACAATACCGCCATTTGCAGGCCGAGGGTCAAAAGCACCGCGCCCAGCAGCGGTTTATTGGAAAAGAATCCCTGACTGAAGAAAGACTGTCGTTCCGACCTGATCGCCAGGACATGCCCCATTTGCGATAGGGTCAGCACCGTGAACACCATGCTCTGCCAGTGGGCAGAACCGGTGAAATAAGCCCAGCCCTGGGAGAACAACGAGACTCCGCCCATCAGCAGACCGATCCACAGGATGTGCTGCCACATACCCTGGGCAAAAATGCTTTCCTGAGGCTGGCGAGGAGGGCGTTGCATGATGCCCCGCTCTTCCGGTTCAACGGCCAAGGCCAATCCCGGTAGACCATCGGTAACCAGATTGATCCAGAGGATATGGATGGGCAGCAAAGGGATCGGTAATCCGAGAAAGGGCGCCAGAAAGAGCGTCCAGATTTCCGCCGAGTTGCTGGTCATCGTGTATTTGATAAATTTACGGATGTTGTCGAAAATCCGCCGCCCTTCGCGTACCGCCGCCACAATGGTGGCGAAATTGTCATCCAGCAAGACCATGTGTGAGGCCTCCCGCGCCACGTCCGTGCCGATTTTCCCCATGGCGATGCCGATATTGGCGGATCTGAGGGCTGGCGCATCGTTAACGCCATCCCCGGTCATCGCCACGAATTCCCCCATGTCCTGAAGCGCCTTTACTATGTTGATTTTCTGCTCCGGTGCCACGCGGGCGTATACGCGAACATCCTCGACTTGCTTCTCGAACTCCTGGAAACTCATGCGCTCCAGTTCCGGCCCGGTCAGGATTTTGCTGTCGGCTTTGGCAATGCCAAGCCGCATGGCGATAGCCCGGGCAGTTGCCGGATGATCTCCGGTAATCATGACCGGAGTGATCCCGGCGCTCTTGCAAAGCTCTACCGCCTGTCTGGCTTCGGGCCGTGGCGGGTCCATAAGACCGACCAGACCCAGAAAACTCAGCCCGGATTCGATCGAGTCGGCGGTCAGCGTTCGGGGCCGCTCCGGGAATTGGCGGTACGCCAGGGCCAGTACCCTAAGTCCTTCCGCGGCCATTTGCTCGGCGATGGCCAGAATCTTTT
Source organism: Methylococcales bacterium (assembly GCA_028714175.1). GTDB lineage: Bacteria > Pseudomonadota > Gammaproteobacteria > Methylococcales > Methylomonadaceae > JAGXGJ01. The sequence continues at coordinate 26,586 of JAQTMV010000006.1, forward strand.
CGCTCTGCAGGGGTTGCGGGCCATCGCCGGTCCATAGGCTGACGCATTGAGGCAGCAGACTCTCAGGAGCACCTTTGGTGTAAGCAATGAGCTCGCCGTGTTCAAGGTGCAGCGTGGTCATCAGCTTGCGCTCTGAATCGAAAGGAATTTCATCCTGCCTGGGTGCGTCCTGGCTCAGGTCTACCCCATCGTAGCCTGCGCTTGCAGCGGCTTCGTACAAAGCAATCTCGGTAGGGTCACCCAGCAACCGGCCATCCTGGTCGCGGCGGGCGTCGTTGTTCAGGGCGAGTGCCCGCAACAGCCTGGCCGGAAAGTCAGCGGCGATGCCCTCCCGTAAGCGCTCTTCGACGTAAAACGCTTCGGCGTGCATGCGGTTCTGCGTCAATGTGCCCGTTTTGTCCGAGCAGATGAAGGTAACCGAACCCAGGGTTTCCACAGCAGGGAGTCGCCGGATCAGGGCGTTCTGCTTGACCATCTTGCGCGCACCCAAAGCCAGAGACACTGTGGCCACGGCGGGGAGTGCCTCCGGTATGGCCGCTACCGCCAGGCTGATGGCGGTCAAAAACATCAGGACGGGCGGTTCGCCGCGCAGCAAACCCACGACAAAAATAATGGCGCAAATTGCCAAAACCAAAAGAGCAAGGCGCTTACCAAACTTCGCAAGGCGTTGTTGCAGCGGAGTTCTGGTTTCTTTTTCCTGTCGCAGAAGCTCGGCGATTTTACCGAGCTCGGTGTCCATCCCCGTGGCGATAATAATTCCGACCCCGCGTCCATAGGTCGCGATGGTACCTTTGTAAGCCATGTTGCGCCGATCGCCGAGCGGCGAATCCAGCTCCCGTATCAACGCTCCCGATTTTTCCACCGGCAGGGATTCCCCGGTCAGTGCGGCCTCCTCCACCTTGAGTCGAGCCACATCCAACAGTTTCAAATCGGCCGGGACGACATTGCCGGCTTCGAGCATGACCAGATCACCGGGGACCAGCTCCTGCGCCGCTATGGTTTGAGTTTTTCCCTCCCGCAGCACCTGGGCGGTAGGACTGGCCAAACGCTTGAGCGCGGCCACGGCGCGTTCGGCACGGTACTCCTGGATAAAACCGATGAGGGCATTCAACACGACGATTACGACGATGGCAATCGTATCCGTTAAATCGCCGATCAAACCCGATATGATGCCGGCCAGAATTAGCACGATGATCATGAAATCGGCGAATTGCCCGAAAAACATCCGAATGAGACCTCGACGCCGCTGTTCGGGTATGGTATTCGGGCCATGGGTCGCGAGGCGTTGTTCCACTTCCTCGCGGCTCAATCCTTGTTCAGGATCGACCTTGAGCCACGCAGTCGTCTGCCAAGGCTCCAGGAGATGCCAGGGCGGCGTGGAAAGTCGGCTTTTATGAATCTTTCGTTGCCTAGTCATGGCTTGAGCTTGTGGAAAACGGTTGCTGCAGGCATGTCCAAGACATCAATTCATATAATAAATAACTGGGCGGCAGAAACATTATTTGGCATCGATGTTGCTCCGGTTTATGGTTACTTTCGCTTGTTTTTTCTTTGTCTTTCAAAGAGATAATAATACTTATTATACCAGATATATTGACCGGATTCTCTTACAGCTTGGTCAAAAAGCGAATGAAAAATTCACCATTATTATCCCGCTAAAACCTGGATTAACCGAGCAACTCCCATACCGGCTTAATATCCTTGGGTAAAGGCGCAAGCCTGCCCAGTTCTATCCATGGGTTTACCGGATTATGAAAATCAGAACCCATGGAGCCGGCCAGTTGAAAACGGGTGGCATAATCCGCAGCCAGCTTTATCTCATCGGCATTAATCCTGCCCGTTACGACTTCTATCCCCTGGCCGCCGGCATCTTTGAATGCAGTAAGCAAGCGTTTCATCCAATTGGCTGTCAGCTTGTAGCGTAATGGATGTGCCAATACAGCAACACCGCCGGCTTCGGTAATCCAGTTTACCGCCAGCTCCAGTTCAGCCCAAACTGTAGCAACATAAGCGGGCTTCCCTTTTGCCAGATAACGGTCGAAAGCCTCTTGTTGAGAAGACACATGATTTTGTGACAACAGAAAATCAGCAAAATGGGTACGGGTAATCATGCCATCGCCTGCGGCTTTTTTGACCGCTTCCAGAGCGCCCGGGATGCGCTTTTTCTCCAGCTTACCGGCAATTTTTTCAGCGCGTTCCAGGCGAATTTGTTGCAGATTATAAGTAGCTTTAACCAGCGGCGTATAAGTTGGATCAATGCCCAGTCCCACTATGTGGAAACATTTATTTTGCCAGCTTGCGGAAAGTTCAATGCCGGCTATTAACCTGATGCCTGTTGCAAGCGCACAAGCCATAGCTTGAGTGAGTCCGGCAGCAGTATCGTGATCTGTTAATGCCAGTGCGGTAACACCGTGCTGATGGGCGCGTTGCACCACTTCTGCAGGCGATAAGGCGCCATCAGAGGCGGTTGAGTGGCAGTGCAAATCGTAAAGTTCGGTCATAAATTTTAAGCTGAAAAGTTCAAGGTTCAAGGTTCAAGGGATTTGATTTTATAACCTTGTGCCTGCTTTATTGGTATTCTCCGTAAAGTTTGGCATAAAGGCCATGTTGGCTGATTAATGTTTCATGCCGTCCCTGTTCACAGATTTTACCTTGTTCAAAAACGTAGACATGGTCGGCTTGTTTAACTGCACTCAGACGATGAGCGATAATAATCGTAGTGCGGCCTTTTAAAAAAGAGTCAAGCGCCTGGTGCAGTTTATGCTCTGTTTCGCTATCCAATGCCGAAGTCGCTTCATCCAGTATCACCACTTTGGGATCGGCAACAATCATACGGGCAATAGCCATTCTTTGCCGTTGGCCTCCGGAAAGTCTCATACCATGGCGGCCGACAATGGTATCCAGGCCGTTTTCCAGATCTTTAACTGCGTCTATTAATTGCGCAATGCTCAAGGCGTTCCATAATACGGCATCGGTAGCGGGTTTGCCCAATGTAAGATTGGCGCGGATAGTATCATTAAAAAGAACAGGATGCTGTAATACAGTCACGACATGCTCCCGGACGATCTCAAGGCCTATGCGTTCGATGGCAACATTGTCAAAGAAAATCCGGCCTTCGTCCGGCGGATATAGGCCGATCAGAGTTTGTATCAACGTAGACTTGCCGCCGCCACTGGCGCCGACCAATGCAACCTTTTCTCCGGCTTTAATTTTTAACTTTATGCCGTTGAGTATCTTTTCTTCACCGTAACTGAAATGCAGATTATCGACGCGAATGGCAACGGTTTTCTTGTTTAGAAACGGATTTTCAAGATGCGGATAATGCGGCTCCTGTTTAAGGGCATTCAAGCGGTTGATACGCGCCAGTGCAGCTTTAGCGGCATAAAAGGCATATTGAATATTCAGAATTTCCTGTACTGGCGCCATCATAAACCAGAGATAGCCGAATACTGCAAGCATTTGGCCGATGCTAAGATCAGAATAAAACACCATCAGCATGGCGCAGGCACGGAAAATATCAAAACCGAACAGAAACACCAGAAAACTTAAGCGCGCCGCCGCATCACTTTTCCAGGCAAACGCAGTCGAATAATCCTTGACCGAGCGTGCGGATTCAATCAGTTGCCGGCAATAATAGCGCTCGCGGTTACTGGCGCGAATTTGATGAATCGCTTCCAGCGTCTCCGTCAGCGATTGTTGAAAAACCTCGTAAGCAGAGTTTTCCCTGGATTTAAGGTTTTTTACGCGAGAGCCGACCACACGGGTAAAATAAATAACCACAGGATTTAGCAACAGGATAAACAAACCCAGTTGCCAGTGCATCCACAGTAAAATCGCCGCGGTGCCGATTATCGTCAGGCAGGCTACCAGTAATTTACTGACGGTAGTGCCGATAAACGTATCAATGGTATCAAGGTCTTTAACCAGATGAGTAACCACCGTGCCTGTGCCCAGAGTTTCATATTCGGACATGGAAATGGTCTGCAAATGGCCGATCAGATTTTTGCGGATGCGGAAAATAATGTCTTTGGAAATGCATGAAAACTGTCGAGCCTGAATAATATTGAAAATGATGGCAATAATCCGCAGCACTACACTGGCAACCAAAATAACCGAAATATACAGCATGGGGAGCTGCCATTCCGGAGGAAACAGTCGATTGATTATGTCAATTGCAGCCCCCGGTTTATTCAATAACACCTCATCGACCAGCAACGGCATCAACAAGGGCACAGGAACGCTGGCAATGGTCGCTAAAACGGCGTTGAAATGGGAGTAAATCAGTTCTTTTTTGTGTTCTAAAGCAATCTGGTAGATAGTATTCCAGTTGTAAGGTTTCTCTTGTTTTGATTGCACGGCAATGGCTATAGATAGGGCTACTTTTATAGGCTGTTAATTGTAACATCCTGCTTTCATTTGCACTCTCAAAATACTCATATTGGGTTGCTAAGAAGCGAGGAACTTTTAACGCTACTCGAACTCACAGGTATTCGAATCGTCACTTACAATCAATCCGCCAAAGGTAATTCCAATGAAACATATACTTAAATCAACCGCCACCTTGTTACTATTACTTCCTTTATACGCGACAAGCTTCGCCGAGGAACCGCAAAAGGTTGCTGAACCAATGCAACCGGGTATGGATACTCATCAGGGTATGGGAATGGGGATGATGGGTGGCATGAGTGCGGAACAAAAAGATCAGCACTTGCGTGCCATGCAGGAACACATGCTGATGATGCACGATCTTTCAAATCAGATTTTGGCTGAGAAGGACCCGGCCAAAAAAGAACAACTGAAAAACCAGCAACTGCAACTAATGAAAACGCATCACGAGCAAAGGAAAACACACCGCCAGCAAATCAAGGAACAACGTCAACAAATGAGAGAACAACGTCAACAAATGAAGCAACAGAGTCAATCAATCAAGCCAGAACAGAAGTAGTTAATCCTTCTATGTATGGGGGCGAATGACTGCTCCCATCATACTATCCCATATACTTAAATAGCCCGTATTCGCCTGTTCCCTGGCAACACAGGCACCAAAGCGATGGCCTTGCTTTGGCTAAGGCAAACGGAAACGAATCGGTGAGCCAAAAACCCTCCCGTAGGCTCTCGATTTTTGTCGATAATCCCAAACCTTCTGCTTTATGCACTTCGTAACCTCAGCAAATCCTGCCAGCCAATATCTTTAAAAATGCTAAAACTCCCCAAAAAATAATGTTAGCTACTCTCGTCCGCTTCTCCATCCGTTTTTACGGCATTGTTATTGCGCTCGCCGTAATGATTTTGCTCTACGGCAGTTACCGCTTTACCATGGCGGGCCTGGATATTTTTCCTGAATTTGCCCCCAAACGGGTCATTATTCAAAGCGAAGCTCCCGGACTGTCTGCCGAGCAGGTTGAAGTTCTGGTAACCCGGCAGATTGAAATGTCTATCAGTGGCTTGGTGGGGCTGGAATCGGTGCGTTCCGAATCCATTCAGGGCTTATCGATAATCACGGCGACGTTTATAGAGCATAGTGATATTTATCGCAATCGCCAACTGATTAGCGAACGTCTGGCAAGTTTACTGGTACAACTGCCGCCGGGTATTAAACCAGTTACGATACCCCTGTCTTCATCTTCCGCGACGGTATTGACCATCGGCTTAAGTTCGGATGCGAAAGATTTAATGGCTCTGCGGAGTCTGGTGGACTGGACTATCGTGCCGCGATTATTGGCTGTACCCGGCGTTGCCGATGTTAATGTGTTTGGCGGAGAAATTGCGCAACTGCAAATTCAGGTTGATCCTGTTCAGTTGCATCGTTTTAATCTGGCACTGGATGACATTATTCAAGCTGCCTCGCAAGCAGGAACCATTCAGGGCGGCGGTTTTATCGAAAACCTTAACCAGCGTTTTACGCTGCAAATCACTAGACAGCCAGCTACGCCCGAACAATTTGCAAAAATCATTGTTAAGCGTGATCAGGGACGCAATATTACTTTAGGCGAAGTCACTAGCATCCGCTACGCACCTGAACCGCCTATCGGTGCAGCACAAATTGGGGGCAAACAGGGCATAGTCATGATGGTTATCGGGCAATACGGAGCCAATACCCTGACCGTGTCCAGACAGGTTGAGCAGACCTTGCAAGAATTAGAACCTGTTTTTAAAAATGAGGCGGTTACTTTCTATGAACATCTGTTCCGTCCTGCCGACTATATCGAAAGATCGATTAAAAATTTATCGGGGCATTTGCTGATCGGAGGTTTATTTGTGCTGGTTATTCTTTACCTGTTCCTGTTTAATTTGCGCACGGCATTTATTTCCGCACTGGCTATTCCCGTGTCATTAATCGGTGCAATGATTGTCTTGCTGGAAACGGGGGTTAATCTTAATATCATGGTGCTGGGTGGCCTGGCTATTGCCTTGGGTGAAGTGGTTGATGATGCCATTATTGATACCGAAAATATTTTCCGGCGTTTGCGTGAAAACCGTATACTGGCTAAGCCGCTGCCCGTTGCAACAGTTGTTTATACGGCTTCGCTGGAGGTACGCAGCTCGGTGGTCTATGCCAGTTTTATTGTCGCGTTGGTGTTCGTGCCCCTGTTGACCTTAAAGGGCGTAGGCGGACGCTTATTTGCGCCGCTGGGTTATTCGTATATTCTGGCCATTTTAATATCGTTACTGGTGGCTCTTACCTTGACGCCGGCGCTGTGTTTTGCCTTGCTGGGCAGTGCGCTCAGCGATACCAATGACCCGCCGCTGATCAAGCGCATCAAACCATTTTATAAGCGCTCGTTAAATTTTGTTTTCAGACATTTTAACGTGCTGATTGTCGTCAGCGTTATTGTGTGTCTGTCAGGTCCATTCGCCTTTTTTAGTCTTAGCAGCAAGTTTTTGCCCGAGTTGCGTGAAGGTCATTTTATTGTTCATACTACCAGTATTCCCGGAACCTCTTTGCAGGAATCATTAAGAATCGGTAGCAAACTGAGCGAACAGTTTATGACCATTCCGGGCATACAATCGGTATCGCAATGGGCGGGACGCGCCGAGCGTGGAGCCGACACTTACGGCAGTCATTACAGTGAGTATGAAGTTCGCCTTGAACCACTGTCAGGCGCCAGGCAGCAGCAAATACTGAACAAGTTGCGTGAAATTCTGAGCAGCTTTCCCGGCATTGTCTTTGAAGCCAACACTTTTTTAATCGAACGGGTCGATGAAACCATTTCCGGCTACACCGCGCCGGTGGTCGTTAATCTTTATGGTAATGACTTGAATGTGCTTGATACCAAAGCACAAACGCTTGCCCGGGTTATGCAGGGCATCCCAGGCGCGGCCAACGTACAATTACGGTCGCCGCCGGGTTCGCCGTTGTTGCAAATTCACTTGAATCTCGACCAGCTTAACTTTTGGGGCGTAATGCCTGAACAGATTGTTAATACCTTGCAAGCCGCTTACGGAACCCGAATAGTAGGGAAGCAATTTCAGAGGAATAAAATTTACAATGTTGCGGTGGCTCTGGCGCCGGAGCTAAGACAGCAACCAGACTCGATTGCCCGACTGCCTGTCAGAACGAAGGACGGAACTTTAATCAGGCTGGAACAGGTCGCGGAAATTAGAAATACGGCAAGCCGCTATAACATCCTGCATCAGGGTTCACAACGGCGGCAAACCGTCACCTGTAATGTGATTGACAGGGACCTGGATGCTTTTATGCAGGATCTTAAAACCCGGGTACTTAAGGAAATTCCAGTTTCGGCGGATAGCTATCCCGAATTTACCGGCACTGCTGTCGAACAGGCTCAGACTCGTACAGAATTGATTTTGCATTCATTGCTGGCTGGAGCGGGGGTGTTGATTTTTATTTATATCGCTATTGGCAGTATCCGTAACACGTTGCTGACACTTGCCAACTTGCCCTTTGCCTTAATCGGTGGAATTGCTGCTGTAGCGCTAACCGGAGCCACTTTGTCGGTAGGTTCTATTGTAGGTTTTGTTACTTTGTTTGGTATTACCGTGCGTAACAGCATTATGCTGTTGTCACATTATAGATATCTAGTCGAAATTGAAGGCAAAAGCTGGACTGTGGAAACCGTCATACAAGGCGCTCAGGAACGTTTGCCGTCTATTTTAATGACGGCACTGGTTACTGCTTTAGCAATGTTTCCTATCGCTTTTAATAGCGATAATCCGGGGCGTGAAATTATGGGACCTATGGCAGCGATTATTATTGGTGGCCTTGCTTCTTCAACGGTGTTAAATTTATTGCTGTTGCCGGGGATGTTGTTGCGGTTTGGGAGGTTTAAAACTAAACTGTAAACAGTTAGCAAAAATACTACGCATCATTTCTGATGTTTTTTGGTTTAATTCAGGTAAATTTTCACTCGTTTTACCATCATGTAAAAGGTCTGACCTTGTCTTATAGGCTCGAGAAAAAAGGCTTTTTGTTCTTTGGTATCTACTGAACATTGCTGCATCATTCCAAGAACGGCCTGATTAACAGATTCTCTTAATAGCTCTTTTCCAATTCTTCCTTTCAAAGAATTTTTTACTTTTTTTGGAATATTGATTTCATCTTGGGATTCTATTGCCTCTTTCAATTCTTTAATTTTGTCTTCGATAAAGGAAATATATTTTGTGTAATCTTCTTGTTCAGAAAGTGCTTCTAAGGACGTAATTAATGATATAAATTTTGATTGCTGTGTAATTTCAAGGTTTGAAGAAGAATATAATTCCATTGCCAATAAGAGTCGCTCTTTGTCAATTCTGGGCTCAGCTTTTGATATAAAAACCTCTTTAATGCAGCTAACAACATCATTTTTATTTTCTGTTTGTTGAGGATACCCAAATCCAGACATGGACGACGACATGCCGCGTGTTCTATCAAAAACAGTACAAGGCAATGATTTATTGTATACAAATCTGATTGGGAAATTTCTTGAAATTGACAACCAAAACAAAGATTCGGCAAGTTTCAAGCCAGCCTACTCAGCTTCACAAGCGGTTTGAAAACCTAAAATAGACACGTCCCATTCTTGGAAACCCGGAACAGTAATTTCTTGAAAATGCGTAATTGAATGCTCGTTTTGTCTAAATTCAATGACTAATTTATCATCCAAGTTTATGAGCTTATCTTTTTATATCCAATTCAAATTGAACCATTCCATTGAGAAAAATGGTTACTTTTGCACCATAAGGATACTCATTTTCATTGGGTGCTGTAACTTCTGTTAACTCATCAATTTTATTCATTTTACTTGGCGACCAAGTTCCCCTGCACATACTTATGCAAAATAGAGCTTATCAAGGTTTGGTAAGGAATGCCTTCTCTTATTGCTTCTGTTTTTATGCTTTGTAGATTGTGTTCTAACAATCTTAAATTAATTGCCTTTTTTTTGCTCATTTTGGCCTTAACAGAAGCTTTTAATTGGGCAATTTCATTGGCAAGATCAGGAACGCTTTTTGGATTTTCATTTTCTATGAAATCTAAAATTTCCAATTCTTCTGGACTGTAACGGGTATGACTCATCTTCTTAACCTTAAAAAATAGTAGCTCAATATTTTTTATTTTGTTTTCGACTGGGAATGATGCTTTTTAAAAAATACTTTTCATCATCTTCAATGAAAGGTAAATAGTGAATATAGTCTCTTATCTGTACGATTAAGATTTTTTGATTGGGATATTTTTCAGGGTTGTGGTGAGGAATAATATCTAAAATTCTATCGTCATTAATAGCGTTTTCTATGTCTTAAAAACAAACATTTCGGTTCTGTTTGAGAGCTTCATTTTTCTCTCTACTCCATTCGATTCTTTTTGTTTTCAATGCACTAACTTTTATAGCACACTATTCAGAACGGAACGGCGGATAACTTTCGAAATCCGCCAAATAAAGCAAACCGATCAATTACTCTCTGCCACCGAACACGCCTAGCAGTTGCAACAAGCTCAGGAACAGGTTGTAGATAGAAACATACAGTGAAATAGTTGCCAGGATATAGTTGGTTTCACCGCCATTGACTATTTGACTGGTCTGAAACAGGATCATGCCGGACATCAGCAGAATAAACATCGCCGATACCGCCAATGATAGCGCAGGGATAGCGAAAACGATAGCGCCGATACCCGCCAGAAATGCCACCAGCACGCCGACCATCAGGAAACCGCCCATGTAACTGAAGTCTTTGCGCGTGGTTAACGCATAGCCTGAAAGCCCCATGAATACGACTCCAGTGCCGCCTAATGCCATCATGATAAGTTCATGACCATTGCTGAAGGCTTTAACATACATCGATAAAATAGGTCCCAATGTTAAACCCATAAAACCGGTTAAAGCGAAAACAAAAACCAGGCCCAAAGCGCTGTTGCTGAATTTTGTTGTCAGGAACAGGAGGCCATAAAAACCCACCAGCGTGACAATCAAACCTAGAGGAGGAAAATTCAGATACATTGCTGCACCTGCGGTCATGGCGCTGAAAATTAATGTCATTGATAACAACAGGTAGGTATTTTTCAGTACCTTATTGCTTGCCAGAATACTTGAATCCGGGCGTGAAATAGCAGTATTTAATCTCATTTGAAGATATTCCTTAAAAATAAATGATAAACAAAACAAAAAGACCAATTAATTCTACAAGAGTTTCATGCCCTTCGTAAGAAAACTTAAATACAGGCCATAAAATTACGTAGAATAATGCACTTAACAATTACTTTCAAGCAGGGTCATGGTATCGAAATTAACAACCGGCAGTCATAATTCGGATAGTGTCGGATTAAAATATGTTTATCCGGTTATTTCCAGGCGCATGGGCGGCTTGTCCATAGGCATCAATTTTAATATCAATAATGCCTGCAATTGGCGTTGTATTTATTGTCAGGTACCTGATTTAAAAATCGGTGCTGCACCGGAAATGGATTTTAAGTTATTGGAAGATGAACTGAGGTTTTTTCTTGATGATGTACTCAACGGAGATTTTTATCAGCGTTTTCAGGTGGATGAAGACAAGCGGGTAATTAAGGATATCGCTATTGCCGGCAATGGTGAGCCGACCAGCTTAAAAAAATTTGCAATGGCGGTCGAGTTGATTGGCAAGATAGCGACTGAAGCAGGTATTTTTCCGCACAGTCACTATTTACTGATTACTAATGGCAGTTTGGTGCATCAGGCTAAAGTACAGGCTGGTTTAAAGATATTAAAGGCTTATGGAGGCGAGGTCTGGTTTAAGCTGGATAGTGCTACCGAAGAAGGCAGGGCTTTGGTTAATAATTCCGGACAGAGCGGCAAGGCAAGTTTGAGAAATTTAATGCTTTCGGCACAATTGTGTCCGACAAAACTGCAAACATGTTTGTTTGATTATGAAAAACGAGGTTTGTCTGTCAAGGAGAGAACGGCTTACCTCAACTTGCTAAAAATCATTAAACAATCAGGTTGTATGTTGAAACAGGTGCTGTTGTATACAATAGCAAGACCTTCATTGCAGCCGGAAGCGGGGCGGTTGTCGCCATTGGCAGCTGAAATATTAAATGGGTTTGCCGATGAAATTCGGCTTTTAGGTTTTGATGTTGCAGTGACTGTTTGATAGGGCATTAAAATTTAAGGAATTATAGCTTGTTATAAGAGTAACAAATAATTATAATAATGAGTTCATTCAAAGTGCGAATGTGGCGGAACTGGTAGACGCGCTGGATTTAGGTTCCAGTAGGTTATCCTGTGAGAGTTCGAGTCTCTCCATTCGCACCACCCGATTTTATAAAGTGTGCTGTTTTTGGCAAGCTTTTCAGTTCTTTTAAGCCATTCCCGATATTCTATAAAAACTCTTCAATAAATATGTGAGGTAAAGAAATGCAAGTTTCTGTCGAAAAGACATCAGAATTAAGCAGAAAAATGACAGTAAGTGTGCCTGAAGCCGTTGTCCAGGAGAAAATGGCAGCGCGTTTAAAGTCGTTGGCACGTGAAGTTAAAATTGATGGTTTTCGTCCGGGTAAGGTGCCTCAGCACGTAGTTAATAAAATGTTTGGAGACCGGGTTCGTGGTGAAATCTTTAGTGACTTGATCAATACTACTTATTATGACGCATTGAAAAATCAGGAATTAAAGCCTGCCGGGCACCCGCATATTCAGCCTGTGGAAGAAACTGAAGGTTTTAAATATACCGCTGTGTTTGAAGTTTATCCTGACATATCATTGGCAGGGCTTGATCAACTCGAAGTAGTGCGGCCGGTTGCTACAGTCAGCGATGCTGATGTTGATGACATGATTGAGAAGCTAAGAGCGCAAAAGCAAAGTTGGCGCCTGGTAGATCGTGCAGCACAACAAAATGATCGTGTGACGATTAGTTTTTCCGGCACTTCTGAAGGCGAGAACTTTACCGACGGTAGAGTCGAAGACTTTCAGGTTGTTTGTGGCTCGAATAAAATGATTCCCGGCTTTGAAGACAATCTGACAGGTCTTGCGACGGGCGCTAATAAAACTTTTTCAATTACTTTTCCGGAAGAATACGGCAACGCAAAACTGGCAGGTAAAGCTGCCGAGTTTGAAGTGGATGTCATTAAAGTTGAAGAACCCGTGCTACCGGAAATTGATGAGGCTTTTGTTAAAGCTTACGGTATCGAAGACGGCTCGGTGGAGTCTTTCCGTGATGATCTCAGAAATAACATGGAAAAAGAGTTGGAACAGGCATTGCGTGGCAAATTGAAAAATGCCGTAATGAACTCTCTATATGAAAAAATTCAGCTTACTGTACCCAATACCTTGATCGATAAAGAGGTCGAAAATCTGATGAAACCTTACCTCGAAACAGCTAAAAGACAGAAACTGAAGCCGGAGGAGTTTCATCCGCCTAGAGATGCGCTGGAAGCACAAGCCAGTCGTCGTGTGACATTAGGATTAATACTGGGTGAAATCATTCAAAAAAATGCTATTAAATTGGACAGTAATAAAGTACGCTCTACAATTGAGGACATGGCCAGAAGCTATGAGCGTCCCGAAGATGTTGTTGCGTGGTATTATGCAGATGAACAGCGTTTAAATGATGTCCAGCAAATGGTGTTGGAAGATCAAGCAATAGCATGGTTGGTCGCTCAGGCAAAAGTATCAGATGAAACGATAAGTTTTAGTGATGCTCTGGATAAACAGCAACAGTAAGGATCTTTAATGTATCAACAATATGTAATGAATCAAGCGAGGGCTTTGGAAGCGGCAGGTGGATTAGTACCTATTGTTATCGAACAAACCGCCAGAGGCGAACGTTCTTTCGATATTTACTCAAGACTTTTAAAAGAGCGCGTAATTTTTTTAGTGGGTCAGGTTGAAGATTACATGGCTAATCTGGTCGTCGCTCAGCTGCTTTTTCTGGAGTCAGAAAACCCTGACAAAGACGTTCATCTATATATCAATTCTCCGGGTGGCTCAGTGACGGCAGGCATGTCTATTTATGATACCATGCAGTTTATCAAGCCGGATGTGAGTACGCTGTGTATAGGGCAGGCGGCCAGTATGGGCGCATTACTGTTAACCGGCGGGGCGGCAGGTAAGCGTTTCTGTCTACCGCATTCAAGAATGATGATTCATCAACCATTGGGAGGATTTCAGGGGCAGGCTTCTGATTTTGATATCCATGCCAGGGAAATTCTGAATATCAGAGAAAAACTGAACAAAATCTTGTCGTTTCATACCGGTCAGCCCCTGGAAAAGGTGCAGCAAGATACCGATAGAGATAATTTCCTAAGTTCGGATGATGCGGTAAGCTATGGACTGGTTGATAAAGTATTATCGAGTAGAGCAACAGGTTCTGAATAATAATGGTTGGTATTCTTTTGGCATTTCGATATTCTTTGCTTTATCGAAAGTTAAAACATCCACACGGATGTTTGCAGGAGACAAGATATGAGTAATGACAAAAACGGCAAAGATGATGATAAACTGCTTTATTGTTCTTTTTGTGGTAAAAGCCAGCATGAAGTCAGAAAGCTTATTGCCGGCCCTTCAGTATATGTCTGTGATGAATGTGTAGAGCTTTGTAACGACATTATAAAAGATGAATTACAAGATGACGCTTCCTCTTTTGGCGGTGATGAATTACCTAAACCAAAACAGATTAAAGAAGAGCTCGATGCTTATGTTATCGGCCAGGAGCGAGCCAAAAAAATTCTTGCCGTGGCAGTTTATAATCACTATAAACGCTTGCGCAGTAAGGCCAAAAAAGACTCTGTTGAATTAGCAAAAAGTAATATTTTACTGATTGGGCCTACGGGCTCGGGTAAGACATTGCTGGCTGAAACATTAGCGCGTTTACTGGATGTGCCGTTTACTATCGCTGATGCCACTACCTTAACAGAAGCGGGTTATGTGGGTGAAGATGTAGAAAATATCATTCAGAAAATCCTGCAGAAATGCGATTATGATGTAGAAAAGGCTGAAACCGGCATTGTTTACATTGACGAAATTGATAAAATTTCCAGAAAGTCCGAGAATGTATCAATCACCCGTGATGTTTCAGGTGAGGGTGTTCAGCAGGCTTTGCTGAAATTGATTGAAGGCACTGTTGCTTCAATACCTCCTCAGGGTGGCCGCAAGCATCCTCAGGGGGAGTTTCTACAGGTTAATACCGCTAATATTCTATTTATTGTCGGTGGTGCTTTTGCAGGTCTGGATCGTGTTATCAAGGCGCGTTCCGAAAAAGGCGGCATAGGTTTCTCAGCTGAAGTAAAAACCAGGGATGAGTCTAAAAATGTGGGTCAACTGTTTGCGGAAGTCGAATCTGAAGATTTGATAAAATACGGCTTGATTCCTGAATTCGTGGGTCGTTTGCCGATCATTGCGACGCTGGATGAGCTGGATGAGCAGGCATTGGTACAAATATTGACCAAGCCTAAAAACGCGCTAACCAAACAATACAAGCATTTATTTGAGATGGAAGGCGCTGATCTGGAGTTTCGTGAAGATTCTTTATCTGCGATTGCCCGTAAGGCCATGGAAAGAAAAACTGGCGCCAGAGGGTTAAGAACCATTGTTGAAAATGTCTTGCTGAATACCATGTATGAATTGCCATCAGCAGATAATATTTGTAAAGTTGTTATAGATGAAAGCGTTATTTTAGGTCAATCCGAGCCTTTATTGGTTTATGAAACCGAAAAGAAAAAAGCCTCTGCAGAATCCTGATATTGCTGATTCTGATAAAAAGGTGGAGCTTAATTTTTAAGGCTCTTTTTTGCGCGGCATTTTAGCAACAACCCTAAAATCTGCACTCGTCAGGAATACGAAGAAAAACATAACACTTCGCAGCCTTGCTGCATGACCAGTCGACAGAATTTATCGTTTTTGATTCTTAAGGTGAGCTCTAAAAACAGGTTAAGTTCATGGTTCGACTGTTCGATAAATTCTTGGTCTGCCAGGATTGTGTTTTATCAAAAATATAAAAACCATTTGCGCTGACCCCGACAACGCTCAAGAGCGCACTGTCGAAGAACGGTATCATTAGATGCGCTCTCAATTTATGAGAATGAATACTTGCTATTTTAATTAGCGCCCCCATAATCTTCTAATCCAAGAAATTGATAAAGGTTCCGTTTATGGAAATGCACAAAATGACAGGGTTGCAACAAACACATACCTTGATTCCGGTTTTACCACTTAGAGATGTAGTGGTTTATCCGCACATGGTCATTCCATTATTTGTCGGCCGGGAACGATCTATTGATGCGTTAGATGCCGCTATGAAGGATAACAAGCAGGTTTTACTGGTAGCGCAAAAGGACGCTGAAGTTGATGAGCCTGAATTTCCTGATCTTTATCAGGTCGGTACGCTGGCCAATATTCTGCAATTATTAAAGTTGCCTGATGGCACAGTCAAGGTTCTGGTAGAAGGGAGTCAACGCAGCAAGGTTATTCGCTATCAAGAAACAGGGAGTTTTTTTTCCGCGCTCGTGCTGGAGCTTAACGATGTTTTAACATTATCCGAGCAAGAGCAGGATGTACTGCAGCGGACAGTAATCAGTTCATTTGATCAATACGTCAAATTGAATAACAAGATTCCGCCGGAAGTTTTGAATGCCCTGTCAGGTATTGATGATCCCAGCCGGCTTGCCGATACGATGGCAGCTCATATGACCTTGAAAGTCAGTGAAAAGCAGGCAATACTTGAAACCGCAGATATTGAAAAACGTCTGGAAAATCTAATGACGTTAATGGAAGGGGAAGTAGATCTTCTGGAAATGGAGAAAAAAATTCGTGTGCGCGTCAAGCAGCAGATGGAGAAGAATCAGAGGGAATATTATCTGAATGAACAGATGAAGGCGATTCAAAAAGAACTGGGCGACATGGATGATGTGCCCAATGAAATTGAAGAACTGGAAAAGAAAATAGCCAGCGCCGGCATGTCAAAGGAAGCGAAAACCAAGGCCGAAACTGAGCTCAATAAGCTTAAATTGATGTCTCCCATGTCCGCTGAGGCGACAGTGGTGCGTAATTATATAGACTGGATGGTTAATGTGCCCTGGAAAAAAACCACCAAAGTGCGGCATGATTTGAAAATGGCCGAGCAGGTTCTGGAAGCCGAACATTATGGCCTCGAGAAGGTAAAAGAACGCATACTTGAGTATCTTGCCGTGCAGCAACGGGTCAAACAACTCAAAGGTCCAATTTTGTGTCTGGTGGGGCCCCCGGGTGTTGGTAAAACCTCGTTGGGCGAATCAATTGCCAGAGCAACCAATCGCAAATATGTGCGTATGGCTCTGGGCGGGGTACGCGATGAGGCGGAAATCCGCGGTCATAGACGTACTTACATAGGTTCCATGCCAGGCAAGATTTTGCAAAATCTGGCAAAAGTTAAGACACGAAATCCGATGTTTTTACTCGATGAGATAGACAAAATGGCGGCTGATTTCAGGGGCGATCCGGCATCAGCTTTACTGGAAGTGCTGGATCCTGAACAAAACCATACTTTTTCCGATCATTATCTGGAAGTGGATTTTGATTTGTCTGATGTGATGTTTGTCGCTACGGCCAATACCATGAACATTCCTCCGGCATTGCTGGACAGAATGGAAGTCATACGTCTTGCCGGCTACACAGAAGATGAAAAAATCAACATCGCCATTCGCTATTTGATCCCTAAACAGGTTAAAAATAACGGTCTTGAAGAGAGTGAGATTGAAATTTCAGAAACAGCAGTCAGGGATATGATCCGCTACTATTCTCGAGAAGCAGGTGTTCGAAGTCTTGAACGGGATATTTCGAAAATTTGCCGTAAAGTGGTTAAAGATCTCTTGTTGAAACAGGAAAAAACCAAAGTTTCGGTTACGCCTGAAAATCTCGATAAGTATCTGGGGGTCAGGCGCTTTAATTATGGTCTTGCCGAAGAACAGGATCAAATTGGACAGGTGACTGGCCTGGCCTGGACGCAAGTGGGCGGGGAATTATTAACGATAGAGACGGCGGTTATTCCAGGAAAAGGCAAGCATTCGGCTACAGGCAAGCTGGGCGAGGTCATGAAAGAATCTATTGAAGCCGCGATGACTGTGGTCAGGAGTCGTTCAGGTGTATTAGGGATAGACAATGAGCTATTCCAGAAAAATGATATTCATATTCATGTGCCTGAAGGGGCTACGCCGAAAGACGGTCCCAGCGCGGGTATCGGTATGTGTACGGCGATCATTTCTGCATTGACCAAAATTCCTGTGCGGGCAAATGTAGCCATGACCGGCGAGATTACTTTGCGTGGAGAGGTTTTGCCTATCGGCGGATTAAAAGAAAAACTGCTGGCTGCTCACCGTGGCGGTATAACAACAGTTGTGATTCCATTCGAAAATGAAAAGGACCTGGTTGAAATACCTGAAAATATCAAGCAAAACCTGGACATCAAACCGGTTCACTGGATTGATGAAGTTTTAGCAATTGCTTTGCAATATCTGCCTGTTCCTGTTGATAAAAAAGCCGATGAAGAACCGGGTAAAAATGAAGCTGACTCAGTTAAAATAATACAACAGGGTCTTACCGCACATTAAATGTATTTCAGGGGTTTGGTGGACTAATCAATGCGGCCTTAAAAATCATGGCCTCCAGAGGTTTTTAAAGCTTGACACCGTGTCACCGCTATTGATATAAATACTTGTGTTTCTTGTGTTGCAGTGGATCGTGCATAAGAATATAACATACGGGTTTTACACTACACATAAAATAACATCCTCAGGGGGAATAATGAATAAATCGGAACTTATAGACGCTATTGCTGATTCAGCCGGCTTAACAAAAGCAGACGCTGGACGTGCTTTAGATGGCTTTATCAAAGCGGTTGAAGGTGCTTTGGGCAAAGGTGACTCTGTTGCTTTAGTTGGCTTTGGCACCTACTCTGTAAAGGAAAGAGCGGAACGCAAAGGTCGTAATCCACAATCCGGAGAAGAAATTACTATCAAAGCTGCAAAGATTCCTTCATTTAAAGCTGGAAAATCATTAAAAGATGCTGTAAACTAATTCTTCTTAGTCGGGTTGATTAAATCCATAAACTAGAGAGAAATCCTAAAAAAGCTGAAAATTTTCAACAAATTGCTTTATAATGGGGTTTTAGTCGGGTGCTTAGCTCAGCTGGGAGAGCATCGCCCTTACAAGGCGAGGGTCGGGGGTTCGAACCCCTCAGCACCCACCAGACTTTGGAGTGGTAGTTCAGTTGGTTAGAATACCGGCCTGTCACGCCGGTGGTCGCGGGTTCGAGCCCCGTCCACTCCGCCAAACCACAAAAACCCCGAACCCTTTGGTTCGGGGTTTTTTTTTGCTTATGCTAAGTTGTTTCTTTAGGGCGGGTCTATGCTGACAAAAATTAGAGAAAAAGCACAAGGTGCTTTTGCATGGGGTATATTGATACTGATTTGTGTCCCTTTTGCGTTATGGGGTATCAACAATTACCTGGATACCGGGAAAGAAGCTCCTGTTGCATCGGTAGGTGATAAGGATTTTTATCAGCGTGATGTTAATAAAGCCTATGAACAATATAGCCAGAATCTTCAGGGCATGGGTATCGATGAGCAAACCTTAAAAGCGCAAGCATTACAAAAGCTGATAAAAGATGAAGTTTTATTGCAATACGTACATGCAGAAGGTCTCGTTGCTACCGATAATGAAGCGCGTGAATTTATCAAATCCCTGCCTTATTTTCAGGTGGATGGTAAGTTTAGTGACAAGCAATATAAAGCATTACTCAGTTCACAAAGGATTTCGTCCGGGGAATTCGTCAACAGAATCAAGAATAAGCTGATTATGGAACAGTTTCAACACAGTATTATAGAGAGCAGTTTTGCTACACAATATGATGTGGAAAGTTTTTTTAAAGTCCAGAATCAACTACGTGATGTCGATTATGTTACCGTTCCGGTACAGCCATTGACAGAACAGCCTACAATGGAAGAAATATCGGCCTATTACCAGCAGCATCAGGATTTATATCGAACGCCTGAACAGGTTTCAGTCGAATATATTGAGCTGTCACTTGAACATATTGCCAAGAAAGTAGTTGTCACCGACGACAAGTTAAAAGCCTTTTATGAAGAGCAAAAAGACCAGTATACTACGCCAGAGCGCAGAAAAATCAGTCATATCCTGTTTGCAATCAATGACAAGACCGATGCCAAGACGGCGTTGGCAAAAGCCGAAAAGGCAAAACAGGATTTGAAAAGTAAAGACTTTGCTGCATTGGCAGCAGAGGTTTCCGATGATAAATTGACCGCTAAAAAGGGAGGCGATCTGGGTCTGTTCAACGTCGGCGTCATGGATAAAGCGTTTGAAGATGCAGCAAGTTCTTTGCAGCTTGGTGAAGTTTCGAATCCGGTCAAATCAGCGTTTGGATATCATTTAATCAAAGTCACCGAACTCGTGCCAGGGAACATCAAGTCGTTTGACAGCGTTAAAAATGAAGTGGCTAAAGCATATCAAAAAGCCCAGGCAGAAAATGCTTTCTATGAGGCAGGTGAAAAATTAACTGAAATGAGTTATGAGCATCCAGATAATTTACAGACAGTTGCCGATGCCCTGGGTGTTACTGTTCAGAAATCGGCTCTGTTTACCAAAGACAAGGGTGAAGGTATTGCAGCTGATGAAAAAATACGCAGCGCGGCGTTCTCGGAAGAAGTTCTGCAAGGCAATAATAGTGCGCCGATAGAGCTGGGTGCCGAGCGTTTGGCAGTGGTGCGGTTGCTGGAGCACAAAGCGGCTGCCCTGCGTGGTCTGAACGAAGCTAAACAGGAAGTGGCAGCGCTGCTGTCAAAAGAAAATGCCAAGCTGCTGACTGCCAAAAAGGCCAAACAAATAAAAGTACGCCTGCAGGCAGGTGAATCCCTGCAAACGGTGGCGGCTGAAAATAAGCTGGAAATCAAGACAGCGAAAGGACTGACACGCAGCAAAAATGCGTTGCCCGAGCAGTTGAGTGAGGCCATTTTTAAAGCGGCTAAACCTGTTGGCGGCAGGCCGAGTGTCTTTATTGCAGTGTTGCCTGCTGGCGAGCAAGTCGTAGTGAGTTTGTCAAAAGTGACAGCAGGCATTATGAGTGATGATGACAAGAAACAGCTGGAATTGGCGAAGAAAAATATTGCCAACGCGTTTGGTCAAACTGAATTTAATCAGGTTCTAAACAGCTTGCAGGCGGATGCTGATATAGAAATCAGGGCAAAGACCCTCGCTCAGTAATCCAAATGATCGAAAATAAAAAAGGGAGCATAAGGCTCCCTTTTTTGTCAGGCAAACAATTGCTTATGATGCCGCTAAGCCGGCAATATTATAACCGCAATCGACATAAGTAATTTCCCCGGTAATACCCGAAGCCAAATCAGAACACATAAATGCCGCCGCATTTCCAACTTCTTCAATGGTTACGTTCTTCTTCAACGGCGACGTATCGGCAGCTTTATTCAGCATGGCCTTAAAATCATTGATACCCGATGCGGCAAGCGTTCTGATAGGTCCTGCTGAAATCGCATTGACACGCGTGCCTTCCGCACCTAACGCCACTGCCATATACCGCACATTGGCTTCCAGACTGGCTTTGGCAACACCCATGACATTGTAGTTAGGAATCGCCCGTTCAGCGCCTAAATACGTTAAAGTCAACAACGAACCGTTCCGGCCTTTCATCATGGCTCGTCCTGCTTTCGCTAATGCAGTAAAACTGTAAGAACTGACATCGTGGGCAATTCTAAAGTTTTCGCGGGTGGTGACATCAACATAATCACCATTCAACGCATCACGCGGTGCGAAAGCGACCGAATGCACGATACAGTCCAAACCATCCCAATGTTCGCCCAGTTTGTCAAATACAGTGCCGATATGTTCATCAATGCTGACATCACATTCAATGGTAATTTTGGAATCACATTGTTCAGCCATTTCTTCGACACGACTTTGCAGTTTTTCATTTTGAAAGGTAAATGCCAATTCAGCGCCTTCGCGGCGCATGGCTTGCGCAATCCCCCATGCAATAGAACGATTACTGGCTAAACCCACAATCAAGACCCGTTTGCCCTGCATAAAACCCATTATTATCTCCCGGTGTTTTTTTATTTTTACAATTAAAGATTAAGTATCTACGACCCTTTTATTGATGTCCAGTTTTTTGTCTATGATGGACCAAACCCGCAAGGTTTTGATAATGTCAATGATGTTTTTTGGTTCTATGTGAAATTGCAGTAGATATACATAAACCCAAGTTCTCCAAGCCAGAGTCTTGTAAAACCCATATCCAGATGTCCCAGGCTGTCAGGACTAGGGTGCTGAAAATGATCGTGTTTGATCAAGCTGGCAGCGCATATTTAACATGTATCGGGTACTGACTTCATTTCAGCGTTTTCAGGCATCATTGCTTAGTGAACACTACAAAACCGTTGGCCGGGATCACGACGTTGAAACGGCACTGGTAGGAGGGGATAATGGCACCCCCATTACCCACGTTCTGCCCACCATAGACAGCGGCATCGCTGTTGAATATCTCTTTCCAACGGGCGTTAGGAATGGCAAGCCAATCCTTTTCGATTATGTAACCATTATTAAAGGCAGTATTGTTAAGGCTTGCTACGATAATGACCTCCTCTTCTCCGCTCCACCGCTTGAAAGCAATAACCCGATTGGAGTTGGACACATGGAGGATATCAATGTTGTGGCTGCGGATCGGGCGCAGCCGGCGGCTGAGTGTGATGAGTTCTTGATAAAAGCGAAAGAGCTTCTTGCCGTTCCCGTCACGATCACCGAGAATGTCTTCGCGATTTAAGACGAAATTATCGTAGGTATAGCGCTTTTGAGCCCCGATCTCTTCGCCCATAAAGAACATGGGTGTGCCTGCGGAGAGCAGGGAAAAGCCGAAGCATACGCGAGAGCGCGCCTCCGCCGCGATGCGCGTGGCATCAATAAGAGGTGCGCCATTGACGGCTGTCACTATAGTCCTGGCAGTGCCACCGGCATTACCAGCTTCGTCGTGAGACTCGTGGAAAACGACCTGGTTGTTACGGCTGTTGTAGAGGACACCAGAAAATTGGTCCATTCGTAGCGGATCGTTGCCGCCGGATCCCGCTTGTTTCAAAAGACGCGCTTTGCCCCCAGCCATATCGGAGTCGCCGATCAAATTGTGGTAGAACGAAGCCTCCCATTTGGCGTTGAAGCCCAAGCCTCCTTGTGCCGGCGATTTCGTCACAGCATCCCATTCCGTGTGATCCTCCGCAATCAGCATCACCGTGGGCCGGATCATACACAGCGTCCGGCTCCACTCGCGCAACAACTTCTGCCCGAAGACGTTGGCGCTGCCGATCGATTGCCCATGGAGAGTGTTGTCGCGATGAATCGCCTGAGTCAAGTCCACACGTAAGCCATCGACATGCATTTCCTCGATCAGGAAGGCGGCGCTGCTGATGAATTGCTGACGCACCTTTTCTTCCCAAAAGCGTGGAGTAGCGCCGGAAGAACCGTTGTCGAGATAGCCACCATCCCGAGGTTTGCTCTCATACCAGAAATAGATATTCTCTTCGGGAATGGTCGAGTCGTATTGCCACTCGGCACGCTCCACATCCGGGGCATAATGATTGTAAACTACGTCCTGAATGACGACGATGCCACGTCTATGGCACTCGTGTACAAAATGACGGTACTTGTCACGCCCCCCGGCGCTGGATTCGATACAAAAATGGTGACTGTTGCCATAGCCCCACCCGGCATTGCCATTAAACTCCGCCAGGGGTAGCAACTCGATTGCATTTACGCCGAGGTCAACGAGATGATCCAGAAATGACACCGCATCACTCAAATTACCGACACCGTCTCTGCCAAACCCCAATGATCCGACATGCAATTCGTAAATGATAAGGTCTTCGAGGCGGGTGGACAGCGGCAAACCCGAAGTAAATTCCGTAGCCCAAAACGCCTCTGCCGAAATGAGATCCGGTTGCATTCCTGGAGGTGTGGATTCGAAATCCCGGCGCACTACATCGGGATCAATAATCACACTGCAACTCACGGTGCCGTCCAGGGTTTCTACTGTCCCCGGCCAATCAGTCTTTGCAGGATTTTTATTGCCTTTACCAATCTGGCTACGGGAAAAAATATCAGTACGATAGACGATTTTTCCCTGAGCGTTTTCGATGCGATACATGTAAGGCAGGCTCTTGAACGATGCAAAATCCCCCGGTGGCCCCCCTTCCCAAATGCCGTCAGCCAACCGGAAAAGAGCGACTACGGGCTGTGCCGGATCAATCCCGGTGTCGTCGTTGGCAATATAGCCGTTGGCTGGATTCCCGAAAACCACGTCTACGTTTTGCGCATTGGGCGCCCAAACAGCAAAGCGCAGGCCCGGCGTGGCGTTCCCCGCGGCGAAGTGTTTGTTGGCTCCCAAGCGACGACCGTAAGTGAAGTAATAGCGTTCAACCTGAGGCGCGGCATCACCACTGAGTCGAAACTGGCGATGGCGCTCAACGGAATTGATATCTTTTACTTCAGTTGGAATGCCCCAGAAATTTGCACCCTGTGGGCCATCAAGAACCACTCCCCACTGGAACATTTTGCCCTGATCGGCAAGGTCAAGTTCGACTGAGGTTATAAAGACAGGGCATCCATCCGTCCCCATTTCCTCCTGCATCGGAGCTTCCGTCCAGTTATCCGAATATCGGCCACTATCATCCCAACTGCCGCGTAAGCGGGCGTTGCGAAAAATAGTTCTCTTCAGGCCTGTGATAAATTGAAAATCAACTTTTTGCGTATTCATGATATTTTCACTCTTGCAAGTTACGGCCGACTGGTTGCAACCAGGATTTGTCTATGATTGGCTATCTTGACTTAAATTGATCGGAAAATTATTTCTTTATAATAACAATCACTTCAAAGGTTTTTAACGGCGGCGTAGTCTGCTCGAAGGGTCTATGGAATATCAGTTTAAGATGACTGGTTCCCGCAGCAATCGCATGAAACCTTAAAATTTCCATGCCCCCTGATCCAATAGCTTTATCGTTGGCAAAAAAATCTGCTTTGCCTGCTATCAGAACATTCGAATCGAGCGAACTCACTTCCCAGACATAACCTGTGGTTGGGTTTCCCGGCAAAATAACTTCCAGTTCGTTACCTACGCGTAATTCAACTGTTTTACCGGAATCGTTTTCGTTTAATTTCATGGATTCGCCCGCCAATGTAGTACCCAACATAAGCAAAAAAATTATGACTGCGCAGGATTTAATCATTTTTGTGTTGCCGTCGATTGCAACCTTATCCAGGATTAACTTAAAGGAATGCCGGAAACGATCAAAATGATCTCGAATCCTGCATTCACCATTGAATAGGATCATAAACAACTCATTTTTTTATTAGATCATCAGCTCGGCGGAAAATCCTTTTTTGCTCAATATCCGTAATCACGATATGCGGTTTTCCTTAGCAGACAATGATCATTGCCTTGCATAGCCTTTGATTTTTACTTAACTTGACCCAACGACTTGCACATATGATTTCACCCTTAGCTACATTGCTGTGGAGACATAGTTCAGTTGAACTAAATCAATTAACTCCGACAAGCTTCGGAGTCTTTTAGCCAATACGATAGTAACTTCTCGAAGGTCTACTTCAAGGATCAAGTGTGCTCGCTGATCTACTTCACCCTTTAAGGGTAAATCCAAAGTTTTGGACAAATCACGAATAAGCTCTGTGAAGCTGCTATTGGCGATACCCGCGAGTTTAGCTTTGATTACCTTATATTCGGGGCTACTTGATTGGAAAGTAACATCAATTTTTTTAACTTCAAACGCATCTATGGCTTTAGCTTCGCCAGGTGATAACTGAATTTCGGCGATGGTGTTTCGTTTCCGAAGCTGCGTTATTGACTGGGTTGTAAGCTTATCCGCGTCAACGGCCAATAGTACCCACGCACTGCTCAAGATCTGTTTTACCTTTAACGGTATTCCGGTTTTTTCTGATAAAAGACGGGCCACTGGAGCCAAGATTTCAATATTCGGTGGGTTAGACCGGTTGGCCTCAGATAGTAACTGATTAGGTTCGGTTTCGTTTCTAAACTTGACCATGACTTCACCGAGGATAAATCGGCTATTTTGTCCATTTGCAAACACAATACTTGGCAAGAGAGCGCTGAACAAAATCAACGCACATATCATAAGTACTGCTCTTGTCGCTTTTTTGTATAAGGTTGTTCCGGAAATTATCATGACTATTCACCACCCTTCTTTAAAAGAATATCGATTTTATCGTTCTGACGATTATTCGACCAACTTATCCAACTTAACCAAAGACCGATGAAAGTTACAGCCAGAAGTCCTTCCCAAATTACTTCATGAGCCAATCTAAATACGCCGGGAAAATGAACGCCTATATAAAATAGATTGACAAGCCTCAGGTAGTTCACTGCCAGCAGAACAGGAACACCAATCGCTATTCCTGACCACTTGTTACGCACGGTTCCTGGAAAAGCAAGTACACAAACGAAAAAAGTAACGCCCGGCAATAACCCCGTACAGGTATAGGCTATCTCGTAGGCAAAACCATTGGGATGAGTTAATACAGCCCCATCTCGTAACACCTCGACGCCAAACTGGCGGATCAGTTCGCTTGTTATGAGTGCGGTTCCTTCCGCGAGAGGTGCCAGGAAAGATCCCAGCACCTCATCGCGGTAAACAAGGAAAACAACTCCTCCGTAGGCCAACATGATGAAGACAAAACGGAGGTTCAGCTGTTTCAGTATTGACACGAAATGCTCCAGTGATTTAAACCGATAGGGTTCTATTACGGAGCAATCCGAAACCAATAATACTGGCCAAGAGCATCATGAACGCGAACCATGATAGATCGGGTACCTTTTGTACGGTAACGGATTTTTGAGCTTTCACGCCGTCTGCCCCTGCTGTTATAACAGCTTGTCCCATTCCACTAATACTGACAACAGTTTCTGCCTGACCCTGAGTATTGGTCACTGCAGAACTTGGAGAGATTGAGGCGACACTGGTATTATCAGAGCTGAACTGGACAGTTTTGCCCGCTTGCGGTACACCACTCAGTCTCACCGACACGCGGGCTTTGGTCGTTTCACCAAGCTGATAAGCTGACTTGTCAGGATCAAATGCCAGGCTCACATCTATCTTCGTAGGCCCACCTCTGAAGGCACTCAGTAGACCCGCCCCGCAAGGTTTCGAGCATTCTGTCGAAGTGCGAGGACGGGCCGTCTTCTGTAGTTCCGCCAGTAAGGTCTTCGGCGTCAGCGAAGGATCCTGAGCAAGCCAAAGAGCAGCCACGCCGGCGACATGGGGCGTTGCCATGGAAGTGCCATTATAGAATGCGTAAGCGGTTGGTACACCGCAATTTCCTCTGTCAGCAGCCGTTTGCACCATGCTCAGCACGCCATTTTCCGGTTTAGGGCACCCACTTTCCGTCCACCCGCCGGGCGCCATAATTTCAACAACATTACCCCAGTTTGAGTAAGGGGCTAATTTGCCCTGGGGATCGCCAGCGGCTACGATGATTACGTTGTTACAACTTGCCGGATTATATCCTGACGCGTCTTCGCTTGGCAGGGCGTTCCCGGCAGCCACTACCACCGCCACACCGGCATTCACCGCATCGTTGATGGCCTGTTGGGTGGCTGGTGATTGACTGCAGGGTTGCTTGCCGCCTAGGCTCATATTGATAACTTTTGCCGGCGTTGGATTGGTAGGCACACCCGGTACACTGAGACCAGCGGCCCAACGAATACCGTCGTTGATGTCCGAAGTTGTTCCTCCACACTTACCGAGCACTCGTACCGCTTGCACCTTTACGCTCCAATTGATGCCCGCGACACCCAAACTGTTGTTGGTCTTGCCGACACCAATCGTCCCGGCAACATGGGGGCCATGCCAACTGCTTGGCTCATCCTTGTCCGGTTCCATACCAAAGAAGCATTCCCCTTTTTTTACAGCATCGCCGGCATCCGTGGCGTCATTGTCACGTCCGCTGCCATCATTAGCCGTTGCGGCGTCGCTGATCATGTCGTAACCGGGAATAAAGTTAGGCGATCCCGTGATGTCTTCATGATTGGGCAAAACGCCGGTATCAATCACCGCCACGACCACGTTGCCGCCGGTACTCATATCCCAGGCTTTAGGCAAGTCGATACCTCCCGGGGATTCTCCGCTACCCGTACCGTTATTAAAATAGTGCCACTGCTTCGGATACAGAGGATCATTCGGAGTCTTCATAATACAAACTGAGCCTTATCTCCCCAGTAAGTTCCCTCCAGGGATTGAGCTGTAAGGGTATAAAAGGCTAAATTAGCCACCGCGATTAAACTCACTAATTTCAATTTGTTCATAACTTTTTCCTTATTTTTTGTTGTTAATTCTTGGGTGAAAGACATAAACATAACCTTGCACCTAAGGAGTGTTCAAACTTTTGGTACAGTTAAAGATTTCATTTGTACCAGCGTTTACCTTCAGCACTATCCAAACTATCAATGACACTATCCCAGTAATCGATTTCGCCCACAATTTTTTGTTGGAACCTTGGCAGGGTGGGGGCGGGGACTACCTTACCAATTGCGCAAGTGCTTATGGCGAGGGCGCGAGCTCGACATTGATTCTATTAATTGCCGTTACAAACCAAACTGCTTGGTGTCTACATACTCGTGTTTTAACAGCGTCCACCAGTCGTCGGCCTGCCCTTGTAAGACATATTCATACGGTAGCCAGCCGTAGCCCTTATCGCCCAACTCAGCCCCCACGAGTTTCTGATCAGCAATGCCCCTGTGGTTTCTTTTCCACAGAGTGGGTTCTTGATTTTTTTCGCATCGTCGTAGCCAACTGCTACGACCGCATGCCCGCCCGCCACACTTTCCTTCGGGCACGGAAAAGGGAAATGTCCATTTTTTCCAGAATATTGGTAGGAGCCATAGACCGCAAATCCGAACATCGACGGCATATTACCTGCTAGATTTGTCTTGATCCGCTACAGCAGGTTAGCAGGCGTAACTCCGGGAGGATCAAGCCTGTAGTAGTTAATGGACTGATAGCTTTGCGCAAAGGCATAGCAGAATGCAGGCGGTTCCATGTCGAAGTCGGATGTAGGAGGCGCTACCGGCTCCGGCTTCACAGTGGTATACGGCCAGTATTTTTCAGGCGGCGCTCCAAATAAGGTCATGGCTGCCATCGTAGAACTTAAATAAGCTCCGGTGTCGCCGGTCCAGCCGAGCAGGTTACGGGTCACCTTGTAAAGAAACAGTCTTGAGGCATCAATATGCGTGCCAAAAGCCTTTCTTTCATAAAACTCTATCAATCCCACAGCTGCTTGTGCCGTACATGATCCCAAATCACGTTGATCTTCGATGGGAGAGCACCAAGCTCTAAGATCAACTGAAGCCGGCAAGGGAGGCCGGTGCAGCTGATGCCGTCATATTGATTTTCTTAAGCAGCGGCTTTATTTTTACATGTTCTGGCGTGTAGTCCCGGAAGTCAGGCAAGTCACGCATCCAGCCCATTCCTCGAGTTTTAACAGTATTTGTATCCATAATTCATCTCCTATGTAATATGCTGTTTATCAAGATTCAGACCGAAAACTTATACGAATCGCGAAAAATTCTCCTTCGCCTTGACTTATGGTTTTGGTGCAAATCAAGAATCAAAAAATTAACTTTTTCAACTGTTGTTACCTAACGCTTAAGATATGTTTATTCTATCCCCGCCCTCTTTAAAAAAAATTAATCCAGGTTAACTTTTTAATAAATAATTATTCATGCGCCGAGTGCCTTGCCAATTACCACATTAATAGCACATCTTCGATTCCATCTGGTGGAACACATCGTTGGTTCCACCTTAGGGGTTGCTGTGTCAGAAATTTGTTGTGATCAGAAATTCGATAATCGTAAGGCTGCTCCAGCTGCTCAGCGGTAGAAAAAGAGCTTTTAGCCAAGGTTGTTGGGTGAACGGCCTGAAGGCACCCTTATCCACGGATTTCACTTGCTTAATCGCTTCTTCCAACTGTCTCAACAGCTTTGGGTTATCCAAGCCCTTCTGCGCAAGCACGCATAAAGAGAGTTTCTCTAAGGCGATTTTCCGCAATTCTTCGGCATTGTTGCGGAGGCGCAGAGCACTTATGACGGGTATTGTGAAAGACAGAAAGAAAAGCAACGCAACGCGAGCTGCCAAGGGGTACACCAATTGTCGAACAAGCGCGTGCGTGATGCGATGAACAAGGCGAGCACAAGAAATGGATAATAAATCAATCCACTCAAAACAGCAGTCCGTTCTGCGATCAAACGCATATCCAATAAGGGATCGAAAAGTCTGTCGTAATGCGTCTTCCGAGTTATCTTCTCGCTATGTTCCATGGCAGAGCAGTTTGTCAACTCGAAAGCAGCTAACGTGGCTTCCGACCAGTTCGGCGCCTTCTTAAGCTGTTGAGCCATGCGATTGCATCGCGCGGTCGATTCCGCCACAAAGAATATCAGGACTTGTATTGCAAACAAGGTTGAAAAAAGAATGGCGAAGTCCAGCCTACCGAACACATCACCTCGATAGGGCCGTTCTGGAGGCCCCACCAGATTCAACAAGATAAAACCAAAAAAAACAAAAACAACGGCAGGAACAAAAGCATGTAGTAATTGTGCCGAGAATCCTTGAGGATGAATATGCTCAGCCCATATCTCCAAGGGGCTTTGGGGGTCGTATTTATCAGGCCGCACCAATTCCTGCCAATAGTTCTTTATAGTATCGGGTAGGCTCTGTTTTGCCGGAGCGCGGGCGACCATGGCGACCCGCCAGGTGTCAGGAAAAAAACGCTTGCTGACGACAAAGTCATTTAATCGGATCAACAGCCAGCCGCGGCGGAATAGAACGATAGCGAGCAGCAGCGTTGTTATCCGGATCAATTCAGCAGGCCACATACTGACGCCCTCCACCCAGGAGAAAGGTTCCTCACCTTTGCGGAAAAAGGCGAGATAGTTCATCGAAACTACAAGTGCGAGCAGCACGGTAAATAAAATGACTCCAGTCGAAGGATGATAACGTAACCATCGCCAGGCGTTGCGAGTCATCTGCCTTGCCCCACGCCATAGAAGGCAAAGCAAAAGCCAGAGCAAAGTTAAGAGTATAAGCACGCCAATGTAAAACTTGGCGAGATGAAAAAGCTTGGCCCGATAGTAGCTCGATTCCCCTTCCTTCGAACCGCTTGCGGGGTGAACACTTTGACAATCTGCAATTGAACTGCAGGGGTCAGACTGGCCATCCTCGGGATCGTTTAGGCTGACCGCCCGGGTTCTGCCGATCTCGAAAATCCGGGAACTCTGCTCGGGAAACCATTGAGCAATCTTGTTATGAACTTCGATTCTTTGATCAGGCTTTTCAATGCTTCTGCCTAACTGATCCATGCTTAGCGCCATTTGTATCGCCAGGAATGTACCGGTCTGGTAGCTGTCACGGAACGGGGGAATACTGCCTTGCAGGTAAGGATTCAAAGTAAGCCCAAAAGCAGAGCCTACGACAAGATTGTGGGTGACTGACTTGAATTCATCAGGATGCAGGTAAGCGGCGTCCAAGTCCGTGGTAAATAGCACCTTGCCGGGAAAGCGAACCCGCAACGCCTCAAGCACCATTAACTTATCGTAGATATCATTGCCGAAAACGCCGATGGCTTTTAGTTCTTTGCCCTGGTCTTTCAAGCGTCGTTCCTGGTCATAAAGACGGTCCGTCAGTCGCCGCAGATAATCGATTTGGCTGTCACCCTGTGGCTGTTCGATGGTGGCGCCTTTTTTTTCAGTTTCTTTATTATTTTTACCTTGGCGATCAGCATTCGCTTCTCTTTTTCCAGGCAGGAGACCGTCTAAGCCACGCAGGTAACTGTATTGCAAAATCGGACAATTAACAGAACCCTTGGTGCATTGGTCTTGGATTTCAAACTCACTTTTGAAAATCTGTGGCAGCGTTTGGGCATACAAAGTGTCCCATTCCGAAATCAGCGCAACGTAGGCTTCGTTTGCCTTCAAGCTTTTTTTATCAAGTCCACGCAAGGCGAGTTCCTTTACCAACGAACGAACAATTTTGTCATCGGTAGAAGTAACCCGTTCAAGAAAAACCCCTTTACTCTTTAGGAACTCCGGCAAGGCTTGAAGGCGATATTCGGCAGGCAGCAGAAATTTGTCCGGCGCGGTCGCCGAGGAAGAAAGGAACATTAAGCTATTTTGCGAGCGAGAGGATGGCTTATTAACAAGATTTTGAGCTTCATCCACCAGATCCTTAACTGTGCCCGAGGCCCAGGGTCCTATAATTCTGATTTTCACAGCGTCTGATACAGTATCGGATAAAGACGATCCAAACAGTTCGCGAATACTAGCTAGAGGTTTGTGCTTAAAAGCCAGCTCATTCAACCAAAACAGGATCACCCGTGGTTTCTTAGTATCTGGATCTGTATTGGTGAATTGCTCGTAGGGGATGGTTAGTGGATCTGTTTTGGTGAATCGCTCGTAGGGGGTGGTCAGAGGGTTCTGATTTTCCGCTGTGAGAATTACTAAAGAGTCCGGTTTTACGTTCGTGCCGGTAATTTCCAGGCACTGGAGTTTTTCCGCATCATCCGGGACGTAACCGAGGTGATTCAATGCAGCTAGAACCGCATAGCGATGCCGTCTTCCTTGAAGTTCTTCCACACTCTCCCAGTTCGCTTCCTGAATCATCACGCCAAGCGCAATGATTTTAGTGTCCTTGTCTTTTTTGCCCATCATATCTTGAAGAACATCGCCAGGAAGTTTATTCAGAAATATCCCTTCGCGCAACTTCGTTAGCGGTTTAGCGAGTTCGCGTTGCACGGCCGTGAACGGAGCCTGCCACAGCCGCGCTTTTACGCCGGTTTGTGTGATCTCGGGAATTTCTTCCGGTTGCGGGCGCGATGTTTTAAGCGGGGCGTAGTCTACCCAGACGGCGCTGAAAAACAGAACGAGCACGGTTAGTAGTCCAGTGAACTGATTCGTTCCTGACTGTTTGTTTTCTTCATTTGCCATGATGTGTCCTCTTTAGCTGGGTGGAAAGTCTTTCAGTTGATTAACATCCGTAATCGCAATCTACGGTTTTTCCCTTGTGCATTCGAAGGATGCGTGCTCGCTTCCCCGGACAGATAGACATAATTCAAGCCTTAACCGCCATAGCGGTTTTCGATCACCCTTAAAACAGCCTGAGCCTCAGATGAATCCCGCTTCGGAATCCACAGGTTACATTGGGTGTAGACCTGGTTGTGACAGCCAACATCATAATTTGATTATTTTTTTCTAAATGGAATGACATTCTCTGGCAATGTAATTTTTTCAATATACGTCTTTGACAGAACATCCCAGCCTTTATCAAA
>JAQTMV010000007.1 GCA_028714175.1 Methylococcales bacterium
CCATGGTACCTGCGAAACTTATATCGTTGATACGGACGCCTTTGATATTCAATGGGATCGCCACAAGCGCTGTACTCGCGATTTTTATATACACCCGTTTTCCAACAACTTAGGCCCGATAAACTGCGTCAAGTGCGCTTTCATTGTCCATCTGGGTGAGCACTCCATTGCCTCTCGTAATGACTACATTTTCATGGACAGACAGCAAGCGCAGAATGGACACCCGCAGTATCGAAGGATCACCGGCGAATGGGCAACCCCTAATGCCTATCGGACCTATGAACTGGATGCAGGCGAATTACAGAGCGATGTAGACTGGTATAACCATCATTTCGAATCGTTAAACGTTATTCCCAAATTTACCAAAGGTCAGCAATACCATCCTTATCATCCCAAACGTTTTATCCACGATCATATCGACAAGGTAATACGCAGCAAGTGGGAAAATCCTGGCCGGCTTTGTACCATCAAGGTGAGTGTTGACTGTATTGATGATCATGATTTCACTTCCCATTTGATTCATGCCAGTCAGCAGGGCGTTTTGGTTCAGTGTATTGTCGACTGGCGCAAGATGACGCTGACCAACAGTCAAAATTATGCCCGCTTAAAGCGCGCCAGACTTGAACTGATAGGCGTTTTTTGCTCTCCCAAACATCACCTGATTGAAGTTGAACCGGATATGCACACCAAATTCGTTATTTTTAACGATGAGGACTGCATACTGGGCTCTTTTAATATTACCTTCGATCGCTGGTGGGCCAACTGGGAATCCGGGATGACTTTTCATTCCAAGGGTGTATGCCGTTTGCTTGACAATATATTCCAGAGTCAGCGCGGCGGTGTCATTCAAAAATATGGCATTAATCCGCTGAGCCATTTCAATCTGCTTTATACCTTCGGCAGACACAGCATGCTCAACGGCAGGATCTATCGTCCCCATCATGCCATCCTGGCTGAAATTCACCGCGCCAGACATTCGATCAAGCTGTGTTTGTTTTTGATGGGCGATCTAATGGGAGATCATCATGACAGTGTCGTCGATGCCTTGATACACGCCCAGGACAGAGGCGTTTATGTGCATATCCTTTTTAATGGCCATCTAGCCAGACAGGGGCGGATTGGCGTAGCGCGGCCAATGTGGGAAGAGCTCAACCGTCCGCTTCTTCCCGCGGTGCAACGGCTGAAAAATGCCGGCATTCGGGTTGGTCTGGTGTATGGACAAGACGATCACCCCGTGCCTTATTCACCTATTCATTCCAAATATTGTATTATCGACGATTCGATTGTCATAGAAGGCAGTTTTAACTGGTACAACACGTCTGTTTTTTCTCATGATCTTGTTGTATTGGTTAATAATCGCCAGGTGGCGCAGCCCTACCTCTATGAATTTGATGAAATACAGCGATCATTCAGAATCTATTATTGATTTGGACGGTCGGGGCAGTTGCACTGTAATTTGAGTCGTTAATTCATTCGCATAATCAGAGCTCGGAAATCATGTGCAAACGCTATAACATTTTTCTGGCTTAAAACACACTCTCGGCCCGGATTAACCCTGTTTACTTTTTAAGATACCTGCTGCCACATTTATCGGTGAAAGTACCGGGCTAAACGGTGGAGAATAAGCAAGGTCGGCATTTTCCATATCTGCACACGTTAACTTTCCGAGTAGCGCGGTTGCAATAATATCAATCATTTTATCGACAGTACCGCAGCCAATCACTTGAGCACCCAGCAGTCGACCGTCCTGTCGATCGGCAATGAGTTTTAGAGAAAATTCTTGTCTGCCGGGATAATAACGCGCGCGGTCTGTTCCTGTCATTACAATGGATACCGGCTCAAAACCGGATTCCTGTGCCGCCTGTTCCGATAAACCGGTTATCCTAAAAACCGCAGTTGGAACGTGAGAAAGCCGTTCGTGCTGAGCGTGTCGAAGCATGAACGGCTTTCTCACGTTCACCCATTTGGTAAGCATTCCAAAACCCCGCTCACCCTTCGACAGGCTCAGGGCGAACGGGATTTTGGAATGCTCAACTGCGGTTTTTAGGGTTATCGCTACCGTCAATTTAAACGTCTTGAATATGGCCGTTCCGAAAACACCCGGAAAATGGGCGTTTCCGCCTGCAACATTTTCACCTGCAACACGTCCTTGCAGATTGGCAATATCGCCCAAGGGCATCCAAATCGGCGTATCTGTCATTCGGTTGACCGTCTCGCAACAATCACCGGCTGCAAAAATACCGGGCGTTCGAGTTTCCATTCTCGAATCAACAGCAATCGCCCCCGTTTTACCCAACTCAATACCGCCGACTATTGCCAATTCAACATTTGGTTTAACGCCGATAGCGATAACAACCAGATCGGCGGGTATCATTTTGCCGCATTCGGTTTCTACAGCTGTGACCCAGCCATTATAGCCGTGCAGTCTTGCAAGGCCATCGCCAATTATTAATTCAACCTGGTTTTCAAGCAAATGCTCATGAACAGGCCGGGCCATTTCGGCATCGAACCTGGGTAAAATACGCGCCGCTTTCTCGACAATCGTGGTTTTAATAGTGAGTTCATGAAAAGATTCAGCCAATTCGAGACCGATATAACCGGCACCTATAATCACCGCCCGTTTAGGCTGCATCGTATTAAACAGCGTTTTAAATCGGCCAAGATCGCTGATATTTCGCAAGGTCAGAACGCCTTCCAGAGTAATGCCTTCGACGTTTGGAACAATCGGATATGCGCCGGTTGCCAGAATCAAGCGATCGTAATCAACCGTTTCAGCGAAATTATTTTTCAGATTTCTTACTGTGAGTTGTTGCCTTGTTTTATCGATGCTTGTGACACGGTGCCGGGTAAAAACCTTAATCCCTTCTCTAGCAAAGTCTTCAGGCTGGCGAATAACAATTTTACGGCCATCATCAATGACACCGCTGATGACGTAAGGCAGCCCGCAGGCGGAATAAGATACTTCATCTTCATCCTGATAGATGATGATTTCGTGATTTGGATCAACACGGCGAGCTTTTGCTGCTGCTTTAGCCCCAGCGGCAATGCCGCCTATGACAATGATTCGCATGGTTTTTTCTCCAATTATGAATATTTAAACCGCGAGGAGGTCAGTATTTAACCAATCATCGCCATTACCTGCAAAAAAAGCAGGTTCACCGCCGGTATGTAAAAAAATTATTCTCTTGCAAGCATCAAATTGTCTATTTTGCAGTCCGTGCAGAAAGCCTGCCATCGCCTTGCCCGTATAAGTCGGGTCTAACAGTATGCCTTCGGTACGACCGGTTAACTTTATCGCTTCGGCAGCTTCCTGACTAGGGATACCATAGCCTTGACCAATAAATCCCCCATGCACGGGTGCATCTGCGGGACTAAAAGTCCAGTCCAGTTTCACCAGCGCAGCCGCTTCGGTAGCCAAATCAGCGACTTGTTGACTGACCTGTTCAGGTTCACGGCTGACAGTGTAGCAATGCATTTTCCAGCACAGATTTAACAATCTCAGACCCAGCAACCAGCCTGTGTAAGTGCCTCCGGAGCCGACTGCAATTACAATAACATCGGGCTCCAAATTTTGCTCAAGACATTGCTGGTAAAGCTCGAAAATGGCCAGCACATGCCCCAATACACCAACAGCACAGGCTCCTCCGCGCGGAATTGCATAGGGCCGATAACCTTGTTCACTTAACTCTGCCGCAACCAGTGGAATATGGGCATCGACCGATGCCCTCTCATCGTCATCGGTAAAACGAATCCCGGCGTTCAGCATTTTGGTCACGCGGTAATTCACGTCAATCGTTGCCGGCGGTTTTCCCCAATAAACGGCAGTGCAATGCATTCCGGCATGTGCCGCCACTGCCGCCGTCGCGCGCACATGATTGGACTGCACTCCGGCACCTGTTATCAAACAGTCTGCATTTTGGGCCAAGGCATCGGCCAGCATCACTTCCAGTCCGCGTATTTTATTGCCGCCCAAACCAAAACTGATCAGGTCATCACGCTTGAACCAGAGTTCAATACCCCCAAGCGTTTCCGTCAATCGATTCGCTCGCATCAGCGGGGTTGGATAGTGCGAGAGCACATGGCGGGGAATTTGTCCGGTAATGCGTTCGATGACGGCGCGTTGATCAAGATTTTCACTTTTTAAAATCATGGCAGTCATTCCATCAAGGTAAATGGATCTGTGCGATGACTTGATCGACCATGGCTGCACAAACCCCTGTACTTTGCCCAAGATCGAATAATGCATCTATCTCGTCGTTAGTCAGGATAGAATGGATTTGCTGATTATTGATCAGCGCCTGTTTAAAATTCAGTCCTTCGCTTTGGGCTTGCATGGTCACCTCGTAGACGAGTTGATGAGCGCTTTGTTTGCCTAATGTCTTCGCGAGGGCAAGCATCACCGCTTCGGCATGGACAAAGCCGTTCGTCGCGATGATATTGGCGCTCATTCGCTTCCGATTAACCTGTAAGTCCTTGAGCAGCAGCTTGAGCAAATCCAGTGATTTGCCGGTGGCCAAGGTCGCATCAGGAATAATAATCCATTCGCCTTTCCATGATCGGCCATCCCGTTCATGGCTATGGACGAGATTTTCAGCCATGTGAGCGGCGTGATGCCTGACCACTCGCGATAAGGTGCCGAGATGTTCGGAAATTTCCGGGTTAAGTTTCTGCGGCATCGTAATACTGCCGACCGCTCCGCTGACAAAGCCTTCACTCAGCTCGCCGATTTCAGGCCGTTGCAGATTGACTATTTCCTGGCCGATGCGATCACCGGTGGAAGTTATCATCGCCAGTGTATTCAACCATTCAGCAAAACGATCGCGGGTACTGGTCCACGAGATTGCGGGAGCATTCAGACCCAGGCGCTGCATGAAGGTTTTTTGTAAGGCCAAAGCCTCCGGCCCGAGAGAAGACAGGCTGCCGACACCGCCACCAAGCTGTCCTACTCCAAGACGCGATTTAAGTTCAGATAAACGCTGGCGATGACGCTCCAGTTCGTCCAGCCAAGTGGCGGCTTTAAAGCCAAACGTTATCGGCAAGCCCGGTTGACCATGCGTGCGGCCACACATGACGGTTTGTCGATGCAAACAGGCCAGATCAACCAGAATCCGCTCTATTCCGGTTATTTGCTCTAAAAAGTGTTCACGTACTTTCAATAAAGTACGGACAGTATGGGTATCGGAAATATCCTGTACGGTGACGCCATAGCAGAGCCATTCACCGCCTGTTGCACCGCACCGGTTCTTTACCGCATTGATCAATCCCACCAGGGAGTGATTGGTTTTGACAAAACCCTCGCCCGCTTCTTTTAGAAAAACCTCATCTATTTCCAGATTTTCGTAAGCGATTTTTATCTCTTTTGCGGCTTGCACCGGTATCAAGCCACACTCGGCCTGTACCGCAGCCAGTACAGCCATGACTTCAAGCCAGCCTCTGACTCTGTTTTGCTCGGCAAATAGGGGACGTAATTCAGGGGAGGCCCAGGATGAACCGTAAATCGTGGAATCATTTAAATGGACT
This sequence comes from Methylococcales bacterium, assembly GCA_028714175.1. Classification (GTDB taxonomy): domain Bacteria; phylum Pseudomonadota; class Gammaproteobacteria; order Methylococcales; family Methylomonadaceae; genus JAGXGJ01. The sequence goes on from JAQTMV010000007.1 coordinate 5,521, forward strand.
GAATCAATCATTGGCTGATTTCCTTCTTTATGTCCTGCGGAGTATGCCTAAAGGCGTTGCTATCAAGCTACCACAAATGTTTAAGTTGATGCAGTGATATTTTTTAAATTCTGCCGCTTGTGGGCAATCGCCAAAATAAATACTTGCTCATCGATCAGTTGATAAATAATGCGATAGGCATAAAGTGATATTTCGCGAATATTCTCATCGCCGATTTCTGCTACAACACGGCCAATAAAGGGATGGGACTCTAAAATATCGGTCTTTTCTGTAATTTCTTGCGCTACTTTTTTCGCATAAAACCTGGAATCGTGGGCGATAAAGTCATAGATGCCGCCCAAATCCGCTTTTGCAGCTTCCGTCCAAATTACCATGTTTCAATTTCTTGTTTAAGTTCATCACTACTTAAAACTCTTTTTTCTTCAATCGCTTGCTGGCCTTTACGAATTTTATCTACGATATAAAGCCGATACATGATTTCCTCTATATCGGTATCATCGGGTAATGCGTTAATGGTGCGTAATGCTTCTTGTTTTATGGCTAACATAGGTTTTTCTCGTGTGATTATGGCAAATAGTAAGCTGGATAGAATAGTAAGAGCAAATAGAAACCTATTGCATCAGTGGTTGGTAATGATGGATTTCGGCTATCGCTTCTAATCATCCTCCCGAGCTGTTATTATGGATTCCCTAGTTTCCTCACAGAGGAATACGCTATCATTATTCTGCCCAATAAGCTAACCAATGTTTGCTGGGTTTGCCAACACATCCTATGGGTTTTAGAAGAAATTTATGTGGGACTTTTCGTGGTTCACAGAAATAAAAATATTCGATATTCCTATTCTAAGTTTCGTTTTCAATAATCACTTACGTGAAACAATAACCATATTATTAATATTAGCTGGGATAGTATCAAGTGTAATCGCAAAGCTTCATAATGTTTTTCGTAGTCGAAGAATTCCCTTAAGTTTGAAGGAAAAACTATATGCAGCAGCAGAAAAATATATATATTCGACCTGATTATGGCTATTCTAACCCAGGCCATTATTCGGAGCCAAGTGAAGTAAAAGATCGAAATATTAATCTTATAAGTTACCTTGAAAAATCTTTCGTTAGTAGATCTACTCAGTCGCGATATATTATTCTTGCTGGCTCTGGAATGGGAAAATCTGCTCTTCTTTTTAATCTCTATAATAGATATTTAAAACGATTTTTCAGAAACTATAAAATGTGTCTGATCGAACTCAGCTTCAAAGCATCTCTGGATGACATTGACAAAATAGAAAGCCCAGAAAATACGATACTACTTTTAGATGCCTTGGATGAAAATATCGATGCAATTAATGACTTACACAGTACCATTAAGAAAGTATCAGATAAAACGCAAAGATTCTATCGTGTTGTTGTTCTAACATGTAGGACTGAATTTTTTAATCGCGCTGAGGAGATACCAGGTATCTTAACAAATATCAGTGGTGTGATAGGTGCTGGTGAACACAAAAAAGGAACATACGAAAAACTATTTCTTTATCCCTTCACATCCGGTCAAATCGAAACTTTTCTAATATATAAATACCTCCTTTCAATAAGACAATTATCATTGATCAGATATATTAAAGCGAGAAAAACTTTTAAAAAAGTGCCCTATATATCAGTTCGGCCAATGCTTCTCACTTATATAGATTATCTTTTGAAAGTTGATATAGATTCAAAATATTCGTTTAAAATTTATGAGGCTATGATTTACGGATGGCTCCAAAGAAGAAAATCGGATGAATTAGATCCATCCCCGAAGGATAATTTTAAATTTGTTTATAATCTTGCTATTGAAATGGCAAGGAATTACTCTAAAAATGGAGGATATTTTGTAAAGAAAGAGGAAGCGGAAAAGCTTGCTAATATGTTGGATTCAAATCTTACTGAATGGCAAATACCGAGCAGGTCATTATTAAATATTGACGCTTCAGGAAATTACAAATTCGCTCATCTTTCAATCATGGAAGTATTATTAGCACGTGCACATATAAATGGAGAAAATTTTGGAGACTGGGAAATGTCAGCTTTAACTAAAAAGTTCATCGCAGAGATGGTAGAGCAAAAAGTCGATAACACTTTATCTATAAGCACTGCACCTAAGACATATTATGATGCTGATATGACACATGAGTTTGAACGCTTAGGTTTTAAAATACAAAATAAGCAAGAACAAAATACCGACAGCGAAAAGGATGCAGAACACAAAAGTATATATTTGGAATCCACACCTAAAGACTTTGGTTTTGTCGATATTTCCGGAAAATTTTTTGAAAATATGAGTTTTCGTAAATATAGTTTTCGAGGCGCTGATTTAACAAATATTAAAATGAAAAATTGTGACCTCACAAACACTGATCTAACGGGTGCAAATTTGTCGGAAGCCATCTTTGAAAAATGTAATTTTTCGTCTTCCTGTTTTCTAGGCGCAATACTTACGTCGACACAATTTATTGGCTGCAACCTTGGATGTTCTGATTTTAGCGTGATTAGAATAAAAGATGGATACAAAAGTGATTCGCATCCTATTTTTAAGGACTCTGAGTTGACGGGGTCAACGGTGCCGAATGATTATGCAGAGTATTTTCGTGAAACACCTAATGCCAAAGTTAAACGTGATTTGGAAAATATCAAGCTAGTATAGGGCCGTAGGCTGAGTTGAAGCTGGACGGAAATCCACCGTGAGCCAAGGTGGGCAGGCTTTTTTGCCCACCGGAACAAGTTGCCCGGCTGTCTTGATTTTAGAATGAGAAATAAATGCCAACCATTAAAAACATCCCTGGCCCTTATCCCCTCTTCTTTTACAGCTTCGATTGCGGCGAACCGAGACACGTCCATGTGCAACGGGATAAACTGATTTGCAAATTCTGGCTGGAACCGATTTATCTCGGCAAGAATGGCGGCTTTTCGCCGAAGGAACTCAATGTCATTCGAAAACTCATCGAAACCCATTTGCCCGAAATACTGGAGGCATGGCATGAACACTGTGGTTAACGTAACGGAACCTCGATTACTGAATGTACAGATCACCGAAGATGAAATTATTGCTCACCTAGTGGATGGACGCACGATTATCGTTCCTTTGATCTGGTCGTGGCGCTTATCTGAAGCCACTGAAAAGCAACGACAGCATTTTGAAATCCTCGGCGATGGTCAAGGCATCCACTGGCCTGATATAGATGAGGACATTAGCGTGGAAGGTATGTTGTATGGCTCACCCGCTCGCCGTCCGTATGACCCTGCAAATAATGTAGTGTAATATTGGTATATTTTCCATATCATGCTTATATTCGAGTTTGATGAAAATAATAGTCAGTCCAACTTGAAGAAACATGGAATCGATTTCGTCGCTGCTCAGTTACTTTGGGATGATCCTGATCTTCTTGAAATACCGGCAAAAACTGTCGATGAACCCCGAGCCCTCATCATAGGCATGATTTCCGGAAAGCATTGGTCTGGCGTAATTACATACCGAGATGGAAACATTAGAATTATTTCTGTGCGCCGGTCGCGGCAAGAAGAGGTGGACCTTTATGAAAGCTAAAGAGCTTGACCAAAAATTTGATAACGGAGACGACATCCTGGATTCACTGGATTTATCCAAGGCCAAAAGAGTAATGCAAGATCAAAAAAGGGGCGATGTTGATTTTCCTGTTTGGATGCTTGAATTATTAGATAAAGAAGCAAGCCGAATCGGAGTAACGCGTCAATCTATCATAAAAATTTGGTTGGCGGAGCGTCTTGAACAACTGGCCGCTAACAAAGCATTGCAGCGAACAAGCCGCTGAATGCAGCGTTTACAACTTTTAAAACTACGAGAGGAGAAATCTCATGGAACAAGAAGAAAGACTGAAGTATTTGAAAATAGCCCTTAACGTGATTGGCGTTTTTGTTCATTGCAGGTCTCCCGGCAATGATGATGTGGATTTGGCCTTCAGGCTGGGGTTGGACGCCGCCCCAACCCGAGTACGAACACATGATTATGGGGGTCTACGTTACGATGGGTGTGTTTTTGATCCTGGCTGCAAAAGACCCTCTAACTAATACAAGCCTGATCCGGTTTACGATCTGGTCGAGTATAGTCCACGGCGGTATTATGTTAATTCACGCCATCATTGATGAAACTGATTGGGTAAACCTGGTAGATACTCTGTTCAATTTCAAGTTAAATTTTGCTGATACTGAACTATTCGGTACATTCTGGAATAGCATAAAAACGGGTGTTGTCGAAAGGTTCATTATGTTTCAACATTCCATGGATAGCATGAAGCAGTTTGCGCATGATTGCGCAGACAGCCTGCAAAGGTTTCTTGCCGTTAGCCACGAGATGATGAAAATAAGCCTTGACGTGCTTGTCATGCTGTTTAGCGCTCAAGGCTGGAAAATAAAGTGCTGCACGAATATGGCGGTTACCAGCCTTGGATATGCGCGTTTTTTTGTGAACGCTTTTGCCGGAATCGAAGGCCCGTGGGTCAAGTCCAGCGAATTTTACCCATTCCCTGTGTGTAAGGTCTGGCGGCAGCAACAGCAGTTCGCCCATGAGCGCAATGGCACTGGTTTCACCTACGCCTTTGATGCCGATTAGCAAGGCCAGAATTCGTTTAAGTTCGGGATGTTTGCCAATCAAGACCAGTGCCTCAGCCGTTAATCGGTCGATGCGCTTCTCCAATTGGGTAAAAGCCAATCTGGCATCCTTCAACACTGCTTTCGGTGTTTCCGATGAAGCGGTTAGTGCATGCAGGTGATTTTTGGCAGCTGCTTTCTGCCCGGTTAGCGCGTTAATACGGCGAGCAAAACTCCGCAATGCGATGTGCTCATCGGCCGGGCGAGTCCAGCCAACGAAGTCCATTCTTGCAGCGTATTCAGCCAAGGTATTGGCATCGACCGCATCGGTTTTGCTGTTTTTCATCAAGACCTTGGCAAAATTATGAGCGGCTTTGGGATTCACTACCATGAGTAACACGCCAGCATCATGCAAGGCTAGGCTTAAGTCAAAATGGTAGACACCCGTAGCTTCCAGACAGACGATGATGCCAGGCAGTTTAACCAGCTTCTTCACCAATCGAATACGATCAGCGGGGGTGTTGGCGAACTTCTGCGGATCAAATGGCTTGCCGTTCTTGCGGATAACCAAAATCAGTTCCTCGGCACCGACATCAATACCTGCGAAGAGGTCTGGTTTGGCTTCAGGGGCTGTTTCTTTAGATTGAATGGTTGTCATAGTGGTTTGTAAGAATAGGTTAAAGAAAGTAGACTATTCACTGGTTCCCGACCCTGCACATGCACCTGCCTTCCTTGTGTATGCAGGCTCTAAGCCTCGGATACTCCACGGTATGGGTGAATAGGGCGGGGGCCAATCTACCAGACAGGCTCTGGTTAGTAACCAGTCCTCAGGGTACGACGGCCTCCCATTGAATTGTTAAAGCTTACTTGATCTCCTTGGCACTATTTCATTAAATTTAATCATACAAGGAGATGTGCCAGCGCTATTTCTCGTGGCATTTGTTCTCTGGTATCTAATGCCCAAACAGTCTCAAGCATAATGATAGCCGCTGCTAACAATCGCTTCTCGGTAAAATAAAGCTGCATTCATTCCTAAATTTGTTTTATTTTGCCGTGAAGTGGAGCAGACCTAAAGAAAAAAGGGCCATAGGACACGCTTTTGTCGCCGTAAGTCAATGTCTCCAGCGTCCCTAACGAAACTACCGGCGCGGTCGAGACGGAAATGGAGATTGCACCTGAAACTCTAACTCAGCGGACCTTCCGGCAGTCGTTCCCGAAGTTCTGTTCGATGATCTGGAGGTCTTCATCGTCGGTCAGTCCATCGAAGTTGAAGTCATACCAGCTCGACTCACTATACCCCGATTCGTCGAGGGCCGCGAAAACCCGCCAGTTCTCCACGTCGGTAAAGTTCACGAGGAGGTCCAGGTTGCCGTCCCCCGGGCATCCTGCATAGTTCGGATTCGTCGGCAGGTGCGGCTCGGTGGCCAGCAGCTGCATCAAGCTGGTGTTCAACTTGTCGAAGTTCTTTTGCTCGACGCGGCTGAGTCCATCGGGACGCTTCAGTAGGTCACTGTCCTCGTTGTCGAGCTTTGGCAGGGGGGCATTCTCGTCGATCTCGTAAAACTCGCTCTTCGATTCATCTACAGGTGGATTCGCATTTATATTGTTGGCTGAGCAGTTGGGCACCTGAGACACCACGAGTTTGTAGCGATCGTTGCGAATCGCAGACGCGAAGTCCGGTACGATGCTGAAGCCCGGGTCGTCCTTGAACTCGGGAAGCTGACCGACCTGACAGCACGTGTCAAGGTTCGCCGAGCTGCCTTCACCATACCAAACACCATTTTCGTCCTGGCAAAGCGCCTGCGATGGAAACTGCTGAAGGCATTTCTGTAGAGCTCCCGTGGGAGATGTGAGCGGAATCACGCACGGTCCCGGCAGCTTGAGGCCTTTTGTGATGTTATTACCGGTCTGCGTGAAGTTGGCCTTGCGGATGCTCTTCGTCTGCGGATGCGTCAGGTACGGGAGCATCGGCTGCGAGTCGAGCATATGTGATTTGGGCACGGCTTTATGCACGTCGACGCCGGCAATCTCCCCGAACAGTTCGAACAAGTCGGCGATGTTGACCATAGCTGCGACCTCGCGATCCGGTGACTGCATTAGAGGTCCGGCAACAATCAAGGGTACCCATACGCCCGTTTGATAGGTGAAGCCCTTGGATCGGGCCGGGTTGAACGGGGTCTTGACAACCGGCGCAAAGGAGCCATTGTCGCCCAGAATTATGAGCATTGTGTTGCTCGTTTCAGGATGAAAATCGAGCAGTCCATCGGGCTTTCGGCTGGCCAAGCCGGTCTCCACGAGTAGTCTGCCTAGCTCGGAATCGAGCGCTTCGATCATCTGATTGCTGAGGGTCATCTGGTCAGGAGATGTAGAGCCGCACTGGAGACCTGTATTACTTCCGGAGCCTGGCGGTAGTAGCGCAGGCGGAGGCTGTTGATAGGGGGAATGGTCCGACGAGTAACTCACAGTAGCCATCCAGGGCCCGCGGTGGGTGCGCCGGGTAATCCACTCGATCGCACCGTCGGTCTCAAGCTGAGTTCGGTATTTCCGGGCGGTCACCACACGTGTTTTCGCATCGCCATCGATTACGACCAGGGGCGACACGTAATAGCCGTTCAGGTGAGGACAACTCTGGAAACTCGAAAAATCAACATTCGGCCGGCTCGGCTCGCAGAAGTTGGCCGTATCGAACGGCGGCGTGGCTGCGCAGCTCGCGTTCGGGACGAAGATGCCGCCCTGTTCCAAACACAAGAACCCGGGCGTCAGAGATTCAGGCGTCGGCGAAATCGGTTTGCAGGAGTTATCCACGAAATAGCAGGCGCCCGGGTTTGCCTCAGTAACGAACCCGCACGGATACGCATTGTCAGGGCCAATACCCCCCAGCCGTCGTATCAATCGGGTTCGGTGCGCCGAGCAGGAATCCATAGAAATAGTCCCAGCCAAGATCGCGCGGCGTGCGCTCTCCGAAAGGATTGTTGTCCGGCCCGGCCAGATGGAACTTGCCGAATAAAGCGTTCTCGTAGCCAGCGCCTGCAAGCACACGAGGCGTCGTAACTTCGTATGTGGAAACCCGTGAGTTCGCCAGATCCTGCGATGTGAGCGCAGTATAGATGTTAGTACGGAACGGATATCGCCCCTCAAAGACGAGAGCTCGACTCGGCGAGCACTCCGGCATCGCCCAGGTATTGCGGAACTTGACGCCCGTTCGGGCCAGGGTATCGATGTTCGGGGTCCGCGGGGCGCTATCAGCCGACGTGCCTCCGTAACCGAAGATTCGCAACTGATCTATCCCTACATCGTCCAAGATGACGAAGAGAATATTCGGCGGCTGTCGCTTCGGTGGACCCTGTTTTTTCGCAGCCGCCGGCCAAGCGGACAACAAGAGAGATAATGCCAAGGCGCTTGTCACGGCACACCAGTACTCCATCTGAAGTTTCATGTTCATAGCCTCCTCGGCATTTATGAAAAATAAGGATTTCAACGGCTTTCCTTACCAATCCAGCAAAAACACTACGCTTCTGAATACCTCTTGTTAAACTGAACCTTCTATCTGAAGCCACTGGCAATGAAAGTTGAGTCTGAGGGAGAGCTTAGACGAAGAAAGCCCATCATTCGTGAATGATTCACCTCTATCCTACGCACATCCATGTACTTAAAACTGATAAGCCGCTAGTCCTTTCGAATCAAATCGGCAGCCTTTTCAGCGATCATTATGACAGGTGCGTTGGTGTTGCCGCTGACGATGGCCGGCATGATGGAAGCATCGACGACACGCAAGCCGGTAACGCCATTGACCCTCAATGCCGGATCGACCACGGCCGTTGCATCGACTCCCATCCGGCAGGTCGTGGTTGGGTGCCAAGTGGTGGACGCCGTGCGCCTTACAAAATCTTCCAGGCCGGCATCATCTCGTATATCTAAACCCGGGGACAGTTCAGCGCCTCTGATATCGTCAAATGCGTGTCCGTATAGAATTTTAAGATTCCAGCGTACGCCTGCCACCAGACATCGAAGATCGTCAGTATCGCTGAAATAAGCCGGATCGATACGCGGTCGGTCTAACGGATCAGAGGATGACAACGTGACTTGGCCGGTGCTGCGCGGTCTGTTGACATAAGCGGTCAGGGCTATGCCGTGACGGTTCGGCGGCCCTGCTTCAGGATATTCGGGTGTTAAATTGCCGAATAAAAATAATTGCAGATCAGGATAAGCCACATCAGGACGGCTGTTGACAAAGCAGCCCGCCTCCAGAAAGTTTGAGGCTAAAGGTCCCGTTCCAGCGGATTCGTAAGTACGCGCAGCCGCCGCTTTGTTGGCACTTGGCAACGGCGCAAAGGTCAAAGGCTGTGTCAGTTCGCAGCGCACACGGGCATGAATATGGTCTTGCAGGTTCTTGCCGACTCCCGGTAAATCCAGCCGCACTTCGATACCGAGTTTTTCAAGCTCCGGGGCCGGGCCCAAACCCGACAACATAAGCAATTGCGGCGAACGGAAGGCGCCGGCGGACAAGATTACTTCGGCAGCGGCGTTGGCTTGTTCGACGATGCCGAAACGCAGATACTGCACGCCGATGACGTGATTATTGCTGAACAACAATTTGGTGGCCTGCGCATGGCTGATAACAGTCAGATTGGGGCGAGACCGCGCCGGGTGCAGATAGGCAACGGCGGCGCTGCTTCGGGAACCGTCGGCAATCGTCCTTTGCAAAGGCCCGCAGCCTTCCTGCCGCTCGCCGTTAAAATCCGGATTGAAGGCGATACCCGCTTCCTGTGCCGCCGCGATATAACGCTGAGTCACCGGGCTTAAGTGCGGGTGGCTGGAAACGACCAGCGGCCCTGAGCGGCCATAATAATGATCGGCAAAGGCTTCATTTGTTTCAGCCTTGATGAAATACGGCAGTACGTCGTCATAACTCCAGCGGGTGTTGCCGAGGTCCGCCCAGTGATCGTAATCGGCGCGGTTGCCGCGTATGTAGATCATGTAATTGATGGAACTTGAGCCGTCCAAAACTTTCCCTTGCGGTATATAAATGCGGCGCTCCTGCATATGCGATTGCGGCAGGGTCCGGTCGCTCCAATCGTAGGGACTGTCCTGCAACTGTGAAAACAGTGCAGGTGTGCGGATAGCTGCCGCATCGTCTTCACCGCCTGCCTCAAGCAATAACACCCGGCAGTCCGGATCTTCGCTCAACCGGTTGGCAAGGACACAACCGGCCGAACCTGCGCCGACAATAATATAATCAACGATCGGTCTGGGCATTGCTAAATTCCTCTTGGGTGAATCTGGAATTACTGTTTATCATTAGCCAACTTCCTTTTTTGCACGCTCCCACAAATCATGTTGTTTCCTTGCAAAATAAATTTTGTTGGCCTGGTTTTTTTCATGACAGCTTTCCAGTCTTTCACGGCATTCGGCTATCATGTTGTCCATGCAAGGGGTTGCTGTGCCCCCTGGTTCTGTCCGTGCCTGAATTGCGGTGGTAGCATCCAAAGCGCTTTTGAGCAGTGCTTCAGTGATTGAAAGGCGTTGTCCAAGGACAATTTCACCAAAATTAATCAATGTTTGATGATCGAGTTCCAATATGCTTTTATGCTGATATTCGCTGGACAGAAAAGCGACCAATTGATGCGCGCTCCTAAAATCCAATCCGCCTTCCTGGACCAGTGTTTCTGCCAGATCGGTCGCCAATATCCAGCCGGATTCAACCAATGCCCTGCCTCGATCAGCATTGAAACTGATTTCCCGCAGCACTTCTGTCATTAATGTCACGGCATCATTAACGGTTTGCATCGCTTCGGGTAATTCACCGTATATCAACAATCTATTGTCAGGTTGGCCTGAGGGCGTTCTGGCGGAAGCAGCAATTGAGGCTAATACGCCAATCATTTTATTGGCGACTCCCCGGATATGCGTTAAAGCAAACGGATTCTTTTTTTGCGGCATGATCTTGCTGGCCCGGGCATGCCTGTCATCCAGTTCGACCAGAGCAAATTCCTGGGTACTGTAGACCTGTAAATCTTCCGCCAGACGACTGATATTGATAGCGCATGTCGTCAGTATTGACGTAGCTTCAATGAATAAATCGGCTTGCCACATGGCATCACGGGCATGGGGAATCAAACCGTTAAATCCCAATAAATCCGCCATTTGTTGCCGTCCCTGCAATAACCGGGAGCCATTGGTGCTGCCGCAACCCATAGGGCTCAGATTGAGCCGAACTAATAATGATTCCAGCCGCTCCAGATCGCGCAGCAGTGGATAAGTGAAGCCCATTAAGTAGTGACCGAATGTTGTCGGTTGGGCTGCCTGCAGGTAGGTATAATCCGGCATGATGGACAGCTTGTGGTGCTCTGCCTGCTGGATCATTGTCAGGGCCAATGCTATCAGCGTTTCGGTAAATTCAACGAGTGTGTGCCGCATAACCAGAACAAAAGCTGTAGTAGTCGCTTCCCTTCTGGCGCGGCCAGCGCCTAGCCAGCCCGTTGCATCGGTTCGCTCCGCCAGCCAGGCTTCGCGGTTGGTATAAATATCGCCTCTGGCCAGCATCATGACAAACGTTTCCGGCTTTTTTTGCAGTTCGAGTAACTGTGCCAGTAGTTGATAACCAGCTGATTTCGGGATCGTATGCAGCTCGATTGCAATTAAGGTATGGGCAATATCAGCCAAGCCCATCGCCTCAAACAAATGGGCCTGATGGCTTAATTCAGCGGCGAATGCTGAATTAATCAATCTATCGGATGGAGCCGTCTTCAGTCTTATGCCGATCTCCAGAACTTTTTCCTGTATTGACGCCGGCTGTGGTTCATGGCTGGTCATTACGTTTTTGTACCGGTTGGGTTGACAGGACTATTGTTTGTTCCATCTGAGTTGTTTCAATCTGGTTGGGATCCCAGAAGCCTCCGCGTAATAATTTGCCGGAAACGCGGTTCAGCGTGTCAAAACGCAAGCCGTTACGCAAAGCTTCCAAAGCAAGAACCTGATCTATCGGAATATTGCCCAGGCCTGCATTGGCGCCGAATTTTTCTATAAAAAATGCCTGCTGGGATTTGAGCGGCGCTTCCCATATCAATAAATCCAGTTTATCGGACATCATTTCAACGATCAGGTCTACTTCAAAACTGTCAACATTTCCCGATTCATCGAAAACACCTACCCCTTGACCGCATTCGCGCCCTTCTATGATGACCCAGGCTGCGCCCCAGTCGATGTCTTCCAAGGCTTCTTGAGCAATTTGCTCGGAAGTCGGCTGCCGTTTGGGATCTTTTTTACCGACTTCGGTAATCGGAATCAATCCTGCATTTAACGCGCATTCGATAATCCTTTTGCGTCTGAACCGGGGAATAGGCAAAGTTCCATCAGAAATTTCCACGGCAGTAAAGCCAAGCTCCCTGGCATGAGTCATATAAACGCGGCAATGGTGTTCAAGTAGCGCCACTTCAAGCAATGTGCCGCCAGGATAGGTCAGGATATTATGCGCCGCCAGTAATTGCAGTTTTTCTTGCAACAAGGCTTTGTCCATGAAGACAGAAGTGCCAAAACCAAACTTCCAGTGATCAATGTAATTGGATGCAATCTGCAAGATACTTTTGGTCTCTTCCAGACTTTTGCCGACATCCATAACCATCGTGCAGCCGACCTTACGCGGTTTTTCCACCCGCGGATTACGCAGGCTTTTTATAATGTTTCCCCATGCAAGTTCAGACATATACTACGCCTCTCGATAGTTGACGTAATGCTCTTTCAATCATGTTTAAATCGGTACCCCAAGGTACTATCATCAAGTTATCCTGCTGTTCAATATCGTATTCAAGCAGGCAACATTTCAGGATGGTCGCTTTTTTATCAGGCTTTACCAGTTGGCGCGGACACATTTCCACACGCGGGGGCTCGTCTCCATAGTAATGTCGATGAAATTGCAAACTGCGCTCGCATCCAAGCAAAGTCCAGTTTTTACGCTGCACCGGTCGTTCATCAAGAAAATAAACCGGTGCGCTCAAATCGGTGAGTCCCCCGGAGCGGCAGGGCACCAGATAAGCTTCGGGGCTTACCGTACCGGCGAGATCGCGCAGATCGATAGCTTCCAATTCCAGCATGATCGGCGGCAAGTCGGCATAACTTAATACCTGTTCGACCATGTGATATAGTTTGGGCGGTTCGGGAGGAACCACCTCAATCACGCGCAATACCAGAGGATTGGGATGATGAATGATATTGACATGGTCAAAGGCGCCGGCCACTATCGCCGTCTGATCCATAGAAACATTATGCCTGACGGCTAGTTTGGCCAATGCCGACCGGTTGGCGGGGTCGGTATTGGAGTCAGTAATAAAAACGCAGTCATCAGGCAAGGCCAATATTTCCACTTTTTCAACCGGACCGAATAAGTTCTCCGAACTGGTCCGTTGCACGGCGGCAACTGCATATTCCTGCCGTGAATTATGCAAAATGATAATATCCGTGCGCCTATAGACCTCCCTGTCCAGCAGATACCGCTCTATCACAGCGGCATCCATTTCCCCGTCATAGGGTTGAAAACTTACACATCGGTACGGCAAAGGAACGAAGTTAAGCTGCTGTTTTAAATTCCCGACTTGTAGAATTGCGCCATTCATCTGCTACACTCCGTCCAATGGAAAAGTGCGCTCACGATCAGCGGGACTGAGCTCTCGTTGATGAATTTTCATGGGATCCAGGCGGCGGATAAACTCGATCATTTCAACTTCAGGCAAGTCTGCTGTGGTCAGATTTTCAGCTACTGGAAAATCAAACTCTGTATTTTCAGCAACCAGTTCCACGCTGGTGTCCGGGTAGATGGCCCGTAGTTGCGCATGCCCATCACTATTAAACTCAAAAATACCGAGATCTGTAATAATGCAATCCGGCCCCTGACCTCGAAAGGGCATCCTGGAGCGATGCATACCCTCTGCTGTGCGATGTCCCATACTGGTGACGAAATCACGGCGTTCAACCAGCCGGTATCGGCGTCGGCCTTGCTCATCAGGCGGAGCCCGGTGCGCAGCCGTCCAGATAGTAACACGATCTGTATCGCAGGATAAATTGCAACCACCGCCACCACCGGGCAGTTTTAACGTTAGCTTGCCATTCTTTTCCACACGGGTAACATTCATATTGCCCCATTTATCAATTTGCAAACCAGATAAAAACATCCTGCCCATGCGGCCGCTTGCTGCAAGATCAAACAATTCCTCTATGTTCAAATGGCATTCGGCTCCGCGGTTCATTGCAAAATCGTTTGTTGTCGGCGTTAAAAATGGAGGAGTCGGATTGACGCCGTAAGTTGCTCCGGCCACTAAAACTAATCGAGGCGCATGGGTGCGTTTGGCAAGGTGCAAAGCCAGCTGTACCAGTGGTGATCCAAAACCGTGAAAAGCCAAAATACCGTCTTCAATCGATAGCGCGATTTGATAGATCATTAATTCGCCCAGAGTGCATGTCTGTATTTTCGCTTTATTATTCATAAAGTTGAATCCACTGTTCAACACTTTCTTCCCACTGTTCCAAACAAGCCAGTTTTGCTTTGCCACCGATTGCTTCTATATATGTGTCGTTATCTTTACAGCCAAAGATAAAAGGATTCAGATAGTTTTCGCGAAACCCATCAGCGCCATGTTTGGCAGCCTGGTAATAATTAGCAGTATGTTCGCGATCATAGGCGTAGTGCGGATAACAGGATGTCGGATGCGCTCCGTAGGGGACTTCGCTAATAGCGGTGACATAAAAATATGGAATGGTTACGCCTTTTTGAGCAAGCTCTTCGTGAGGAATAATCTCTTCAACCGTCACGATGACTTTTGCAGACGCTTTGGCAAAAAGAATATCCGCAACCGGTGGACCCTCGATATGCAGATTGCCATGCTGATCGGCATAATGCGCGTGCAGAATAGCTACATCGGGTTTGAGCGCAGGAACCAGAACCAGTTGATCGCCGGTAAAAGGGCAGGTCATCGTTTTAAATTCCGGATGCAACTGTATGAAATCCGTCCCCTGTACCGAACGGATAGGCATAAACGGCAGGCCGCTAATGGCTGCTCTTAATTGCTGAACCAGCGTATAACAGCAGTTATCCTCGACTTTAACCAGGCCGGCTTCGCAGGCGCGCCGGTAGTTAATCGCCATACCGAAATCCTGCTCGAAACCGACATAGGATTCTGCACTGACTGCAACAACACCGGCGCCGCACAATAAATCAACATCGATGCCATGCGCCGAACCAACCAGTTTAAGGCCTTTAATATCCTGCCGGATCAATTCCCTTATTGCCGCCATCGGTTCGCGCCATGACAAGCCTCCGCCAATCGCTACGCAGTCTCCACTTTGTACATGCGTAACAAGATCGCCCAGAGTGCATCGTTTATCGTCTTGTGTATACATTTGTTAAAAGCTCATATTGCTGTCATACCGCCGTCTACAGTAAACGCCGAACCGCAGACAAAACTGGCTTCATCGGATGCCAGAAACAACACAGCGGCGACAATTTCTTCGGGTTTGCCGAATCGTCCAATAGAGGAACTAAACAGCTTGGCATCCATGGTTTCATTCGCGCTCCGGGACGCAGAAATCTGTGAAAACGCAGACCTCTTACCGATTATATTTTTTCCAATGACTTTCAAAGAGCTGATTTTCATCAAGCGCCCTGGCTTTAACCTGCCTGGAAACCCAGGTAAGATTAATCATGTGCCGGGCATTGACATTTTCTGTGGTCACATTTCCTCCCCAGGTTCCGCAACTCAGGCTTAAGATGTAAGGCATTCCGTTACGGATACTACCCGCACCTTAATTCAGGCTTTGATTAATCATAACTCGCCCTGTCTTTGTTTTCATTGCCAATGCCAGCGCATTTTCATCTTTGTTTGTATGAATTCCACAGGTATGGCCATGCCCTTAATACTCTGTGATCGCATTTACCTGACATATCGCGTTATCTATAACGCCACTGTATTTATAGAGCGCAAGCACCGGTGACAGTTTTTCGCCAGAAAAGGGGTAATCGGGCCCCGTGCCATTTTCTTCCACAATTAGAAAGCCACAATCATCACGAACATTAATGCGAATTAAGAGCTAAATATCTAAAGCACCGAAAATAAGCCCTCTCCGGAGGGAGAGGGTTGGGTGAGGGGAAATCAGATCAACATAACCCTTTGATTTTATATTTTCAAATTCAGCTCTTAATTCACATATTAATGCCTGCCAGCTTTGCGATCTGTGTAGCGGGTTTTTCAATCACATCGATACTGGGAATATGATTTTCCGGATCTGGCCACATGAGTTTTGTAATCTTGCTTTTTCTTCATCCGTACAAAGATATGCGCCGAGATTTTGCAGACGCTTTACCAGATCGTCATAGACAGACTCATGAGCTACCACTCCATTATCAGCCAGACAACTGGTCGCCTAATCAAACTTCTTTGCGGCGGCAATCGTATTCGCTGCATCATCCAGATCAGCTGTTTCATCAACCACATGGACGGCATTGCCAACGCCAACTCCATAAGCCGGAGTTCCGGAACTATAGGCCGCTTTTACCATGCCGGCTCCGCCGGTAGCGATAATCAAATCAGCTTGTTGCATTAATTCTTGTGTTTTTAACAGGGATGGTTTCTCGATAACCTGAATTAAATCGGCCGGTGCGCCCACCTGTACACAGGCTTCACGCATGAGCTTTACAGTCAACTAGGTGGTTTTTTGGGTTCTGGGATGGGCGGCAATTATGATGGCATTGTGGCCTTTCAACGCCAGTAGTGTTTTTAAAGGAGGCGTCGCATCGGGGCCGGTTGTTGGAATGAGTGCGGCAATCACGCCCACCGGTTTGGCAATTTTAATGAGGCCATTTTCCGGCATCTCTTCAACGATGCCGACTGTTTTAACGCCCTGCATGTCGCGGAGTGTTCCCATACACCGATTGCGTATCTTGCTGACTTTATCGCTGTAATTGCCAAAACCGCCTTCATCTACAGCCAGCTTCGCCAATTGTTCTGCATGATCCTGGCGCACAATAGCCCAGCAAACGGCCGTTACCAACTCATCGACCTGGCTCTGAGAGTAATCGGCAATTTTTTTTGGGCACTGCGGGCTTTTTCAACATAAACAGCTATTTCATTTGTACCTGGTTCTGTATTTGCATTCATGGATTTTCCTGTACTATGAGTTATGTCTTGCATGATCAAAAACTACATCTTGTAGCAACTTGCGTCAAGTAGATGGTTTATGTTGAAACATACATCAAAATATGTATCAACCAGTCATGACCCCTATAGCATTCACTCCAGAAAAGTCGTCATGGCACAAGTGCATGTCCCCTACATGGGATTTATCAATTTTTTTTCGGCGCATCTAAGCTGGTGGGATGACGGTTTTCCAGGGCAGTTTAAAAGACTGAGCAACTGGGCTGCTGATAACCAGATAGGGGATGTCGGTGGAACCCTGTTGTGCGGTGATTTTAATATCGCAGCAGGATCGGAAGGCTATAATCTGGTGATCAACTTCAATCCGGCTGAATCCGCAAGACCATTTAGGGGCGCTTTATCATAAGGTGCCGAGGGAGTCATCACCCGAGACCCGCTTGCTACAGCTTGCACTTTAGATGGATAAGAATTCGGCGAAGGTTTGTTTACTTTTGCTACCGTCAGTTGGCTCGGGTTGGCTGCAGCGATTGGGTTTGAATTAGAAGTGGGGGCTGTGGACTTTGTTTGCACCATGACTTAAGCCTGATTTTTCAGACCTGTGACTTGATAACCAGCAATCCCTTCGTAATACCAGCGATTGCCGGCTTAGCCTGTTGACGTTGGGATTCTGACTGATTCTTGGCGCGCAGCTTTTCGTCAAAGGCTGACAAGTTATGCCTTTCGGTGGGCTCCAGATAGTATTTATCACAAAAATCAAGATAGTAACGTAACCACTTGTGATAATAAGAACGCTGGTAGATCGAAATACCCTGTTTTGCTAACAGCGCTTCAAATAATTGGGTCAAATTGGGTGAAATAGCCAGCATGTCATGATCTCCGGAACTGTATATCAAACCACTTTAGGATGATATACAGTTAGTAAATGGGATTTATATCAAAAATTTGTTGTCGTGAGGACAAATTATGGTATATATACGGAAACTTTATAATTACTTGTTAGCGGCACAAGAAACATTGAGGTAATTCGATAAAGCAGGGGGCGCAATGGCTGAGAACATCGACTGGAAATCCAAGTATGCGGAGGCTGACGCTTACGCAGAAAAGCAACTAGAGAAGTCGGCCGCCCAAGGCTCCATCGACCGCGACTTCTTTGGCGCCGCGCTTACCGCAAAACGTTTTGCCCGCCAGGATGGGTTGCACCCATCTCGGGACGAGTACGGTGAGATATACTACACCACTGAGCAAGGAATCAAGGCCGCTTGCCATGCCCGCGAGGATGTCACTGCAATCCTAATTATCCAACAGGCCGTCCTTCGCAGGCTTCAAGGCTTGCGTATGCTTGGCTGGGCATGCGTTCTGTTGCTCTGCTACATCGCGTTTCGCATCTCGTGAGCATCCGGTGCGCCGCTAACAATTTATTCAAGCTGAAGCCGCTTCGCGGCTCGGCTTAATTCAGGCGTTATACGGACGAGGTATCTAAAGGAAAGCCAAGAAAATGCAAGAAATAGAAATAGAGCGGTTCGAGGATTTTGAACCATGGATAAATAGAACTACCGGAGACCTAGATGTATTGTTTCGGGGTCAATCAAATTCCGAATGGGGTTTAGAAACGACCCTTGAACGAAATTTTGGAGAAAATATTGGATTGGAATACTACTATCAAGGAGTCTGTATAGCCTTGCCTCAAATCGAAACATACACAGGGGAAAGATGGTCAATTACAAGTTATGATGAGTATATCAATTGGGTAAAAAAATGCAGAGGCGATAACAGAAACTTCGCATTTGATTTTCTCGGGTACGAATTTATGGCTTATCTCCGACACCATGGTTTTCCAAGTCCGCTTTTAGATTGGAGCAGGTCCCCATTTGTTGCTGCTTTCTTCGCATTTCGGCATGCAAAAAAAGGCAAGGTGTCTATCTATGCCTATTGTGAGTACCCTAAACAATTCAAGTCCGGTCAAAGCGGAAAACCTCTTATCAGGGTATTGGGGCCGTATATTAGAAGTCATAAAAGGCATTTTCAACAACAAAGCTGGTATACGGTCTGTGCAATGGTTCAACCCCCAATTGAGAGCGAAGATAGCTACTATGCAAAGCATGAAAGCGTATTTTCGGAAACTAATGACGAGCAAGATGCCCTTTGGAAATTTAACCTACCAGCCTCTGAGCGTGAAAAAGTGCTGCGGCATTTAAATCGCTATAACCTGAACGCATTTTCGTTGTTTGGTTCAGAAGAAAGCTTGTGTGAAACCGTCGGTTACAATGCATTTGTATGGCGGTAAAAATTGAGAGGATTCTATTCCTACATAGGCGCGTCCCCGTATAACAAGCGGATCGAACTGACTGCGCGCGGCCGTCACGTCCTTCGCTTGCGCGAAGGCCGCGCCGGTTTCACCCTCCGGCCTCGTCATTATCAGGCTGAGGCCTCCGGGCCGTGCTCGCAGCTCATCCGCGCGTTAGCTCCCTTGCGTCACCGATAGAGTAGAGAGGAGGCTCTCGCCTGCCCTCTACTCTACCCAAACTCTATGCTGCCTGCTATTGACCGATGCGCCTTTCAAGGTTGTCGGTGTATCCTCCTGTGTAGTAGCTACCATTAGCACAGCGAAGAATATAAACCCAAAACAATTTTGTATCCTTAATTTATAGTGAACCCCTCGGCTATGCTCAGGAGAGCCTTGCCATTTTTCTCCATTTATCTTTCGACTAGGCTCTCCTGAGCGTAGCCGAAGGGCTCAAGACGAACGGAGAAAGATGGTAAGTTCGGGTATATTTACCCACTCAATTCCACATGCAGCCTTTAAAACTTATCTTTTAAGCGCCTGATTTGCGCAAAAACTTCTATCGGCGTTCTATTCCTCATATTTATGGCGGCTTGCAACTCAAGGCTGTTTTCCCTGAAAAATGGATTGGTTGCCAGTTCCTGTTCTATCGTTGACGGCACAGTAGGCAAGTGCTTTGATCTCAGTTGATTGACAATCTCCATTCTTTGTTGCAACTGCGGGTTATCCGGTTCCACGCTTAATGCAAATCTGCCATTGGTTTGCGTATATTCATGGGTACAATAAATCCGGGTTGATGCGGGCAAAGCTTTTAATTTTTGCAGTGAAGTCCACATCTGTTCGGCGGTGCCTTCAAACAGGCGGCCGCAGCCCATCGCAAATAAGGTATCCCCGCAAAACAGGGCATTATCTTCAGCAAAATGATAAACAATATGCCCGCTGGTATGTCCTGGGGTTGCAATGACTCTGGCCGGGCAAGCACCTAGCATGATGACGTCGCCTTCACCAACGCCGGTATCAATGCCGGGAATTCGATCCCGATCCGATTGTGGTGCAATAATCCTGCAGCCGGTTTTTTGTTTCAGCTCCGGATTGCCGCCAACATGATCCCAATGGTGATGGGTATTCAGAATGCAGGCAAGCCGCCAGCCCTTTTTATCCAGAATATCCAGAACCGGTTGGGCAAGAGCAGGGTCTACAACAGCGGTTTCACCCGATACCGGTTCATGGATGAGATAAATGTAATTATCGATCAAGACGGGAATTTGTATGATGGTCAACATATCTTTATGCCCTTGCAAGCGCCTAAAAAAATACTGTGTTTCGTCAAACCAGGCATGAGCGCATTAAGTATTATCAATTGCTTACGTTTGGTGAACCCTTCGGCTACGCTCAGGAGAGCCTTGCCGGCCCATAATCATAACCTATTTTTAGAGGCTGCTGCTTCTATATTCCGCCTGTTTTGGGTATTATGAATTTTTCTATCAGTTTGCCGCAAATGTCTGTTATTAATAATCTCGCACCCGAATTTGACACACTCCCTGATGAATTACGCAGCACAGTGGCATCTTCTTTAAAACTATGGCATGAAAAGCTGACCGAGCTTAATCCCGATTTTCATCCGACGCCAGAATTTAATGCAGCAATGGTAAAGGTCTGGTGCTCCAGTTTGTTTGTTGTTGAGAGCTGTACGCGCCACCCTGACCTGCTGGTCGATTTAGTCAATTCCGGCGATTTATCGGCGAATTATAATATCCACTGTTATGCCGGCAAACTGGCGTCCATGCGGATTGAGAGCGAAGCCGAGTTAATGCAGGAGTTACGACGCTTTCGACGGCGGGAAATGGTCAGAATTGCCTGGCGGGATTTGGCGGGATGGGCGCAGTTATCAGAAACGCTTATGGATTTGTCCCTGCTGGCCGATGCCTGTATCCAATACGCACTGGCTTTTCTCTTTCAACAAGCCTGTGAAAAACGCGGCAGACCCTTATTGTCTGACGGCAGACCGCAGCAAATTGTCGTATTGGCTATGGGTAAGCTCGGTGCCTATGAACTGAATTATTCTTCCGATATAGACCTGATTTTTGCTTACGCGGAAAATGGCGTGTTGCCCGATAGAAAAGAAACAACTTATAGCGAATTTTTTATGCGGCTTTGTCAAAGTCTGGTAAAAGTGCTCGATGAAATTACCGTTGACGGCTTTGTGTTCCGTACCGACATACGTTTAAGGCCCTTTGGCGATAGCGGCCCCATCATCATGACGTTTGATGGCATGGAAAACTATTATCAGACCCAGGCACGGGAATGGGAGCGTTATGCGATGATCAAAGCGCGTCAGGTCGCGGGTGACTTTAAAACTGGCGCACAATTAATGACGATGCTTAAATATTTTGTCTATCGCCGTTATCTGGATTATGGTGCTTTTGAAGAGCTCCGCTCGTTAAAAGCACAGATTACCCAGGAATTAAGACGTAAAGACCGCATGGATAATATCAAGCTCGGCCCCGGCGGCATACGTGAAATTGAATTTATTGGTCAAGCCTTCCAGCTGATACGCGGTGGCAATGAAAAGGCCTTGCAAACGCGCGGTATCCTGGATGTACTGCGAATTCTTGGTGAGCTGGAATTACTGTCGCCAAACGATGCCGGGCAGTTAAAACAATCATACTGTTTTCTGCGCAGAGTCGAAAACCATATCCAGCAATATCAGGACCGGCAAACGCATGATTTGCCGACAGATGCATCCGTGCAGCAGATACTCGCCTATTCCCTGGATTATCCCGACTGGAACAGCTTTAAAAACCAGCTGGATACCGTAAGAGCACAGGTACACGCGGTATTCGATCAGGTTTTTTCACTCTCCAGGCAGGAAATAAAAGATCAGCATAGTCAGAAAATTTGGATCGGCGCGATGGACGATGCGGAATTACTGGATACCTTGAGCGCCTATGGTTTTCAGAAAACCGATGACAGTCTGGCAGCCATCAAACATTTTAAAAACGCTGCATCAATCAGACGCTTGACGAGTAAAGGCGCGAAGGTTCTTGATCGCTTAATGCCGCAATTGATTGAGGCGATGCAGCAAGTTGAGAACCCCGATGAAACCTTAAGACGCATACTCGGTTTATTTGAAGCAGTTGCAGGCAGAAATGTTTATTTATCGTTATTAGCTGAAAACCCCGATGCTTTAGCTCAATTGCTTCGCTTGTCATCGGCCAGCCCCTGGATTTGTGACTATTTAGCACTGTATCCTGTGTTATTTGATGAATTGCTGGATACCCGTTCCTTGTATGAACCACTCAAAAAAGAGGATCTTGATGAACAGTTGACAATCTTGTTAGCAAATAGTGAGGTACAAGACCTTGAGCAGCTGATGATCGTGCTGCGGCAATTTAAACAATTAAATGTATTAAGAGTTGCCGCAGCCGACATTATGGGTGCGATTCCTGTTATGGTGGTCAGTGATTATTTGACCTGCATAGCCGAAATCATTGTGGCCCATGTGGTTGACCGGACGTGGCTTATGCTCACCGGAAAACACGGTTTTCCGCCTGGCAACGATAACACAGCCAAAGGCTTTGCAGTTCTTGGCTTTGGCAAGCTGGGTGGTATTGAGCTGGGTTATGGCTCTGATCTGGATATGGTATTTTTATATGACTGTCAGGATGGCCAGGCACTAACCGATGGCGAAAAACCGATCTCCTGTTCTCAATTTTATGGCCGCTGGGGACTGAAAGTCCGGCATATTCTGGATACCAAGCTGTTGTCGGGTGTACTCTATGAAGTTGATATGCGTTTACGTCCCAGCGGGGAGTCCGGTTTATTGGTCACGCATATTAACATTTATGAGGACTATTTGAAAAATCAGGCGTGGACATGGGAACATCAGGCATTGGTCAGAGGGCGTTTTATAGCCGGTGATTTTCGGCTAAAAGCGCAGTTTGAAGCTATCCGGCGCAGAATTTTGAGCCTACCTAGAGACTCGGGTTTGCTAAAAACAGAAGTTCGCGAGATGCGCGAGAAAATGCGTAACGCACTGGCAACCAGGGAATCAGACAAGTTTGACTTAAAACAAGGTAAAGGCGGTATTGCTGATATTGAGTTTATAGTACAATTTGGCGTTTTAGCGCGGGCTGCAAAAAATGGGGCATTGACGACCTACACGGATAATGTAAGGTTGCTTGATGGCTTGCAGGAAGACGGATTTATGACAAGAGCTGAGGCAGAAACGCTTAAAGTGGCATATTGTACTTATCGTGATTACGGTCATAAGCTGGTTTTACAGGGAGAACGTGCGCTTATCAATGAGGCTGAAGTTTTTGAATTGAGTAAAAAAGTTGAGCAAATTTGGCATGATTTTATGGAATAAATTGGTAAGCAAAAGTCATGTTAAAAAGACGTTCAATCTATTACTTGAACAAAAAATACTAATGAACACTAATGTTGGGGAATAAATGATGACGATGGACGATAGAGACGGCGTTATTTGGCTGGATGGACAATGGGTTGAGTGGCGCGAAGCAAAAGTCCATGTATTAACGCATACCTTGCATTATGGACTGGGCGTATTTGAGGGCATAAGAGCGTATCATGCAGAAAAAGGCACGGCAATTTTTAAAATGCAGGAACACACGGATCGCCTGTTTCGTTCGGCGCATATCATGAATATGCCGATGCCGTTTACTAAAGATGAAATGAATCAGGCGCATCGTGACGCCGTTGCCAAAAACAATTTGGACAGCGCCTATATTCGCAGTATGTGTTTTTATGGTTCCGAAGGTATGGGCCTCCGGGCGGATAACCTGAAAGTGCATGTCATGGCGGCGGCATGGCCCTGGGGCGCCTATCTGGGGGATGACAGCATCGAGCACGGAATTCGTATCCGGACGTCGTCTTATACCCGCAATCATCACAACAGTACGATGTGCAAAGCCAAGGCTAACGGCAATTACATAAATTCCATACTGGCGCTGCAAGAAGCAATGGCTACAGGCTACGATGAAGCGTTAATGCTCGATCATGAAGGTTTTGCCGCAGAAGGCAGTGCAGAGAACCTGTTTATCGTGCGTAACGGTAAAATTTACACGCCTGAAACCACGTCGGCGCTGGAGGGCATCACCCGCGAAACTGTTATCACTTTAGCCCGCGAACAAGGCTTTGATGTTGTCGAAAAACGCATTACCCGCGATGAAATTTATGTTGCCGATGAAGCTTTTTTTACCGGCACTGCCGCTGAAGTCACGCCGATCAGAGAACTGGATAATCGCGCTATCGGGAGCGGCGATCGTGGAGCGGTTACCAAACTGTTACAAGGTCTTTATTTTGATTATGTGCATGGACGCAGAGACGATCATGCTGAATGGCTGACTTACGTTTATTAAGATTTTGAAAAAATCGCCAAAAATATTAGTCGTCGGCCCTTCCTGGGTTGGCGACATGGTGATGGCGCAAAGCCTGTTCATCACGCTAAAAAATGTCCAGCCTGATTGTAAAATTGACGTTCTGGCGCCGGCATGGTCATTTTCCTTGCTGGAAAGAATGCCCGAAGTTACCAAAGCCATTGCCATGCCATTGACGCACGGCCAATTTGGTTTGCTGGCCAGATACCATTTAGGCAGGCAACTGCGTTCAGAAGGCTATGACCAGACCATCGTACTGCCGAATTCCTGGAAATCGGCATTGATACCGTTTTTTGCCGGTATTCCGGTTCGCACGGGTTATCTTGGCGAAGCCCGCTGGGGCTTGCTCAGCGATGCCAGAAAACTTGATAAACAAGTGCTGACGATGACTGTACAGCGCTTTGTAGCGCTGGGTTTACCGAATAATACGCCGTTGCCTCCCGAGTATCCTGTTCCTGGCCTCGTCATTAACCGGGATCAACAAAATACAGTTATTGAGAAATTCAATTTAACGTTATCGGAAAAAATCCTGGCCTTATGTCCGGGCGCTGAATATGGCGCAGCAAAGCGTTGGCCGGCAACGTATTATGCCGAGGTTGCCAGACATAAAATCGACGAAGGCTGGCAGGTTTGGCTGTTTGGCTCTGATAAGGATAAAGAGGCAGCGGTACAAATCAATAGCGAAGCCTCCGGGCTCTGTACTGATTTTACCGGCCGGACTTCGTTGGCCGAAGCGGTGGATTTAATGTCACTGGTTGATACTGTGGTAAGCAATGATTCAGGCTTGATGCATGTCGCCGCCGCGCTGGACAAAAAAATAATCGCCCTTTACGGCTCATCCAACCCCAAATTCACGCCGCCGCTTAATGTGAAAGCAAAAGTCATTTCTTTAAATCTTGATTGCGCCCCTTGCTTTGAGCGTGAATGTCCGTTAGGTCACACCAAGTGTCTGGTCGACATTAAACCTGAGCAAGTGATTGATGTTATTTAAAAGTCGGGAGGTTAATTCTTGCGGGCTGACTACAGCCGCCTCCACATTAATGATCCTTGAAATGCTGCCATCATGAAAATCGCAATCGTTAAGCTCTCGGCGCTGGGCGATATCGTTCATGCGATGGTTGCGCTGCAGTTCATCAAGGCACACGCCCCCACAATGCAAATAGACTGGATTGTTGAAGAAGGCTTCTCTGGCATTTTAGAAAACAATCCCGATATCAATAATATTTTAACCGTCAACCTGAAATCGTTAAAAACCAACAAGGCGGGTATTTTTCAGCAAATCAAAAAAATTCTTAAGTTTGCCGGCAATAACTATGATCTGGTCATTGATGCGCAAGGACTGATTAAATCCGCTATCACGGCCAGACTGCTGGGCAAACGCATCGCCGGATTCGATGCCGATTCAGCCCGGGAAAAAGCCGCAGCATGGTTTTATGATGTCAAAGTCGCCTGTGCATACAGTACGAATTCTATCGATAGAAACGCACTGGTTTTATCCAGTCCTTTAGGAATTAATATTACAAATGAGCAGATCCTTAACAAAAAACCGTTTTTATTTTTTATCAATGAAGATCAACGACTTTATGATTTTTTGTTACTGAACAGGCTCAACATTGTTCTGGTCATCGGTTCGACATGGGACAGCAGAAACTATCCGGCGGATAAGTTTGTAAAAATAGCTCAGGAGTTACAACAAAACTGTCTGGTAGTTTGGGGCAATGATCAGGAAAGAAAAAAAGCGGAATGGATGTCCATGCAATCAGACCATATCAAAGTCATGCCTGAACTGGATTTGAACAGCCTGAAAGCGCTTGTTTCCCGCGCCGATTTGCTGATCGGCAATGATACCGGACCTACACATATGGCATGGGCGTTAAATAAACCGTCAATCACGATCTTTGGGCCTACGCCTGTGAGCCGGGTTTATCAGACTGGCATCAACAAAGTGGTTAAATCGGCATCAATAGTTAATCCGTATAAATTGGATAAACTGGATTTTTCGATTAAAGAAATTAATGAAAATAAGATTATTGGGCTTGCAAGGAGCTTGTTGGCGCTATGATTGCAACCAACTAATGCTTGCTGTAACCAGTTGTCATATAATGCACTGCTTAACTATACATGTTCACAAATTAGGAGTTAGTATGAAGAAAATTACGTTAATTGCTTCGGTCTTACTGGTCTTTTTTACTGCGATTGCCAGCGCTCACGGCCCTGTTCGTCAAAAAGCCGAAGAACAAATCACCATCAATGCCTCTGCCGAAAAAGTCTGGGCTATTATCAAAAATTTCGATGATATGTCCTGGCTTCCTGCTGTTTCCAATACAGACGCAGAAGGCGGTAACAAAAAAGGCGCAACTCGTGTTCTGACCTTTAAAGACGGCGGTACAATCAAAGAAGAATTGAAAAAGTACGATGAGGCAAAAATGTCCTACTCGTACAAAATTACCGAGATGAGCACTGCAAAAACGATTACTCATGCGGGTGCTGAAGAAAAAGTACCTGTATTGCCCGTAGACAACTACTCGGCAACTATTGAGGTGGAAGCTAAAGGCGATACGTCTGTAGTTTCCTGGACTGCGGGTTATTACCGTGCCTACACGAACAACAATCCGCCTGCAGAAATGAACGAAGAATCCGCTAATGCAGCAGTGAACGCTATTTTGAAAACAGGATTGCTTAACCTGAAAACCCTGGCTGAAAAGTAAGGATTAGATAGGTGTTTTTTCTTAAATGCCAAGTTGTAGCGATAGCCGTCGCTACCTCTTTTTTTACTACACCACTGCCGGCTGCGCCTTTTGCTTACATCACTAATCAATTGGATGACACTATTTCTGTTATAGATACCAAACAGGGCAAAGTTGTCGATACGATAAGCGTGGCTGGCAAGCCCGCCGGCGTAGCAGTTGCACCTTCGGGGGATAAGGTCTATATAAGCACGCCGGAAGCCAAGGGCTTCGTAGTTTTGGGTGCTAAAAAACGCGAGGTTATTGCTAAAGTTGCGGTAAGTGACGGGGCATTAGGCATTGCCGCAGCAACTGATGGCAAAAGGATTTATGTGGCGGATTGGTATAATAACAACGTCGATGTTATTGATGCCGACAGCCTTAATATTATTAAAACGATTGCTGTAGGCGCTTCGCCATCGGGTTTGGTGGTCAGCCCTGATAACCGATGGTTGTATGTCGCCAACCGTCTCAGTGATTCGGTTTCCAAGATTGACCTTAATAAACTGACTATCACCAAGACCACGCTGGTTGGCTCACACCCTTTTGGACTCACGATTGATGCCAGAGGCGAGCGTATTTATGTCGCCAATGTACAGAGTGATGATGTGACGGTGTTAGAAACCAGACGCATGTTGCCTATTGCGACCGTAAAGGTTAATATGCTGCCATATGCCGCGGCATTGGCGCTTAATGACAGTCGTCTGTTTGTGACTAATCAGGATGACAGTTCTGTGTCGGTTATTGATACGGCAACCTTAAAAGAAATCGGCTTGATTGAAGTGGGTAACAAGCCTGAGGGTATTAATACGCATCCCGATGATCGGCATGTGTATGTAGCTAACTGGTTCGACAGCACTGTGTCTGTCATTGATGCCAAAACCCTGCAAGTGATTGATACGATTAAAACCGGTAAAGGTAGTCGTGCATTTGGGCAATTTTTTGGAAAATAACATGGCTGAAACCGTAGATGAATTGACTGTAGCGTATGAAGATGGCGGTATTGAAACAGTTAAAGAACTGGATAAAAAAGTGCTGACCAAAGGCGCGTGGGCTACGGTTATGTACCGTTATCAGGACTGGAATCGCGCCAAGGAAGAATATAGCCCCGATAAATATACTATTCGCCGTTATCAAAAACGCAATGGCGAATATCAGCAAAAATCCAAATTTAATATTTCCAGCAAGGAACAAGCGAAAAGCATCATCGCGGCGCTGGAAGAATGGATAGAAAAAGATTAGTATAACTGCTCTGTAGGCAGCAAGGCTGTTTTTCTACCTTATCTTTCAGCAGATGCCAACCAGTACCGGTTTCAAACTGCTCGCACCTCAGCTTTGCTGCAAGATCATCATTTTTACCGGATTAAATGTTCTTCTGTGTACAGGTAAAATACCAAATTGATTTAGCTCGTTTATATGCTGCCGAGTGCCATAACCTTTGTGCAGATGAAACGAAAAATCGGGATGTTTTTTGTGATAGTCGACCATTATTTTATCCCGCTCTACTTTCGCCAAAATAGAAGCGGCACTGATCGCTTTCACTTTACTGTCGCCTTTCACAATAGTCTGAGCGGGAATTGACAAACGAGGAAGTCGATTGCCGTCGATTAAAGCTTCAGCGGGCTGTATAGCTAATCCATTTACAGCTCGCTGCATGGCCAGCAGTGTTGCCTGGAGAATATTGAGTTCATCAATCTCTTCAACACTGGCCATCCCCACTGACCAACTTAATGAATTCTCCTTAATCATTGTAAAAAGTCTATTACGCTTGCCTTCACTGAGTATTTTAGAGTCGGCCAGACCATCGATTGGCCTTACCGGATCAAGGATTACGGCTGCCGCCAGCACCGGTCCTGCAAGCGGTCCGCGTCCTGCTTCATCAACTCCGGCAACCAGAATATTTTGAGTGATGGGGATCAAATAGCTGTTGTCCATAACTACATCTTGTGAAATAATTTTTATATAGCTGAAAGGTTTTAGCTATCAGCGCAGTATACCACGCCGCACATTACGCAAAAAGCCAACTAAATCAGATAGTTGATTGCTATCTCCTGATAGTTCTTCTATTTGCTCGATGGCATCCTCCAAGCGTAAATTCATCTTATAGATTATTTTATAAGCATTTCTGATTAATCTGATATCTTCAGCGGATATGCCGTTACGTTCCATGCCGACTGAATTTATGCCATGGGGTCTGGTAGGTTTCCCGCCGACCATAATAAAAGGCGGAATATCCTGAGTAATTGCACTGCCCATCGCCGCAAAGCTGTATTGGCCTATTTGAGTGAACTGATGCACCAGGGTAAATCCACCCAAAATGGCATGATCATTCAGATGCACATGTCCTGCTAACGAAGCGCCATTAGCCATAATGACATGATCTCCAATAATACAATCATGAGCTACGTGGGTGTATGCCATAAACAGGTTATCATTGCCTATCCTGGTAACACTGTTATCTTGCCGGGTTCCCCTGTGCATCGAGGTAAATTCCCGAATCGTATTTCTGTCACCGATTTCAAGCCGTGTAACTTCAAACGCGTATTTTTTGTCTTGCGGATCCTCGCCGATTGACGTGAATTGATAGATGCGATTTTTCATCCCTATGGAAGTGGGTCCCTTGATAACAACATGCGGCCCTATAATCGTACCGGCATCAATTTTTACATCGGCTCCTATGACTGAATAGGCGCCAATAGACACCTCATCGGCCAGTTCAGCATGACTATCAATTATGGCTGTTGAATCAATCAAAATTATTCTACCACCGCTGCACATCTGATTTCAGCGCTTGCGACGAACTCACTGTTAACTTCTGCGCGACATTCAAACGCCCAGATATTACGTCTACTTTTAACAAATTTTGCTTCCAGCATCAGTTGATCGCCCGGCACAACAGGCCTTTTAAACTTGGCTTTATCGATGCCCACCAGATAGTAAATCATTCCTGCTAATTCGTCCCCGGCTGTTTCTGAAGCTAACAAGCCAGTCGATTGAGCCAGAGCTTCCAAAATCAGCACACCCGGCATTATGGGTTTTTGCGGGAAATGACCTTGAAAAAAAGGCTCGTTATAAGTGACGTTTTTTACTGCTAACAGCCTGATTCCCGGTTCGCACTCAATCACCTTGTCAACCAATAAAAAAGGGTACCGATGTGGCAAGAATGCTTGTATTTGTAAAATATCTAATGTAATAGACATGAGTTAGAGTGCTTCGTTTAGGATTAGAGTGCGTATACTTACAAATAGAATGAGATACTTACTCAGGCATTGTTGACAGCTTTTGCTGGACCTGAGCTGTTATATCAATCTGATCATTTGCATAAATAACGCCATCAGTCAGCAATAAATCATAATCCTGATCTTTTGCTATGGCTCGAACCGCTTCAACGATGCGACGCTGCAACTTGCCCAATTCTTCATTTCGACTGGCATTAAAGTCTTCGCTAAACTCCTGTTGCGCTCTTTTTGCGTCCCTTTTCTTGTTTAAAATATCTTTTTCAAGATTGGTTTTCTGCGAGTCGCTCATCACCGATGCATCACGCGTCAATTTTTCTTCCATGCCTTGGATTTCTTTTTGTTGAGCAACCAATTGCTTATCTCGAGGTGAAAATTTTTGTTCCAAACGTTTTTTAGCTTTTTCAGCTTGGGGTGCTTTTTCAAGAACAGCAGGTATATTAACGAAGCCAATTTTTAAATCAGCAAAACTGACATTTGTAACAAACAACAAGCCTAAAAATAAAGCAATTTTCTTTTTCATTGTTAAATCGAACTCCGATTATGGTTAATTTAAAGTGTAAAAAAAGGGTGAATTATATTTTGTTAAATTATAGGGGATAAGCACATTAAACCAAAACAACTTATTTATTAGAAGTTTTGGCCAAAGTTGAATTGGAACACCTGTTCCTGATCTTCCGGGGCAACATTCAAAGGTAACGCAGCGCTAACGGATAACGCGCCAAACGGCGACAACCATTCACCTGAAATTCCGGTAGAATATTTAAAATCATTTACTGAAAAGCCATTACTAACTGTTCCGACATCAAAAAAGGTTCCCAATCTGACCGATTTTGTCTCCGGCAAAAAGGGCACAGGAAAAAACAACTCTGCATTGCCAATAATTTTACTGGAGCCGCCAATTGGGTTTCCTGTATTAAAGGTGCCCCCCAATAGGTTATCTTGGGTAGATCTCGGCCCGAGAGTATTGTTCTTAAAGCCGCGTACCGAACCGGTGCCGCCGGCAAAATAATTTTCAAAAAAGGGCAAATCACCGGTATTCCCATAGCCGTCTCCGTAAGCGACTTCACCATTCAGTTTGAACGTAAAGTCCTTGGCCAAAGGAAAATAATGCTGATGCCTGTAACCGACTTTATAATATTGCAGGTCACTACCCGGAACTGTCACTAATGCGGAAAGACGCTGCTGACCTCCTTTATTCGGGAATATTGCCCGATTAAGGGTATCGTGAGTCCAGCTCACTGCCGGAGCCAGCGTCCAAAACTTGCTGCCTTCTTCCCTGATAAACTGCCGGATTTCTCTGGATACATTTGCATTGCAAGTACCATTGACAGTACTACAATCATTGTCCTCATTAACCTTTAAAGTGGTATGCTTTAACTCAGTATCAAAACGTATCTGGTCGAATTCATTCAAGGGGATGCCGAAATTGATGCCGGTATTGAAGACATCAGTAGAATAATTGGCAATATTTACTGCTCCGGCATTTCGCTTTGCATAGCCGATATTATATCCCTGACTAACGCCATCCACAGTGAAATAGGGATTAAAAAAGCCGAATTGATAATTCGTAGTATAGTCACTGTTATTAAAGGCAAGATTCACTCGCTTGCCGGAACCGAAGACGTTATCCTGTGAGATATTGGCATTTAAAACAATGCCTTGAACCTGAGAGAATCCGATACCCGCCGATAAATTACCGGAAGCCTTTTCTACCACCGAATAATTAACATCAATTTGATCGGCGGTGCCTGCAACAGGCGGTGTTTCAACATTGACCGATTCGAAATAGCCCAGGCGTTCAAGACGCGTTTTTGAACGTTCAATTTTTGAACTTGAAGCCCAGCTGGCTTCCATTTGGCGCATTTCGCGACGTAGCACTTCATCACGGGTTTTGGTATTTCCACTCATGTTAATACGATGAACATAAACACGTTTACCCGGATCGACAAAAAAAGCCATATCAACCGTTTTTTGTGCTTCATTGATTTCAGGCACCATATTAACGTTTGCAAACGCATAACCTTCATCACCCAATCGATCCTGAATGGCTTTTGAAGTTTCCGTGGCATTTTTTCTGGAAAAAATCTCCCCCGGACCGACACTGACCAGTTTGATCAGTTCATCAGGAGCAACCACCAGATTACCCGCCAGTTTTACTTTTGATAGCCTGTAAACATCACCCTCTTTGACATTGATGGTAACATAAATATCTTTTTTATCGGGTGTAATGGCTACCTGCGTGGACTCAATCGAAAAGTTAATATAACCCCGGTCCAGATAATAAGAACGCAGAGTCTCCAGGTCGGCAGATAATTTTTGTTTGGAATACTGGTCATCCTTGCTGTAAAACGACAGCAAATTAGAGGTACTCAATTCAAACGAGCTCAACAACGTCTTGTCATCAAATGCTTTATTCCCGACTATATTGATTTGGCTGATTTTGGTAACCCTGCCTTCGGAAATTTTAATATGAATACCAACGCGGTTCCGGGTCAAGTTGGACACATCTGTTTTAATCTTTAAGCCATATTTGCCATGACTGAGGTATTGGCGGGTTAATTCTTGCTCGACTTTATCCAGCACTTGCCGGTCGAATATTTTGCCTTCAGACAAACCGATTTTATCTAACGCTTTTGTCAAGTCCTCCTTACTGAGATCCTTATTACCTTCAAAAATGATTTTTGCTATTGACGGGCGCTCCACCACATTAACAATCAACGTTGAACCTTCTCTTTCCAGCGACACATCCTTAAAAAAACCTGTTTTGAACAAGGCTTTAATGGCGGGAGCAACATTATCCAGGGAAAACTTTTCGCCGACATTAACAGGAAGATAGTTATAAACCGTACCCAAAGAGATACGTTGCAGACCTTTAACCTGAATGTCTTCAACAACGAATTCTTCATCACCTTTAACCGTGTATGAAACAAGCAGACCCAGCAATAACAAGCAAGAAAAAATATTTGATTTCATGTAGGCAGCTAAAAAAATAACATCATGGTCTTAAGCAGTAAAATACTCGTAAAATTATAACACAGTAAATATTTAATCAGCTTAAGCCCTGTGGAGAGGAAAATTAAGCACTTCCTGAATGGAAGCGCTATCTGACAGCAAAATTAATAAACGATCCAGACCTATGGCCATGCCCGAACACTCCGGAAGCCCGGCTTCCAGCGCTGCTATCAGATGTTTATCCTTAACGGCAACGGGCTGTTTTCTTTGCTGCCTGATGCCAATTTCCTCGTCAAAGCGTCTGCCCTGCTCTGTTGCATCGGTCAATTCATAATAGCCATTGCCTAATTCAATGCCATTGATAAAGACTTCGACACGATCAGAGACCAGCGAATTGCCGGCATTGATGCGTGCTAATGATGACTGGCAAGCAGGATAGTCATAAACCATGCACAAAGCATTTTCGCCCAGCTGTGGCTGAATCTTATGACTGAAAATAAAATCCAGCCATAGGGCGTGATCATATCCGCAAATACTCACTGCTTCAGGCGTGTGATTAGCCAGCGCGTACGCACAATAATCCTGATATGAAAAAGCCAAAGGATCCAATTCCGTAAAGCGTTGAAACAGTTCCTGATAACTGAATCGCTGCGCTGTATCCAAAGTCCGATGCCCTTTGAACAGCAAGCCTATCAGTTCGGCGGTTTCATCCATCAATTGCGGCAATGTAAAGCCGATCCGATACCATTCCAGCATCGTAAATTCAGGATTATGAAAGCGTCCCGATTCGCCATTTCTAAAGGCTTTACATATTTGATAAATGGAACCACTACCCGCAGCCAGCAGCCGCTTCATGGCAAACTCAGGGGATGTTTGCAAAAATAATCTGTGTTGCTGCGGCGGCAATCCATACTCGGTAGTAAAAAAATCCAGCTGCGGATCTGTTCCACTGCTAAACCCAAGCACCGGCGTTTCCACCTCCAGTACATCTTTTTTTGAAAAAAAATGCCGGATGTCATAAAGCATCCGCGCTCTTAAGCGCATCAACTCTATGGAGCATGCAGGCCGCCACGACTTCGGCATTATTCTTTAACACGCGAGATATATTCTCCAGTACGGGTATCAACCTTGATAACTTCGCCCTGCTGGACAAATAATGGAACTCTGACTACCGCGCCAGTTTCCAGCTTGGCCGGTTTACCGCCGCCGCCGGAAGTATCACCACGCACACCCGGATCGGTTTCGGTAATCGCTAATTCAACAAAATTAGCCGGCGTAACCGACAAAGGCGCATCATTCCATAAGGTAACCGTACAAGAATCCTGATCCTTAAGCCACTTACTCGCTTCACCTACGGCTTTTTCATCACACTGATACTGTTCGAAAGTATCGGGCACCATAAAATGTCTGAACTCACCATCGTTATACAGATATTGCATCTCGACATCGACCACATCGGCGCCATCAAGCGACTCACCGGATTTAAATGTCCGTTCAATCACACGGCCGGTTTTCAGGTTTCTGATTTTTACCCGGTTAAAGGCTTGCCCCTTACCCGGCTTGACAAATTCATTTTCGATAATCGCACAGGGGTCATTATCCAGCATGACCTTTAATCCCGCTTTAAACTCATTAGTACTATAACTAGCCATTTTATCCTCAAGATAACAAACAATGTAAAACCGAACCATTATAATAGAGGCAACAATCGATAGAAACTTTAAATAAACACTTTCATGTCAGAACAACTCGATGAGACACTGCACTTTGGTAAAAACTGGCAACAACAACTTGCCGAAGCCTTCACTACCATTAATGACTTATGTCATTATCTGCACTTGTCGCCTGATGACTTACCGGTTTCTAAGGCTGCCGCCGATGATTTCCCGTTACGCGTGCCCTTGAGTTTTGCAGCCTGTATGGAAAAAGGTAACCCCTATGACCCCTTATTGCAGCAAGTATTACCCGTTAAAGCTGAGCTTTTTGCCTACCCGGGCTTTAACCGTGACCCTGTCGGCGATCTTCCAGCCGCCACGCGGACGGGTGTAATCCACAAATATCATGGCCGGGTTTTGTTCATTAATACCGGCAGTTGCGCCATTAATTGCCGCTATTGTTTCCGCCGCAACTTTCCCTATTACGACTTGCAACTGAGCAAACAAAAAGAACACGCCGCTATCCAATATATTCAGGAAGACACCGGCATCTCGGAAGTTATTTTAAGCGGTGGTGATCCGTTACTACTAGGCGATACAAGATTCGCCAAACTCATCCGGCAACTGGGCAGCATCAAACACTTAAAACGCATCAGATTACACAGCCGCTTACCTATTGTCTTACCAGCCCGAATCACTGATGAACTCATTAACACCTTGGTACAAAGTTCTAAACAAATCATATTCGTTGTACACTGTAACCATGCCAATGAAATAAACACCCGTGTCATTGCCGCCTGCAAGCAGCTAAAAAACAACGGCATTGCATTATTTAACCAATCGGTATTATTAAAAGGCGTTAATGACAATGTCGCGGCTTTATGTGAACTGAGCGAGCAACTCTTCACCCACGGGGTTATCCCTTATTATCTGCATATATTGGACAAAGCGACAGGCACGGGACATTTTGAGGTACCTGAAGCGGAAGCCCTGGTGCTTATCAAGCACGTTCAAGCCAGGCTGCCCGGCTACCTTGTGCCTAAACTGGTTAAAGAGAAGGCGGGGGCTATGTCTAAGCAATATATCCTGTAAGTATAGAAAGCATCTATACCCAATGCGACCGCCACCGTTGCGGGTTTTGTTAAGCAGCTTTTTCAACACGAAGAACACGCAGTTTTATATTTTCCTTCGTGCTCTTTATGTGCTGCGTGGTAATAAGAATTCCGCAAATGTGACCGTGAAGAGAAGATCTAATCCAAACCAAACAAATCCAAGGATAAACCATGTTTGAATCACTCAGTTCCGCTGCTGAAAAATCCGGTTTACCGCCCGGTTCGCTGGTGCACGTTGGCGAAGTGCATAAGCACGAGCATAAAATCTCGGTAGTAAATTACAATAAATCAACCCTAAAGAAGCACACAGTCAAATCGATTGAAGAGCTTCTAGCCTACAAAACGACCGATACAATAACCTGGGTCATTGTTGACGGATTAAAAGAAGTTTCCATTATTGATGCCATAGGGCAACATTTTGATATTCACGCGCTAGTACTTGAAGATATTCTTAACACCCATCAACGCCCCAAGTTCGAGGAATTTGATGATTATTTATTTATTGTTCTTAAAGCAATTTCCTTAGGTCACGAGGAATTTAATGTCGAATATGAACAAATCAGCTTATTGATATTAAACAACTTTGTATTTACTTTCAAAGAAAAGCCCGATGAAATATTCGATCCCATTTTAAACCGGCTGAACAATGATAAGAGCCAAATCAGAAACCTCGGCGCGGATTATCTCGCTTATATCATCATGGATACCGTTGTCGATGAATATTTTGCGCTGCAAGACACTTTTGATGAACTGATTGAATCCGTTGAGGATGATTTACTGACCAACCCATCGACAAAAACACTGTCAAAAATACAGAAATTCAAGCGTGAGTTAATTTTTCTACGCAGATCAATTTCACCGTTGCGAGAATTACTGGCTGCTATTCAGCGTAGTGAGTCGCCCTTGCTTGATGAGAAGACGAGACGTTATTTCGGTGATATTTACGACCATGCGATACGCATCATTGAAGCCATGGAATCCTACCGGGATTTGATAGCGGGCATGCTGGATATTTATTTATCCAGCGTCAGCAACAAAATGAATGAAACGATGAAAATACTCACTGTATTTGCCTCGATATTTATTCCATTAACGTTTATCGCAGGCGTTTATGGCATGAACTTCGAATACATGCCGGAACTGAAATGGCGCTGGAGTTACCCGGCATTATGGCTCGTATTCATTGGCGTATCAGTGTTTTTACTAAGGTTTTTTAAGAAGAAGAAATGGCTATAGAACGGTTTTGCATCAGGAAACGATAAGTAAATAAATATTCATTTGCAGCTTAATTGAAAAGCCGCAGCCTACGGCAGCAGGATGCGGCTTTTCAGCTAAAATCATATCCAGATTATATTCCGGCCAACACTTCTGCCACTGTAGCTCCCATTGCCGCAGGTGTCGGGCAAATTGTGACTCCCAACTCTTTCAGCATAGCTACTTTTTCAGCCGCGCTTTCACCGGCGGAGGAAATAATCGCTCCTGCATGACCCATGCGTCGTCCTTCCGGCGCAGTTAACCCCGCAATATAAGCGACTAGCGGTTTAGTCATCCGTGCTTTGGCAAAAATACCCGCTTCGACTTCTTGTGGCCCACCAATCTCACCAATCATAAGGACTACTTTGGTTTCCGTATCTTGTTCAAATTTTTCCAGAATATCCCTGTGTGAACTGCCATTGATGGGATCGCCGCCAATACCCACTGAAGTAGAAATACCAATACCCAGGCGTTTCATTTGATCGGCGGCTTCATAGCCTAAAGTACCTGAGCGGCCAACAATACCGACATTGCCCTGCATGTAAATGTGCCCCGGCATAATACCCAGCATGGCGCGTCCAGGGCTGATTGTGCCAGCGCAGTTGGGGCCGGTAAGTATCATGCGCTGTTCTTTCGGGAAACGGCGCAGAAAATTCTTCACCTTCATCATGTCCTGGGTAGGAATACCATCAGTAATCGCAACACAAAATTTAATTCCCGCATCGGCAGCTTCCATAATCGAGTCAGCGGCAAAGGCAGGCGGTACAAAGATAATACTGGCTTCGGCGCCGACTTGTTGCACGGCTTCTTTCACGGTATTAAAGACCGGCAAACCAAGGTGGGTTTGCCCCCCTTTACCTGGCGTGATACCGCCTACCACTTTGGAGCCATAGTTAATCATGTCCTGGGCATGAAAAGTACCGATTTTTCCGGTAAATCCCTGAACGATAATGCGTGTTGTTTCGTTAATAAAAATAGACACTTATATCTCCCGGACCGCTTCTTTTGCAACCACTTCATTGCGTGCACGCACTGCTTTTTCAGCCGCTTCGGCCAGGGTTTCCGCAGTAATGATAGATAGCCCGCTTTCTGCGATAATGCGTCGGCCTTCTTCCACGTTTGTCCCCGACAAACGCACAATTAACGGCACTTTCATGTCAATTTTTCTAACCGCTTGTACTACACCTTCGGCGATCCAGTCACATCGGTTGATTCCGGCAAAAATATTCACCAGCATGGCTTTAACACCTTTGTCGGCCAAGACTAACCGGAAGGCTTTTTCAGTACGTTCAGCCGATGCACCACCGCCTACATCGAGGAAATTGGCCGGTTCACCGCCTGCGAGTTTAATCATGTCCATAGTGGCCATCGCCAGGCCCGCGCCATTAATCATGCAGCCGATGTCCCCTTCTAATCCGACATAGCTCAAGCCGCGGTCTGCAGCTGCCATTTCGCGAGGATCTTCCTGGGTTTTATCGCGCAATTCAGAAATTTTTTGCTGCCTGAACAAAGCGTTGTCATCAAAGCCCATTTTTGCGTCCAATGCGACTAATTCACCGCTTTTTGTGACCACCAGCGGATTGATTTCAAGCATACCGGCATCCAGCGCACGCAAGGCGCGGTAACAACCTTTGATGGTTTTAACGGCATGGCTCAATAATTCAGCATCAAAACCCAGGGCAAACGCCATTTCACGTGCCTGGTAGTCTTGCAAACCGACTGCAGGTTCGATGTAAATCTTAATAATTGCTTCCGGATTATTGACCGCCAACTCTTCGATTTCCATACCGCCTTGCGCAGAACCAACCATGACAATGCGCTCTGAACCACGATCAACCAAAAAACAGAAATACAATTCCTTGGCGATGTCGGTACCCGCCTCGATATACAGCCTTGAACACACTTTACCCGCTGGGCCGGTTTGATGTGTTATCAGTCTTTTACCCAATAGATAGTCTGCCGCTGCTTCAACTTCGTCGTGGGTTTTACAGATTTTAATGCCACCTGCTTTACCACGCGCACCCGAGTGAATCTGTGCTTTTACCGCCCATAGATGGCCACCGATTTCTCTGGCGCGCTGCACGGCATCTTCCGGACTGTACGCCAATCCGCCTTCAGCAATTTTAATCCCGTAACCGCTTAAAATGTCTTTTGCTTGATATTCATGAATATCCACAGCATCTCCCTCGTTAATTATTATTAAGGTAAAAGGTACAGGAGCGCAAGGCGATGTTTTTTTCGTCTTTAGCCTTTCGCCTTGTGCCTTATTTATTTTTTGCAGCAATCGCTTCGGCCGCCCTCACCACGTTATTCGCCATTTTTTCTGAAGCGGCATCGATCAACCGGCCATCTAAAGATGCCGCACCTTTACCTTGCGCCGCCGCCTCTTGCAATGCCAGCAGAATACGTTTGGCTTTTTCTACCTCAGCTGCAGGCGGCGTGAAAATTTCGTTAGCTAATTCGACTTGCGACGGATGAATTGCCCACTTACCCTCACAACCCAAAGCCGCCGCGCGTTTGCCTGCCGAGATGTAACCTTCGGCATCTTTAAAGTCACCAAAGGGGCCGTCGATAGGACGCAATCCGTAGGCGCGGCACGCCACCGTCATACGACTGATAGCCGCATGCCACTGATCTCCCGGATAATCAGGATTCAGACCGCCGATGTTGGTGGTTCTGGCGCGATTACTTGCGGCATAATCAGCGACACCAAAATGCAAGGCTTCAAGACGACCCGATGCGCCACACCGCGCAATATCTTCAACATTCGCCATACCCAATGCCGTTTCAATCAAGGCTTCAATGCCTATTTTATTTTTCAAACCCTGCTGCATTTCCAATTGGGTAAGCATCGCTTCAACCATATAGACGTCAGCATAGACACCCACTTTAGGAATTAAAATAGTGTCCAGTTTCGCACCGCACTGCTCAACCAAATCAACGACGTCGCGTACCATGTACTGGGTATCCAGGCCATTGATGCGCACAGAAATGGTGATGCCATGCCCTTTCCAGTCCAGATCATTGATCCCTTCAATAATATTTTTTCTGGCACGTAATTTATCATCGGGAGCCACAGCGTCTTCAAGATCCAGAAAAATGAAATCCACGCCACTTTTCATCGCTTTTTCGAACATATCAGGGTTTGAACCCGGAACAGCTAATTCACTGCGTTGAACGCGTTGAATAGACGCCGCATATAGAGTGTGACTCATTATAACTACCTGCCTAAAAGGTACTGAATTCAGTACTTGAATGATTAATCCGGCTCGGGCCCACTTCCCCGATAAATTGAAAGTGCAAATTCATGCGCATTGTGCAGATAAATCCGCACCTGCAAGTATACACACGCCCATGCTTGAGCTTTAGCCGGAAACAAATAAATAGATCATTTTACTTTCAGCGTAAGCAAAGTTCAATTTTTACCGTGCATATTCTATTTACAGTAACAAATCAAATCTTGCTGATTGTCAGTGGCTATGTCATTATTTGCAATTTTTGGCCGTTGGCTTTTTAATCTCCTGGCCTGTTCCAATCCGCTTGTTCAACTACTTATGAGGCAATACCATGGCTGGTCGTAACCACCTATATATCCCGGGCCCTACCAACGTGCCTAATGAAATTCTCAATGCAATGCATGTCCCGATGGAAGACCATCGCTCTCCTGTATTTCCCAAACTTCTAAAACCTCTTTTACAAGACTTGAAAAAAATCTTCAAAACCGAAACAGGGCAAGCCTTTGTGTTCCCTGCAACTGGAACTGCGGGTTGGGAAGTTGCTTTAACAAACACGTTAAACCCTGGCGACAAGGTGTTAATTTATCGTTTTGGTCAATTCAGCCACTTATGGGCTGAAATGGCAAAACGACTGGGTTTCAATGTTGAAATTCACCAGGAAACCTGGGGCAAAGGCATTCCCTTGGATAGACTGGAAGCACGTTTAAAAGAAGATACGCAGCACGAAATCAAGGCCGTTTTGGCAACTCACAATGAAACCGCTACAGGGGTTACCAGTGATATTGGCGGGGTTCGTAAAGCAATGGATGCAGCGGGCCACCCTGCCCTGTTATTTGTCGATGGCGTCAGCTCTATTGCCAGCCTGGACTTTCGCATGGACGAATGGGGTGTAGACGGCGCCATCAGCGGCTCGCAAAAGGGTTTTATGATGCCGGCAGGTGGTGCATTCTTGGCATTCAGTCAAAAAGCCTTGCAAGCAACTGAAACATCGACGTACCCACGTTGTTTTCTGGATTTAAGAGACCAGATGGCCACCAATAAAGATGGCTATACACCTTACACCCCCTCCTTGCCTATCTTATATGGCTTGCGTAAAGCGCTGGACATGTTATTCGAAGAAGGCCTGGAAAATGTCTACGCCCGCCACCATCGTTTGGCCGAAGGCACGCGCAAGGCA
Organism: Methylococcales bacterium; assembly: GCA_028714175.1. Lineage (GTDB taxonomy): Bacteria > Pseudomonadota > Gammaproteobacteria > Methylococcales > Methylomonadaceae > JAGXGJ01. The sequence goes on from JAQTMV010000007.1 coordinate 47,287, forward strand.
GTTGCTGCCTGGGGCTTGACGCTCTGCGCTCAACCTGGCTTTGAGTCTGATACGGTTTCTGCGATCATGGTCCCTGAAGACAAAGATGCCCGCACTGTCATCAGCATTGCTTTTAGTAAATACGATATTTCTTTAGGTGCCGGTCTTTCTGAACTTGCCGGCAAAGCCTTCCGTATTGGTCATGTAGGCGACATGAATGATGTATCCATGCTGGGCGCTTTTGCAGGTGTTGAGATGGCATTGCTGGATTGCGGCTTTAATATCAAACCGGGCAGCGGCGTTGCAGCAGCGCTAGAATATTATCGCTCAACAGCGAAATAAACTGCCCTAAATGCCTTGCACCTAAATCGATAACAACACACTGTGGAGAAGATTCAATGAGCAAACCCCGAGTCGTAGTAACGCGCAAATGGCCGGCTGAAGTCGAAGCTCAATTAAAAACGCTTTACGACGTACAACTGAACGAAAATGACAACCCGATGACCGCAGACGAACTTAAACAAGCTCTGCAAACAGCTGATGCCTTATTACCCACCGTGACCGATTCGATTAGCGCCGACATCCTCAGCGTTGCAGGTAAACGCGCCAAAATTATCAGCAATTTCGGCGTCGGCTATAACAATATCGATATTAACGCCGCCAAAATACAAGGTCTGGTTGTTACCAACACGCCTCATGTTTTAACCGATTGCACGGCTGACATTGCCATATTGTTGTTGTTAATGTCGGCTCGTCGAGCTTCCGAGGGAGACCGCCTTATTCGCAACCGGCAGTGGACGGGTTGGCGTCCTACGCATATGCTCGGACAGAAAGTAACCGGTAAGACTTTGGGGTTAATTGGTTTTGGCCGCATCGCTCAGGCGATGGCAAAAAAAGCCCATCATGGTTTCGCCATGAAAATTTTGTTTTTTGCGCCTTCACAGCCAGCCCAGAGCATCATTGACGATTTGCAGGCCACTCGCTGCGAATCCATTGAAGAATTATTATCAGAAGCAAACTTTGTCTCCTTGCACTGCCCCGGCGGTGAAGCAACCCGGCATTTAATCAATGAACAGCGACTGAAATTGATGCGCCCCTCGGCTCACCTGATCAACACTGCACGTGGTGATGTTGTCGACAGCAAGGCACTGATTAAAGCATTAAAAGAGGGCTGGATTGCCGGAGCAGGTTTGGACGTGTTCGAAGGCGAACCGAATATCGATCCCGGCTTTTTGGAGCTGGATAATGTTGCCCTGTTACCTCATTTGGGTAGTGCAACGGAAGAAACCCGTATCGCAATGGGTAATCGCGTATTGGCAAATATTGCGGCATTTTTTAAGGGTCTTGAGCCGGGGGATAGAGTTGTTTGAAGCATCCAATTTATCCGTATCTCTATGGTAAAAAATATTATTTTTGGCGTTATTCATGCCAAATCATTTAAGTCTGAACTCGTCTATTTTAGACCTGGTTATTTAATAACCATCTCCACTAATTTGACGAATGCAGGGTTAAATAGCGTCAATCCGAAAACTGCAATCCCGATCAAAATTTTTAACAACAAAGAGTTCTGTTTAACCTCAGCGCGAACTTCACTTATCTCAGCACGAACTTCAGTTATCTCAGCACGAACCCCGTTAATTTCTGCTCGAACGAATTCCTTGGTTGCTAATTCTGCCCGCAATTCATTGTACAACTGGGTGCTGATTCCAAAAAATGCCATTTATTTTTACCATGAAGACCATGAAGGACTTGAAGATATTACTGTATTGACTTCATGCGTGATATTGAGTCGATTCATAAAACAAAGCTTTTTAATCCTTGCTTCAATAATTTTACATTATTCGACAAATCACTAAATTCTCTTCCCTTCATTATCTTCATGTCCTTCATGGTAATAAAAACAAGTTATAAACCATGTACTGCATCAGCACTCCCGCTTTCTCTGCGTCGGGCGTAAGATGTAAAGGCATTTTACAACTTAATATAACGATCGATATAACGCAGGAAAAAAATAGACCGGTTAGATGCTATTTAAATAAAACCACGCCTCACATCCTTCAAAGCAAATGCCTGACCGCATCCCTCTCTTCTTTTAACTCAGTTTCTGTAAGCTTCATTCTTTGCCTGCTAAATTCATTAATAGCCAGGCCTTTTACGATACCCACCTTGCCGTCAACTACCGTTACCGGAAATGAATAAATCAAGTCTTTGGCAATGCCATAACTTCCGTCAGAAAGCACCCCCATGCTCACCCAATCACCTTGTTCGGTACCCAATACCCAATTTCTCATTTGATCAATTGCTGCATTAGCCGCAGATGCCGCGCTCGACTGCCCTCTGGTTTTAATTACGACCGCACCGCGTTGCTGAACGGTAGGAATAAATTCATTGACAAACCAGTTTTGATCAACCAACGATAAGGCATCCTGGCCCTTTACCTTGGCATGATGCAGATCGGGATATTGCGTAGCCGAATGATTACCCCAGATAATCATATTTTTTATATCTGTGGTCAGAACACCGCATTTTTCAGCCAACTGACATATCGCTCGATTATGATCCAATCGGGTCATTGCGGAAAAATTCTCCGGCCTTAAATCGGGAGCATTTTTCAAAGCAATCAAGGCATTGGTATTGGCGGGATTGCCTGTCACCAAAACCTTTACATCTCTGCTGGCTACTGCATTCAAGGCCTTGCCTTGTACCGAAAAAATCTCCGCATTACCTTCCAATAAATCCTTGCGCTCCATACCGGGTCCTCTTGGACGCGCACCCACCAGGAAAGCATAATCAACATTCCTGAATGCCGCCATAGGATCGTCAGTCATTTCAATCCTGTGCAGTAATGGGTTGGCGCAGTCTTTTAACTCCATCACGACACCTTGCAAGGCATTCATTGCCGGGGTAATTTCCAGCAAATGCAAGACTATGGGCTGATCCGGACCCAGCAAAGAACCTGCTGCCAAGCGAAAAAGCAAAGAATAACTAATTTGCCCTGCCGCACCGGTAACTGCTATATGAACGGGTGTTTTCATCTGTTTTTCCTTTTATTTTTTATTATTCATACAGGGCTTATTTTAAAAGCCTCTATTAATAATCGGCAATCATTATCACCATCGAGCAGCCACTTTCTTCACAGGCTTGTTTTTTACCCATGAACGAAAGCTTGCACTCCGTGCAATCGTATCATTCCTGCCACAGTAAAAACACCCCTTAATTATGCTCTCACATTAAGTAGCTTAATCGCGGCATACTTTTTTTTATCGGGTATAATACGACACAAAATCATTACATTAACGCATATACAGGCAAGTTGATGAAAAAACTGCTTTTCCAATTCGACACAGACACGCACCCATCCGTTTTCGATACGATTGTAGGCTATGATGGCGGCGCCGATCATGTTATCGGACATGGCGGATTGATGCCGGAAAACGTCTCGGCGCTTGTGGAAGGCGCTATTTTTACCCGCGCGCCCAAAGATAAGCAAAATACCGCCATTTTTGTTGGCGGCAGCAACATGATTGCTGGCCAGAAATTATTTGCCGCCGTTCAAAGCTATTTTTTTCCGGGCTTTCAAGTCTCTGTCATGCTGGACAGTAACGGTAGTAATACCACCGCAGCGGCTGCCGTTGCAAAACTGGCTTCCAGCGGCATAGTCGCCGGCAAAAAAGCCGTGGTGCTTGCAGGCACAGGCCCTGTAGGACAACGCGCAGCAGTTATGCTGGCGCAAGAAGGCGCAACCGTATCGCTGACTGCGCGTAAAATGGCGCGCGCCGTTCAAGCCTGCAACGACATGAAAGCTCGTTTTGGCGTTGACCTGACCCCTGTTGAAGCGTTCGATAATAATGCCAGAGCAAAAGCTATTGAAAACGCAAATATTGTTTTGGCTACAGGAGCGGCAGGTGTTGAACTACTCACAGCCGAACAATGGCAGTATAACAGTACTATCGAAATGATGGCGGACGCTAACGCCACTCCGCCTCTGGGCATCGGCGGCACCGACATGATGGACAAAGGCAATCTGCGTCATGGCAAAATTATCTGGGGCGCAATTGGTTTTGGTGCATTAAAAATCGCTTTACACCGTGCCTGCATTGCCAAATTATTTGAAGACAATAAGCAGGTTCTTGATGCTGAAAACATTTTTGCCTTGGCTAAAGAAATGGCTTAGGTGATACCTTTATCAATGAGCAATTCAGCAAACCCGATAAATTTATCTTCAAGAAAAAATGCCCTCAAAATCTTTCAGGCGGGTGTAGCTGCGGCCGACCCTTATCAAGCGGTTAAAAGATGTTTGGTTGCCAGCGGCCAATCTATAGAAATTCTGTTAAATATGGATGACAGCGCCCAAAAGCGTATAGGTAAATGGTCAAAAATCCATCTTATCGCTTTTGGCAAAGCCGCTTGCGCTATGGCACAAGCCGCCCGGGAAATCATCCCCGCTCATCTACTGGCGGATGATAGCATTGCCGTTACCAATTATGAAAATGTAACCCCTATCGACAACGTTGAAGTCATAGGAGCAGCCCATCCTTTGTCCGATACGGCCGGCCTTGATGCCGCCCTTAAGTGTGCTGAGCGGGCAAACCGGGCCCAACAAGGCGAGCTGGTTTTGGTATTGGTAAGCGGCGGCGGTTCAGCGCTGCTTCCTTGTCCAGTTGATTCGATTACCTTGCAGGAAAAGTGTGCCACGACTGATTTACTCCTGGCTTGCGGCGCGACTATCAATCAGATCAACTGTGTACGCAAACATTTGTCACGGCTAAAAGGTGGAGGCTTGGCCAGACTGGCGGTACCCGCTGATTTGCACGCATTTATATTATCAGATGTGCCTGGCGATGATTTAAGCGCTATAGCCAGCGGTCCAACCATACCTGACGACACTACCTACGATGATGCCATTAACGTTCTTAACACCAAAGGCATTTGGGATAAGGTTCCCGCCAACGTTCAACAGCATCTGGAACAGGGCATACTGGGCAAAGTGCCGGATACACCGAAGCCTGGTGATAACATTTTTAAAAATACCACGCATACATTAATCGGCAGCAATGCCATCAGCGTCAACGCAACGTTCAAAGCTGCGCAAAATATCGGCTACGAAGCACAGTTATACAATGCGCATCTTACCGGTGAGGCAAGAAATGAAGCTGAAAAATGGGTACGCTACGCAAAACACTTAATCGACAATGGCATCAACAAACCGCTTGCCCTGTTAGCGGGCGGCGAAACCACTGTCACCCTTAAAGGCAAGGGACGCGGTGGCCGTAACCAGGAAATGGCGCTGGCTTTTGTTATCGCCGCGCAGCAACACGGCTTAAAAGGCTGCTGGACATTCCTCAGTGGCGGCACCGATGGCCGTGACGGCCCCACTGATGCGGCTGGAGGTATCGTTGATCAAGATTCAATAAAACGCATGATCCGCGCGGGCATAGATCCGCTTGTCATGCTGGACAATAACGATTCCTACACTGCATTAAAAAGTTCACAGGATTTACTTAATACAGGGTCGACCGGGACTAACGTGGCTGACCTGCAAGTATTACTTATCCATTCTCAATCTTGAAAAATACCACTCTCAATCAGGAGAAACCATGTTTAAAAAATCCATGACAATCGCCGGTTTTGATGACGAACTGTTCCAGGCGCTGGAAGAAGAGCGTCGCCGTCAGGAAAATCACATTGAATTGATCGCCTCGGAGAATTACGCCAGTCCACGGGTGATGGAAGCGCAAGGTTCGCAGTTGACTAACAAATATGCAGAAGGCTATCCCGGTAAGCGTTATTACGGTGGCTGCGAATTTGTTGATAAAGTCGAGCAATTGGCTATCGACCGCGCCAAAGCATTGTTCGGCGCTGATTATGC
>JAQTMV010000008.1 GCA_028714175.1 Methylococcales bacterium
TCCATTTTTCAATCGACACGAATCCATAAGCCGGGAAATTAAAATATATGCTAACTTACTGTATTTCGACAGCCTAGGTCGCGCCCCCCGTGGGCGCGTGGATTGAAACACTCAACCGGGTTTGGGTGGAACCCATTTAAAGTCGCGCCCCCCGTGGGCGCGTGGATTGAAACGATGGTAGTAGTAAATTGTAATGGATACAGAATGTCGCGCCCCCCGTGGGCGCGTGGATTGAAACTTTTTTAATCGAGGTGAAACCATGAATTTATATGTCGCGCCCCCCGTGGGCGCGTGGATTGAAACAAGAAATTACAAGGCTCCCTGCCCAACGTAAGCGTCGCGCCCCCCGTGGGCGCGTGGATTGAAACCCAAAAACACCATAAGAGACAATATGTTTGTTGGTCGCGCCCCCCGTGGGCGCGTGGATTGAAACTGGATGATGCAACACAGGAACAGCCAGGAATAGGTCGCGCCCCCCGTGGGCGCGTGGATTGAAACCTTGAGGGAAAATTAAGGAGGGCAGATGAGACGGTCGCGCCCCCCGTGGGCGCGTGGATTGAAACAGGAATAGTACGGTAACAAATGGCACTTACGTAACGTCGCGCCCCCCGTGGGCGCGTGGATTGAAACCCCCTTGGACGCCAAACGGTATGTCCTCTCCTGGTCGCGCCCCCCGTGGGCGCGTGGATTGAAACATTGAGCGCGCACGTGAGCCGATGCCGCAGAAGTCGCGCCCCCCGTGGGCGCGTGGATTGAAACCGACAAGCTGCGGCGCTGGGACGCGTTCTCCCGGTCGCGCCCCCCGTGGGCGCGTGGATTGAAACCTTTTTTAGCCGCGGACGGCACTGCCGCTTTCGGTCGCGCCCCCCGTGGGCGCGTGGATTGAAACCCTTCCAACAATGAACAAAAAACTTGTATTAACGTCGCGCCCCCCGTGGGCGCGTGGATTGAAACAAAGTTTGACGATGAAAGAGCTGGCTCTACAAGTCGCGCCCCCCGTGGGCGCGTGGATTGAAACGTTTAATTACTCCTCACACATTCAAACTGTAACGGTCGCGCCCCCCGTGGGCGCGTGGATTGAAACCGCCAAGTGCTATGGCTCTTTGCATTGCTGTAGTCGCGCCCCCCGTGGGCGCGTGGATTGAAACATCGTTGACAAGTAGCGTACAAAAAATGTTCAAGGTCGCGCCCCCCGTGGGCGCGTGGATTGAAACGCCTGTTGGCATACCGGATGCAGTGGATAGTTGGGTCGCGCCCCCCGTGGGCGCGTGGATTGAAACACCATTGACAGGTGTGTGATCCTGGGTAACGCGTCGCGCCCCCCGTGGGCGCGTGGATTGAAACTTCAAGTCCAGGCTGCGTCACTACCCCAGAAGGGTCGCGCCCCCCGTGGGCGCGTGGATTGAAACGTCTAACACATCTTGATATTCTTCTTGAGTAAGGTCGCGCCCCCCGTGGGCGCGTGGATTGAAACCGGCTAAAGCTGTAAGATTTGCCTAGCGCTGTAGTCGCGCCCCCCGTGGGCGCGTGGATTGAAACATTTTAGTTTCCTATTTAAAAATATCTACTTTTGTCGCGCCCCCCGTGGGCGCGTGGATTGAAACATACACAAAGTAAGCATCAATGTTTGGATTAGGTCGCGCCCCCCGTGGGCGCGTGGATTGAAACCCAAACTGATTTCAAGCCAACAATAGAAGGCGTTCCCGGTCGCGCCCCCCGTGGGCGCGTGGATTGAAACCCAAACTGATTTCAAGCCAACAATAGAAGGCGTTCCCGGTCGCGCCCCCCGTGGGCGCGTGGATTGAAACCCAAAAACACCATAAGAGACAATATGTTTGTTGTGTCGCGCCCCCCGTGGGCGCGTGGATTGAAACTGCAAGTCCAGGCTGCGTCACTACCCCAGAAGGTCGCGCCCCCCGTGGGCGCGTGGATTGAAACCACCAGGGAAGCTTTACTGTTTTGCCTGATTAGGTCGCGCCCCCCGTGGGCGCGTGGATTGAAACCGGTATGCCATGAATAAAGATCTTGCGTTGGGGTCGCGCCCCCCGTGGGCGCGTGGATTGAAACTATATCCTCTGGTGATTCCGGCCCTGGTACAAGTCGCGCCCCCCGTGGGCGCGTGGATTGAAACACAAAAACAAGCTAATTATCGCTTACGTTGTGGTCGCGCCCCCCGTGGGCGCGTGGATTGAAACAATTATTTTGGAAAATTAACCTAATGCTCTGACGTCGCGCCCCCCGTGGGCGCGTGGATTGAAACGTCAGAGCCAATATGCGGAGAAACAATCTTGCGGGTCGCGCCCCCCGTGGGCGCGTGGATTGAAACCGAAAGTAGCATTTAACTTTCCTGGCACTGCGGGTCGCGCCCCCCGTGGGCGCGTGGATTGAAACAAGCAACTTTGTGATTGTAGTAGTACGACTAGGTCGCGCCCCCCGTGGGCGCGTGGATTGAAACAGGGAATGGGAAAAAACAAGCAAGAATTGAGGTTGTCGCGCCCCCCGTGGGCGCGTGGATTGAAACCCATGAGCTAGTGGCTTGACCTGCAACTTTAGGGTCGCGCCCCCCGTGGGCGCGTGGATTGAAACCCGCTTCCAGATAATCCTGGTAATGGCGGCAATGTCGCGCCCCCCGTGGGCGCGTGGATTGAAACCTGTGCGGCTTGATAGGGAGTGGCTTGAGCTTGGGTCGCGCCCCCCGTGGGCGCGTGGATTGAAACATACCTTTTTAAATTAACCTTATAATTCATAGGGTCGCGCCCCCCGTGGGCGCGTGGATTGAAACCAAAGGCCGTGAATGGCTTGAGGCAAGGGATTGGTCGCGCCCCCCGTGGGCGCGTGGATTGAAACTTTTACTAGTCCATAAGCACACAAGTCATGATGTCGCGCCCCCCGTGGGCGCGTGGATTGAAACACCCGTGGGGCAAGCAGGAGCATTTATACAAGGTCGCGCCCCCCGTGGGCGCGTGGATTGAAACCACCCCGGCGGAAGCAGGAACGCCTTCTATTGTTGGCTTGTCGCGCCCCCCGTGGGCGCGTGGATTGAAACCACCCTGCATACGCGAAAACGGTACTGGCGTACGTCGCGCCCCCCGTGGGCGCGTGGATTGAAACTTTCATTTTGAACATGAAAAGGACGACAACTTAGTCGCGCCCCCCGTGGGCGCGTGGATTGAAACGTGAGGGTAAATCCGAAAAAACCGGCAAAGCTGTCGCGCCCCCCGTGGGCGCGTGGATTGAAACAGGAAGTTACAAGGCTTCCTGCCCAACGCAAGCGTCGCGCCCCCCGTGGGCGCGTGGATTGAAACTCAGCTTTAATACTTCTGGTATTCCTGATTCCTGTCGCGCCCCCCGTGGGCGCGTGGATTGAAACTTTATCAATCATGGTTTGTCTCTATAACAAAAACGTCGCGCCCCCCGTGGGCGCGTGGATTGAAACACCCTGGAATGGCGTTACTCAACGTCTTCCTTGTCGCGCCCCCCGTGGGCGCGTGGATTGAAACCAGCTGTAAATGTTCTTGTGCCGCCCGAAAATTGTCGCGCCCCCCGTGGGCGCGTGGATTGAAACCGCAAGATTTGCGAGAAGAAATGCAGCGAATTGTCGCGCCCCCCGTGGGCGCGTGGATTGAAACCAGCTGTAAATGTTCTTGTGCCGCCCGAAAATGTCGCGCCCCCCGTGGGCGCGTGGATTGAAACGGTCGATGATGCCCCTAGCGCCCTGAATATAGAGTCGCGCCCCCCGTGGGCGCGTGGATTGAAACCAGCTGTAAATGTTCTTGTGCCGCCCGAAAATGTCGCGCCCCCCGTGGGCGCGTGGATTGAAACCCGCGCTATTAAAGCCGCCTACATAGACTTTAAGGTCGCGCCCCCCGTGGGCGCGTGGATTGAAACCTACATTAGTTACAGTCCAGTCACCTGCGACGTGTCGCGCCCCCCGTGGGCGCGTGGATTGAAACTTCAATGATGTGCAATACACCAGTGTATTTTTGTCGCGCCCCCCGTGGGCGCGTGGATTGAAACTCTAAATTTGTCAAATACTTGTTGTGTGGCCGTGTCGCGCCCCCCGTGGGCGCGTGGATTGAAACTCCCATGCTCGGCCTCCCGACCTTCCGGTACGGTCGCGCCCCCCGTGGGCGCGTGGATTGAAACATGAAATGCAAAAAATACAAGCATTAGAAGAAAGTCGCGCCCCCCGTGGGCGCGTGGATTGAAACACAAAATGGAACAGATACGGGAATCTGGACTGGTCGCGCCCCCCGTGGGCGCGTGGATTGAAACACAAAATGGAACAGATACGGGAATCTGGACTGGTCGCGCCCCCCGTGGGCGCGTGGATTGAAACTTGCACTGTCCATGCCGTTTTGCCTGCTCCTGGTCGCGCCCCCCGTGGGCGCGTGGATTGAAACATCAAATAATCCCCATGCGCACAAATCATGACGGTCGCGCCCCCCGTGGGCGCGTGGATTGAAACCCTGCTGCATGTGCCGCCATGCCGACAAGCCGTCGCGCCCCCCGTGGGCGCGTGGATTGAAACATCAATAAATCCAAGTTCGTCAAAGTTATCGCCGTCGCGCCCCCCGTGGGCGCGTGGATTGAAACCCGCATTGTATCCGGCAATGGCTTGCCCATAAGTCGCGCCCCCCGTGGGCGCGTGGATTGAAACAGTATTCAAAAACACCAGAGGCCATTGGCCTATGTCGCGCCCCCCGTGGGCGCGTGGATTGAAACTGCGGAAAGATCAACAGATGCTGTGGAGTTTGGTCGCGCCCCCCGTGGGCGCGTGGATTGAAACAATCAATCCATCATCGTCAACTAAGCCATCTGGTCGCGCCCCCCGTGGGCGCGTGGATTGAAACCAGTTTCAGTAATATTAGACGCAGATATAGCGGTCGCGCCCCCCGTGGGCGCGTGGATTGAAACATAACAGCATCATAGCCGGGAGCTTGCTTTTTGGTCGCGCCCCCCGTGGGCGCGTGGATTGAAACCTGGAACTGCGTCCTGAGCTTCCTGTGCGGCTGTCGCGCCCCCCGTGGGCGCGTGGATTGAAACATTGGATGCCTGATACGTGTGTATTTGTCCTAAAGTCGCGCCCCCCGTGGGCGCGTGGATTGAAACTAAAAAATTCATTTTGTAACCGCATCATAATAGTCGCGCCCCCCGTGGGCGCGTGGATTGAAACCTTTTTACCGCATTTGCAGCCCTTGCAAACTTGTCGCGCCCCCCGTGGGCGCGTGGATTGAAACTTTTGCACATCAATCATTGTTGATAACTTTTCGTCGCGCCCCCCGTGGGCGCGTGGATTGAAACTTTATAAAGCTTGCCAACAGCTTCAGCTTGTGGGTCGCGCCCCCCGTGGGCGCGTGGATTGAAACTTGTAAAAGGGCAGACTGTCTTTTGCTCAGGAGTCGCGCCCCCCGTGGGCGCGTGGATTGAAACCTGAACCGGATATAGACAGGGTTACCGGGGGTGTCGCGCCCCCCGTGGGCGCGTGGATTGAAACTAGACGACCTGTGGCAAGCATCCCAGTGATCTGGTCGCGCCCCCCGTGGGCGCGTGGATTGAAACCGGCTGTAACTGCGTAACCTAAAACCACCCTGGCGTCGCGCCCCCCGTGGGCGCGTGGATTGAAACTCCAATCTACCAAGTACGCGTCAAGGGCAACTGTCGCGCCCCCCGTGGGCGCGTGGATTGAAACTTTGCGATCTTTTATGGTTGATTTATCTTCAAGGTCGCGCCCCCCGTGGGCGCGTGGATTGAAACAGCTTCGGTCAGTTTTTTGTATTCAGGTATTGGGTCGCGCCCCCCGTGGGCGCGTGGATTGAAACCGGCCGTTGTCTGTGTCGACTCGAACCAACCCAGTCGCGCCCCCCGTGGGCGCGTGGATTGAAACCATTATGGTGTCCTATATGTGTTGCCGCCCCAAGTCGCGCCCCCCGTGGGCGCGTGGATTGAAACAGGATGACATGAAAAATGGAGTTAAAGCTCTTGTCGCGCCCCCCGTGGGCGCGTGGATTGAAACTGCGGACTTATACCATGCTTGTGAGTCATGACGGTCGCGCCCCCCGTGGGCGCGTGGATTGAAACCGGCCGCTACCCATGTGGCATGTGGCCCATAGGTCGCGCCCCCCGTGGGCGCGTGGATTGAAACAAGCCCGTTGTCAGCCGTGCCAATATACCCTGGTCGCGCCCCCCGTGGGCGCGTGGATTGAAACGGTTATGGCCTCGCCTCCTACTCCAGAGTTTAGTCGCGCCCCCCGTGGGCGCGTGGATTGAAACCCTCAATTGCGGTACAAGCTCTGGCTTACCTGGTCGCGCCCCCCGTGGGCGCGTGGATTGAAACCAGTTATTACTTGGTATTGATTCCCTGACTGGCGGGTCGCGCCCCCCGTGGGCGCGTGGATTGAAACTTGAATACTGTCCCCATAAAAACTCGACTTCTTGTCGCGCCCCCGTGGGCGCGTGGATTGAAACATACATTTTCAATACATCTTCTCTTGCATCAAGTCGCGCCCCCCGTGGGCGCGTGGATTGAAACTTGGTGTTATCGTTTCGTTTGAACCTAATCCGGTCGCGCCCCCCGTGGGCGCGTGGATTGAAACTGCCCCATTTAAGCTGCCATCTTTACGGTTGCCGTCGCGCCCCCCGTGGGCGCGTGGATTGAAACATAAGTTGCCCGGCTTTTATATCCCTTGTGTGATGTCGCGCCCCCCGTGGGCGCGTGGATTGAAACTATAAAACTACTGCTGGTATTTAATACCACAAGTCGCGCCCCCCGTGGGCGCGTGGATTGAAACTATGCAACAAGGCTTTGTAACACGTGCGACTAAGTCGCGCCCCCCGTGGGCGCGTGGATTGAAACAAAACCAGCATTGTACTCACGAATCTCAAACTCGTCGCGCCCCCCGTGGGCGCGTGGATTGAAAATGATATAGCCATAACAAATCTTTTCTGGCCGGTATTTTTAAAATCACCGAAGAATTTATGCTGTAAAATTATTACTTTTTTCTGAATCTCATGACAGATGGTTATTAATAAATTACAGCGTATTGCATTAACGCCCGGCGAACCTGCGGGCATTGGTCCCGATCTTTGCATTCAACTTGCACAACAGGATTTACCCTGCCAACTTATTGCAATAGCCAGTCCTGATTTGTTGGAGAAGCGCGCCAAACAATTAGGCTTATCTATCAGGATAAATGAATTTGGCAGTTCTTTACCGCCATCGACCCAGACAGCTGGATGCTTGACGGTGTTACCGGTTGAGCTCACGGAACTTGCCCTCTGCGGACAATTGAACCCCGTTAATAGCCGGTATGTATTAAAATCCATTACTAAAGCAACAAAAGGTTGTATGGATGGACTTTTTGATGCAATGGTCACCGGTCCAGTACATAAAGGCATTATCAATGATGCAGGTTTCGCCTTTAGCGGTCATACCGAATATATTGCCGGGATTACCGGCGGACATCCGGTGATGATGCTGGCAACGCCTGGCTTGCGCGTGGCCTTGGCTACAACGCATTTACCGCTCGTTGAAGTGAGCCCGGCTATCACCCATACGCGCCTGAGAACCGTTATTCGCATACTGGATCATGATTTACGTACACGCTTTGATATTGATAACCCAAAAATACTGGTGTGCGGGCTAAATCCCCATGCCGGAGAAAACGGTCATTTGGGTCGTGAAGAAATCGACATTATTGAACCGGTATTGGAAGGCTTACGTCAACAGGGCTTGAACCTTCAGGGACCGCTCCCTGCAGATACTATATTTACGGCCAAATATCTAGCCTCGGCGGATGCTGTATTAGCCATGTACCATGACCAAGGGCTGCCTGTGCTTAAATACATGGGTTTTGGACAGGCAGTCAATATCACGCTGGGACTCCCTATTATCCGCACCTCGGTTGACCATGGCACGGCTTTGGATCTGGCGGGCACCGGTAAAGCTGACCCCGGCAGTCTACAATTCGCTTTGCAAACTGCATTAACTATGGCGACTAACAATTCCTGATAAAATGACACATACTCCACGTAAACGCTTTGGCCAGAATTTTCTGCATGACCAGACCATTATTGACAACATACTCTCCAGCATACAGGCAAAACCTGATGAACACTGGGTTGAGATAGGTCCGGGACAAGGCGCTCTAACCGGTCCTTTATTAAAACAAGGATTACGCCTTGAGGTAGTTGAACTCGACAGAGATCTGGTTGTGCTGCTCAAGGAAAAATATAAGCACTACAATAACCTGCAAATTCACAGCGATGATGCGTTAACATTTGATTTTTCAGCACTTGCTAAAGCTAACGAAAAACTGCGTATCATTGGCAATTTGCCCTATAACATTTCAACGCCGTTAATGTTCCATCTGCTGGATTACGTCTATTGTATTGAAGACATGCACTTTATGCTGCAAAAAGAAGTAGTAGACAGGATTTGCGCGACTCCCGGCAGTAAAAAATACGGCAGACTCAGTGTTATGATGCAATATTATTGCGCAACAGAATTGCTATTTGATGTGCCTCCAGAAAGCTTTGAACCTGCGCCTAAAGTGATGTCGGCGATTGTAAGGCTGGCGCCGCATCAACAGCCGCCTGTTGAGGTTGATGATATGATAAAATTTAAAAAAGTGGTAAGGCAAGCATTCTCGCAGCGGCGCAAAACCTTGCGTAATTCGTTAAAAAAACTCATAGCCGAAGATGCTATTATCGCCTTGAACATAGACCCGACCTTAAGGGCCGAAGCGCTATCGCTTGACGATTTTGCAAGGTTGAGCAAGCTATTTGAAGAAACGCCTTGAACCCTGCGACAATCTGTCACGCGGCAATATGCCACATTCCATCCGTTCCTGTTTATTACTATTATATGTTCAACTCTTGAGATGCAAACTTCCTCCTCGGAAATCAGAGTTTTATATCCTTCTTTTAATGCGGCCTAATCAGCCGCATTTTTTTTTGCCTGTCGCTCAAGTAACCTGTTAGCAATAAATAAAATTGAATGCTATCGGCAAAATCGATAGCTAACTAACCAGGACTATAGCCATAAACCAGCTAAAAATACAACAATCCAGTGAGATTGCCGGTCGTCCGGGACTGGAAAAATCCTATAGAGCTTGTCAAGCCTCGATAGATACTTCCAAGTGCGCTCCGCGCGACCAATTCATCGTCTGGACTCATGAGCGACGAAAAAAGAACCGGCATATTGTCGGTCAAACCCAGGGGCGGAGTAAGCTTGGCCCTTCCAGAAAGCAGAGTGTCCCTCTCAAGGACGTGTGGCTTTATCCTTTAGACAAAGGTTTCAAATACGGGCTGGGTCGGTAATTTTCATAGACGGCTATAGCCGAATTTTTACACTCCAAGCTCTCTCCTGCTGGAGGGAACTGGAGTGAGGAACGTAAAATCAAATACTTGCATTCCCCTCATCACAACCTTCTACCTCTAGAGAATGAGCAATGTACTTGCGTAGATACCAATGCTGTAGAGCATACCGGTGATGGCTTTTTTCAAAAAAGGGCAGCCTCGACATGACGCAATCCAACTCGCTTGAGCAACAGCAATCGCAGTTCGAACAAGTGATTGCCAAAGGCAAGCAATAAAGATATTGTGTCATCATCAGTAATAGCTTTAGAACTGGAGGAGCGAGATGACAATCCCAAGAGTGCTTGCGATAGTATTGGCTGGCGGCGAAGGCACTCGCCTGAACCCACTCACTGCAGAACGATCAAAACCGGCAGTTCCATTCGGCGGGCGTTACCGCCTCGTCGATTTTGTGCTCAGCAATCTGGTTAATTCCGAAATCCACTCAATCTATTTGCTGGTCCAGTACAAATCCCAATCCTTGATCGAGCACGTACGACGAGCATGGTCAGTTTCGAATATCATTGCGGACCACTTCGTGACTGTCGTTCCACCCCAGATGCGCGGCGGCCCGGACTGGTTCCAGGGCACCGCTGACGCCGTCTATCAAAATCTGGGGCTGATTTACCATCACCATCCCGACATAGTGGCGGTCTTCGGCGCCGATCACATCTATCGCATGGATATTAATCAAATGGTTCAGTTTCATTTGGACCACGAGGCCGATATGACGGTGGCAGCCTTGCCCGTGTCCCTTGACCAAGGTCACAACTTTGGCATAGTCATTCCCGATAGTTCGTCCCGAATCATTGATTTTCAGGAAAAACCCGCGCAACCCAAGCCCATTCCCGGCGATCCGCAACACTGTCTTTCCTCAATGGGTAACTACCTGTTTAAAACCAAGGTGCTTATTGATGCCTTGGAGGAAGCTCATACCCGAGGAGAAAAAGATTTCGGTCATGATGTGCTACCCAGGCTGATTCGTACGCACAAAGTCTGTACTTATGATTTTACCTCCAACCAAATTCCAGGCGTCAAATCCTATGAAGAACCCTCTTATTGGCGCGATGTCGGCGACCTTGAAGCCTATCATGCGGCCCATATGGATCTGCTTGGACTGGAGCCGCGGTTCGATACCTTCAATCCCGATTGGCCTATTTATTCGGATCACTATTTCGGGCCGGAAGCCAGGATCATTAGCGGTGAAATTCGAAACTGCATTATTGCAGGAGGAACCGTGGTTAAAGGCGGCAATATTCGTAATTCGGTGATCCGGCATGAGGTAATGATCGAGCCCGACGTCGATATTGAAGATTGCATCATCATGGACTACAGCTTTATAGGCAAAGGCTCCCGCCTTCGCCGCGCCATCATTGGCCGATATAACCTCATCGAACCAGCCACGGTGATCGGCTATCTCCCCGCATCTGATCGGCAACGCTATCCTATTAGCCCATCCGGGATCGTAGTCGTACCGAAAGGCAAGCGAGGACAGATCCGGGTGTATTGAGTGCCATGACCTGCAAACGCTGCCAATATGCTGAAACGCACGCGCGCCGAATCAGGCAGCACGTGACCGGAGTACGCTGTTGAAGCCGGAATCCCAACCCATCGTATTGACCGTGGGGCATTCCACACGCCCTCTGGAAGCGTTTATCGATCTGCTCAAGGCCCACTCGGTGACCCGACTCATCGACGTGCGTACCGTGCCGCGCTCGCGCCACAATCCGCAATTTGACCGCGACACTTTTTCCGTGGCGCTTGAATCCTCCGGCATCCACTATACGCACGCTATCGGTTTGGGCGGCTTCCGTCGCACGAGCCCGGATTCGCCTAATCTTGGTTGGCGAAACGAAGCGTTTCGCGGTTACGCCGACTACATGCAGACCCCGGAATTTGCAGAAAATCTGGCAGACCTTATCGAACGGGCAAAGCAAGAGCGTGTCGCGTTGATGTGCGCCGAGGCCGTGCCGTGGCGCTGCCATCGCTCGCTAATCGCCGACGCGCTGATAGTACACGGGATTCGCGTGGAGGAAATCATCAGCGAGACGCGCCGGCAGTTGCATACGATGACACCTTTCGCCAAGGTCGACGGCACGGCAATCACTTATCCGCCTTACGAGACCCTCCCTGAACTTAAAACCTGAAGAATAGACAGGCGCCGTTTTACGGATGCGGTTGCAGCAGTTTCGCCACCAAACCGGTCCAGCCGGTCTGGTGTGACGCCCCTATGCCCTTGCCATCATCACCGTGAAAATATTCGTGGAATAATAGGTAATTATTAAAGTGCGGATCATTTTGCAATCTTTCATCGTGACCGTACGCGGGTCTGCGCCCGTTTGCGTCTTTGCGGAAAATCCGGGTCAGTCGCTGAGACAATTCATCGGCTACTTCATTGATAGATAGAAAGCTACCAGAACCGGTCGGGCATTCTATTTTAAAGCCCTCGCCGTAGAAGCTGGCAAAACGCCTGAGCGAAGTGATCAACAGATAATTGACGGGGAACCAGACAGGGCCCCGCCAGTTGGAATTGCCGCCAAACATGCCGGATTCGGCTTCACCCGGCTGGTAGTTCACGCTCATTGGCGTGCGGGCACAGCTGACCACATAAGGTTGATCATGATGGGCACGTGACAAAGAGCGCACGCCGTAGTCGGAGAGAAACTCGGTCTCGTCCAGCATCCGATGCAACAGCTTTTTCATGCGGTGGCCGCGAAGCAGGGATAGCAGGCGGCGGTCGCCGTGCCCCGGTTCGTTCCAGTCGGCGACTAACGAAGCCAGATCGGGACGGTAATCAAGGAACCATTGCAAGCGGCGTTTGAAGTCGGGCAACTTGTCCAGTAACTCGGGTTCGATGATCTCTACCGCATAAAAAGGGATTAGTCCCACCATCGAACGGACTTTGAGCGGGGTCATTTTCCCGTCGGGAGAACGCAGCACGTCATAAAAAAACTGGTCTTCTTCGTCCCAAAGACCGATATGCTGATCGCCTCCTATGTTGCTCATCGCTTTGGCAATGTAGAGAAAATGCTCGAAAAACTTGGTGGCGATATCTTCATAAACACGATCATGCAACGCCAGCTCCAGGGCGATGCGCATCAGGTTCAGGCAATACATCGCCATCCAGCTGGTGCCATCGGCCTGGTCGATGTGGCCGCCGGCCGGCAACGGAGCGCTGCGATCAAACACGCCGATATTATCCAGGCCGAGGAAGCCGCCCTGGAAGACATTGTTGTCGTCGGCATCCTTGCGGTTGACCCACCAGGTGAAATTTATGATCAATTTGTGCATGATCCGTTCCAGGAAGTCGAGGTCACCAGTGCCACCGTTACTTCGGCATTCGGCTTTATACACCTCCAATGCGGCCCAAGCATGCACCGGCGGGTTGACATCGCCCAACGCCCATTCATAGGCGGGCATCTGGCCGTTCGGGTGCATATACCATTCACGGGTCATCAGCAGAAGCTGGTTTTTGGCAAACACAGGGTCGATCATTGCCAGTGTCACGCAATGAAATGCCATATCCCATGCGGCATACCACGGGAATTCCCAGGTATCGGGCATGGAAATGATGTCGGCATTATTCAGGTGTTGCCAGTCGCTATTGCGCCCGTAACGGCGCTTCTGCGGCGGCGGGATGGTTGCCGGGTCGCCTTGCAGCCACTGGGGGATATCCCAGTAATAGAACTGTTTGCACCAGATCATACCGGCCAAAGCCTGGCGTTGGATCAGTTTGGCATCGGCATCGGTCATGGCCGCTTGCAGGTCGGCATAAAAGTCGTCCGCCTCGCCGCGACGCGCCGTGAGCAGGTCGTCGAAGTCATGAAAAGGCTGCAGGTTCTGATCTTTACTCAGACGCAAACGCAGGTCCACCTTGTCGTGAGCCGGAACAGAAAAGCGGAAATGTCCTGCCGCCTTGGTGCCATCTCTTTGCGGATTGACGGCGTGGCGGTTGCCGTGGACGAGGTATTCATGAAAGGCATCCTTGAAATAGCCGGCGGATGGCTGGTTATACAAACGTTGCAGATTGGTTTCGTTGTCGCAGAACAGCAATTCGGTGTCGCCGTCGAAATAGCAATGATAGCTGCCCAGATCTGCGTGCTGGGCCAGGATGCTGCCGCTTCCGGTGGCGGAAAGTGCCGGACGCCTGGCATCGTAGCCCCAGCTCCAGGTATTGCGAAACCAGATCTGCGGCAGGACATGCAGCGGGGCGGCGTCCGCACTGCGGTTATGCGCCGTAATTAACATGAGAATGTCATCGACACCAGCCTTGGCGTATTCTATGAACACGTCAAAGTAACGGTTATCGTTGAACAGGCCGGTGTCCAGCAATTCAAATTCCGGCCTGTCTTGGCCGCGCTTGCGATTCTCTTCGATCAGCGCTGTGTAGGGGAATGCCTGGTGCGGATACTTGTACAGCATTTTCAGATAAGAGTGGCTGGGCGTTGCGTCGAGATAGTAATAAAGCTCCTTGACGTCTTCGCCGTGATTGCCTTCGCCATTGGTCAAGCCGAACAAGCGTTCCTTAAGGATCGGATCCTGTTCATTCCACAAACCCACTCCCAGACACAGCCGCTGCTTTTCATCACAGAGACCGGCGATGCCGTCCTCGCCCCAGCGGTAGGCTCGGCTGCGGGCCTGGTCGTGGCTAAAATAGTCCCAGGCGTTCCCGTCTTCACTGTAGTCTTCGCGCACCGTGCCCCATTGACGCTCGCTCAGATACGGCCCCCATAATCGCCATGCTGCCTCCCCCTTATTTTGTGCCAGCATGCGCTGTTTTTCAGCACTGAGAGGGCTGCGCTTTTCAGTATCCGACCCGGATTTGTTGGTTGATTTTGTCATATTAGTTTCTGCTTAAGCCTAGTCTGACAGTTACCGGTTGAGGAACTTGCAAAACCCAATAAAGCAAGCGGAATTAATAGCCTGAACGACCAAAAAGGAAAATTAACCTGCCCATAGATGATAAAATAAAAGCTTCCAAAATCCAATCTTATCAATGAAATGATATGATTTTATGGATTGTGGGGTACAGGTATGCCCGGATTTTTAGTTGCAAGCGATCCAACAACCGGTACATGACCCCGTATTCCATGATTCCCGCTTGGCTCGACAATCCCTTGCTGATCCCCCGGTCGAACCTGGGCTCGAAATTCAGATCCAGGTAATTGCCATCCAGATACAGCCCCAGCCGCTCGTAATGTGCTTCGAGCCTGCCCATGAAGGCAAGCGGGAAGCTCCTGAGCTCTTCTGTGATATCAATAAAACTGGTGTCGACCGACTTGTTAAACCGTCCGGCGGAGAACTTGCCGACCACGCCGGGCATCCAACTGTAGAGCGTAATGGTGAAAGCCCAGGGATTTTTGACGCCTTCCCCTTCAGTAGCCCCGGCGCCATGTACGCTGGATGTCGCCGCTAAGGCTGACGCGAAGATCAAGGCTTTGAAAAGTGGGGAAAAACTGGTTCTTACGATCACGCAAGGTCTCCTTTTTTCGAATTGTGTTGCTTTTCTGGACTGTCATAGGCTAGTGAGGTGATAAATGGGCATCAGCCATGTGGTCAGTTGTCAAAAATTTTGTACGGAACCGCCACGTTCGCGTCGAACACCGCCGGTAGGAACGGACGTTCCCGGTCCAGGAGTCCCGGTCGGCCCGCTATAGGTTATAGACCAGTATCTACAGCGACAGGCTGATCTGAATCTTTCAGATCGATGGTTAGCCTAGCCAGCCTGCCGGTGAACCGGAACGGCGTTTGGTCGGCATAGTCCTCGACCACCGGAGTGCCGGTGTCTTCTTTGAAGCGGGTAGACATTGTATTTTTTTGCTTCGCGGTCGAAGACCTTTTGCAGTTCCTTGAGCTTCGCGGGATTTTGCGCGGCTAGATTATTGGCTTCGGTGAAATCCTCGGCAACATGATACAACTCCCACTTGAAATCATCCGGACTGGATTCCGCGCCGATGGTGATCCACGGAAAGCGCAATGGAGTCGTGACAGCAATCCAGCCGTCTTGGTAAATAGCGCGGTTACCCAGCATCTCGAAGTACTGGGTCTTGCGCGTGGACGGCGCCTTCGCAAGATCGAAGCTATAGGCCATGATTCCCATAACGACGCCGGTGGCGTTGCTGTGGTGGTTGCGGCCGGTGATTAGCGCTGCGCGGGTCGGCGAGCACAGCGCCGTGGTATGGAAATTGCTTTAGCGCAGCCCCGTCTTCGCCAGCTGATCCAGTATCGGCGTTTGGATCGGCCCGCCGAACCTGCTCGACGCCCCGAAGCCGACGTCATCGGTCATGATCAATAGGATATTGGGCGCCCCTCTTTGAAGGCTGGACTTCCTTCGGGAAGTCGGGCTTGGAATCCTTGGTCGTGCGACCGATTTTACCTTTGAAGGGTGGTTCGGGGATGGGCGGAACAGTGCGGTCGAGCTCGGCCGCACTGGCCGCGGCCGCCTTTATTTCGGCGGGGTGAAGGCCGGCGAACGAAAGTAATATAAGTAAAACCGCGATCAGCTGTGCTCGTTTTTTCATTTGCTTGTCCTTTTTCGTAATGTCTATGCTTCATCGGCTGGGAATAAAACCAGTACAATCTGATACGCTGCATGTGCTTAAAACGGCCTCAACGTGAGCGGCGTCGCATTCGTCGGCATAATTTAGCGAGGCCACCACTGCATGTACTGACATTTAGAATGCCGTGCAATGCGGAGCGTATTAGTCTCGCCCGAAAAAGTTTCTACATAGCACAGATGAGCGCTAGCAGGCTATTATCGTATGGGACGGCTGAGGAAGGCACTGTTTCATATTTTTGAGCTAAATCCGGGGAAATAGCTAGCATCGTTAACATCTATGGAACTTAATATCATTCTAGTCCCGTTGATGTACCGTTAGTAAATTCATTTATTAATCATTATTTTTATTAAAGAGTTGAATATGGTATATATGCGGAAGCCTTATAATCAATTGTTAGCGGGCAGACTACGATCACATTCGAAGCAACTAGGAGGAAATCATGAAATCCAAAGACGAGACAGAGAAGGTAGATCTAGCGCGCCGTGGCATTATCAAGACCATGGGTGTTGCCGCCACCGGCATGGCAGTGGCCGGTGTGACGTCGGCGGAGGCGGCCGAGGAACAGCAGTCTGCGGGCGGCGAAACCAACCCCTATGGATCGCCTCCGGGCAGCGGCATCTCCATGCCACCCTACTACCTGCCGACGCCGTCGGTCAAGAACAAGAACAACTACTTTCCGCAGAGCGAGCCGCTTGGCCCGGACGAGATGCGCATCATCTTCATGGGCAGCAATCCCTGGCCGCCCCGCATGTCCCAGGCCGGCACCTGCATTATGGTGGAAATGGGTAACGGCAAGCGGTTCTTCTTCGACCTCGGCCCCGGCTGCCTGCGCAACATCATCGCCAACCAGGTGCCGGTGCCGGAGATCAACGACATCTTCCTCACCCACCTGCACATTGACCACTTCGGCGACCTGCCCTATCTGTGGCAATTCGCGCCGTTCAACGGGCGCTGGACGCCCCTGCGGGTCATCGGCCCCTCGGGCCGCACGCCGGAACTTGGCACCAAGGCCATGTGCGAGCACCTGAAGAAGATGGGCGCCTGGACCGCGCTGTTTTTTACTGGCATGCCGATGGCGGACGGCTACGAGATCGAGGTCGCCGAGTTCGACTACCGGGACGACGGCGGTGTCTGCTACGACAAGGACGGCGTGAAGGTGACCCACTGGCGCCGCTCCCACGGGGCGGACGGAGCCTCCGCCTATCGGCTCGACTGGAACGGACTTTCCTTTGTCTGGACCGGCGACGGCAAGCCCGACCAACTCACCGCCAAGTATGCCAAAGGCGTGGACGTGTTTGTCACCGAGATGGCCATCGACATGGTCAACCTGTGGGCCTTGAAGCAGGGTGTTGCACCCTTAATGGGGGCCATGACGATCGATAATTACCACACGCCGCACTATGCCGTCGGCTATCTCGCCAACCTTATCCAGCCGCGGCTCGCCATGGCCTGCCACGTCTCCTATGACCGCGATCTGATCGGCGAGATGGTGGCTGGCGTGCGGACACACTACAAGGGCCTGTTCGCCTTTGGCGTCGATCACACCGTGGTCAATGTCACCAAGGATCACGTCTGGATCCGCGAGGCCGCGCTCCCCGAGACGACCAACACCGCTCGACCGAGCCTGGAGTGGATGATCCAGAACAACTTTGGCGGCAAGTTGCCGGCAGAAATATCAGGTAAGAATCCGATACTGGCCAATCAGGAACAGGCGGTCCGCGACCTGGAAATCGATCCCGCGCTGTTCACGCCCAAGGACCAAATGCGGCAATGGGCTCGCGCAGCGAGCTGGGGCGAGACGTTCAAGATCAGTCCGGCGGAAATGTTGGGCGCCCCGCCGGCCAAGAAGTAAGGACTGTCGGCTATGGACTCCATTGACCACGACCTCGCGGTCGGCCCGCCGCCGATTCCGCTGACCATCCTCACCGGTTTCCTTGGCGCCGGCAAAACCACCCTGCTCAACCGCATCCTCAATGGTGACCACGGTCTGAAGGTGGCGGTGCTGGTCAATGATTTCGGCGCGATCAACATCGACGCCGAGCTTGTCGTCGGCGTCGAGAGCGATGTCATCAGCCTGGCCAATGGTTGTGTCTGCTGCACCATCCGCGACGACCTGGTCGAGACAGTGATGAAGACGATTAACCGGCCGGAACAGCCTGAATATATTCTGCTGGAAGCCAGTGGCGTGGCCGAGCCCGCCGGCATTGCCATGACCTTCAACAATCCCGGCCTGCGCGAGCGCATCCGGCTGGACAGCATTTTGTGCGTGGTGGATGCCGAGCAGATATTCGCCGTGCCGGAGTTGATGGAACTGAAGATTTTCCAGATGGCCTGCGCCGACATGGTGATCCTGAACAAGGTGGATCTGGTGGACCGCGATCAGATCGGCGGGATCAAGGCGTGGCTGGACAGCCGCTTTCACCGCTACCGGCTCATTGAAGCCACCCGGGCCGAAGTGCCGCTCCCGGTCCTGCTCTCGGTCGGCCGCTTCGACCCGGCGCAACTCGGTGCCGGCGCGCACTCGGGGGAAAGCCGCTGCACCGACCCGAACTGTCGACACGATCACCACCGTCATGACCACTCCAGGGCATTCAGCACCTGGAGCTACGAAACCGACCGGCCGCTTTCCCTGGCAGCGCTGCGGGAGGCCGCCTCCCGACTCCCGGCGAACATCTACCGGGCCAAGGGCGTGATCTTCACAGCCGATGCGCCGGAGCATCGGGCAGTGCTGCAGGTCGTCGGCAAGCGCGTGGATATCTCGCTGGCGGACGAGTGGGGTGAGAGGACAGCGCGGACTCAAATCGTGGCCATCGGAGCGGCTGGGGTCATTGATGGTGAGACGTTGTGTGCTATGTTCGAGCAGTGCGTCCTTATGCCGTCCTGAATTCATTCGTTGTCCGCCGCAACGGCCCAAGACCGAGGCGTTCGACGGCAACTGGAAAGCACCGTCGCCGGAGCGGGATCAAATGAGACGACAAAGTTCAAACAATGAAAGGAAACGAAGAAGGATACACATGAAAACGGCAATCCATTCCATCACTGCTCTGCTTGTCATCGCGATGCTGCTCCTGGCTACCTGCTGCCAGACGGTAGCCACGACGCATACCCAGGATGTCGGTAGTCCAAAGTATCCGCCGTCCGACGAAAACGTCGATGCGGGCAAGATTGAAGAGCCACTCCGCCAGGAAGCGGCCAGGCTGGGTGCTGACGCACTAGGAGCTTGTCCGAGAACTAACATGCTTGTCAGTGGCTATCAATATGTAGTGCTTTTTCATTCTTTTAAGGCACTATATATAGTAGGCGAATTAGTTAAACGTTAGTTCTCGGACAAGCTCCTAGTCGTCGTCTATGACCGCACCCAAGTAACCGGCGCCTGGGTCACTGGGACGTGGAGGAATCGGTCCCTTCAGCCGATCGAAGGTCGTGTCGTGATCGCCGTCGCCATCAAGTACCACTGACTCGGCGGCATTCAGACGGCGGCCGGGAGAGATCGAATTGGCCGAAGCGACTCACACGAAATTCGCCGGACAACAGCGGAAATGCTCAAACACAAGTAACAAGCACCACCGCTGGAACGAGCGCAGGGAGGCACCAACCTCAAGCAACGAAAGGAGATTAAAATGAATACAACCAATCTTCAACAACGGCGGTTGAACACAGTACTCGGACTGTTGTTCACGGCGCTCATGCTGCTGGCGTTTTCGCTTGCCAATGCATGGGCAGGGACTCCCCGCAGCACGGTACTGCCCATGCCCGAGCCGCCATTCAAGGGCAAGATCGGCCGCACCTACAAGGATTCGCAACCGGACAAGATTCCGATCATCAAGGCGCCAGGCGGGGCGCCGAACGTCCTGGTCGTTCTGATCGATGATGCCGGCTTCGGTCAGTGGAGCACCTTCGGCGGGCAGATCCCGACGCCCAGGCTGGACCGGCTGGCGCAAGGCGGCCTGCGCTACAACAATTTCCATACTACGGCGCTGTGCTCGCCGACCCGGGCAGCGCTGTTGACCGGACGCAACCACCAT
The DNA here is from genome assembly GCA_028714175.1 of Methylococcales bacterium. GTDB lineage: Bacteria > Pseudomonadota > Gammaproteobacteria > Methylococcales > Methylomonadaceae > JAGXGJ01. Next base: position 19,943 of record JAQTMV010000008.1, read on the forward strand.
TCAGCTGGCACCGGCACGATCACCGAACTCAGCGACGCCTATCCGGGCTATACCGGCCAGATTCCCAAAAGCGCCGCGATGATCTCGGAAATCCTGCGCCAGAACGGCTACAGCACCGCCTTCTTCGGCAAAAACCACAACGTCCCCGACTGGGAGACCAGCGTTTCGGGTCCGTACGACCGCTGGCCCGGGCTGCAAGGTTTCGATCACTTCTACGGCTTCATCGGCGGCGAAGCGAATCAGTGGGCGCCGGCCGTCTACCGCGACCACCAACGGGTGGAGATGGAGGTACCGAAAGGCAAGGAAGGACACTACACGCTCAACGACTCGTTGGCGGATGAAACCATCAACTACATCTTCCAGCAAAAATCGGTCACGCCCGACCGGCCGTTCTTCGTCTATTACGCCCCCGGCGCCACCCACGCCCCCCATCACGTTCCGAAAGAGTGGCTGGACAAGTTCAAGGGGCAGTTCGACCAAGGCTGGGACAAGTACCGCGAGGAGGCCTATCAGCGCCAGCTCAAGCTGGGCGTGATCCCGCCAAACGCGAAGCTGACGCCCAGGCCCAAGGAGATTCCGGCCTATGACTCACTGACGCCGGACCAGAAGCGGGTGGCCGCACGGCTGATGGAGGCGTTTGCGGCATATACCGCCCAGACCGACTACGAGGTGGGCCGCGTTCTCGATGCCGTGGACCAGATCGGCCAACTGCACAATACCCTCGTCTTCTGGATCATCGGCGACAACGGTGCCTCCATGGAAGGCACGCCCTATGGCGCCTTCAATGAGATGGCGGCCATTGGAGGGATAGCGGAAGACCCGTCCTTGCTGGTGCAGAACCTGGATAAGATCGGTGGGCCGAATGCCTACAACCATTACCCGGTGGGCTGGGCCTGGGCCATGAACACGCCATTCCAGTGGGGCAAGCAGATCGCCTCGCACCTGGGCGGCGTACGCAATCCGATGGTGATCACCTGGCCGGATCGCATCAAGGACCGAGGCGGCATTCGCACCCAGTTCCACCACGTCATCGATATTGCGCCTACCATTCTGGAGGCGGCGAAGCTGCCTATACCCAAGGAAGTAAACGGCGTCAAGCAGAAGCCGATCGAAGGCGTCAGCATGCTGTACAGCTTCAACCAAGCGGACGCCCCAAGCGCGCGGCACGTGCAATACTTCGAGATGCTCGGCAATCGGGCGCTGTACAAGGACGGCTGGATCGCCGCCGCCCGCCATGGCCGGCTGCCGTGGACGATGGGCTCGTATGATTTCGACAAGGACCAATGGGAACTCTACGACCTGACGCAAGATTTCAGCGAAGCTGACGATCTCGCCGCGAAATATCCCGACAAGCTCAAGAAACTTCAGGACGAGTTCTGGGTGCAAGCCAAAAAGTACCAGGTGCTGCCGCTGGACGACCGCCTGGCCGAACGCGGTGATCCCCGTTTGCGGCCCAGCCTGATCGAGGGACGAACCCAGTTCACCTACTACCCGGGGAGCGTACGGATTCCGGAAAGCTCCGCGGCCCCGATCAAGAACACATCGCACGTCATTACTGCACATATAGAGGTGCCCCAAGGCGGGGCTGACGGCGTCCTGGTAGCAGAGGGCGGCGTAGTGGGAGGCTTTACTCTTTATATCAAGGACGGGCGGCCCGCCTACGAATACAACTACGCCACCCAAAGCCGTTACAAGGTGGCCGCTTCCCAGCCTCTGATAGCGGGTCCGAATGTCATCCGCATGGCGTTCCGCTATGACGGCGGCGGCCTCGGCAAGGGCGGCACCGCGGCGCTGTTCGTCAACGCGAAGAAGGTCGCCGAGGGCCGGATTGAACATACCGCCTGGGGTCGTTTTTCCGCCGATGAAACCTTCGACATTGGCCAAGACACGGGATCACCCGTGGGCGCGGACTATGCTTCGCCGAATGCGTTCACCGGCACTCTGAAGAAGGTGGAAATTGATGTCCAACCGGCGAACCTAAGTGCCGCCGACCAAGAGGAAGTCCGAAGCATGGAGCTGAAAGCAAGCCACGCGATGGAGTGACAGCCAGGGATGGCGCACCTTATAGACGGGTTACGCCCAAACCTTTATTCGATATGGCGATGGCTATTTTTGAGACAGACAATGTCGAATGAACATCCCCCAACAACAGGAGATCAGTATGAACAGCAACAAAATCCAGCAGTTCTTCAGCAGAACTTACAAGACTCTCGTGTTCTCCTTTGTCGCGAGTATGGCCCTGACGATCCATCCGGCAGCGGCCGAAGACATCACCCGGGGAACCAGTACCGGCCAAACCACGGCCAAGGGCTACGACCACCCCAATCAGTATCTGTCCATGCCAGCGAAGACCATCGCTGACAACATGGAACCTGTGATCCCGCACCCCGATCAGGAAAAAGCGGCCCGTCAGAAGCTTGCTGAACTAGAAAAGAAGGTTGGCAAAAAGCCGAATATCCTCGTTTTCCTGATGGACGACGTGGGCTGGATGGATCCCGGCTTCAACGGCGGCGGCGTCGCGGTCGGCAATCCCACCCCGGCCATGGACAAGCTGGCGCAGGAGGGGCTAGTCTTGACCTCAGGGTACTCGACGCCGAGCTGCACTCCTACCCGGGCGAGTATTCACACCGGCCAGAATCCGCTGCACCACGGCCTCCTGTTTCCGCCGATGTATGGCCAGCCCGGCGGTCTGGATGGGGCGGTGACCGTCGCCAATATCCTCGGGAAGCTGGGTTACTTCACCCAAGGCGTGGGCAAATGGCACATGGGAGAGAATGAAGCTTCCCTGCCGCAGAACGTAGGCTACGATGATTACTACGGTTTCCTGTCGGTCTCGGATATGTATACCGAGTGGCGGGATGTCTACTTCAATCCGGAGATCGCCCTGAGCCCTTCCCGGTTCGCGATGATGCAGAAGATGCCCTTCAATCACAACAATGTGCACTGCGTGAAGGGGCAGAAGCAATGCGAAAACACCCACGAACTCAACCTCACCACGCTCAAGAACCTGGACCAGGACTGGACCGTTTACAGTGAAAAATTCATCCAGAAGATGGCCAAGGGCAAGCAGCCGTGGTTTCTCTATCACGCGACCCGCGGCTGTCATTTCGATAACTACCCCAACGGTCAGTACGCAGGCAAATCCCCGGCGCGCACCGTCTACAGCGACTGCATGGTGGAGATGGACGATGTTATGGGCCGCCTCGTCAAGGCATTGGAAGACAGCGGGCAGTTGGATAACACGATGATCGTGCTGAGCTCGGACAACGGGCCCGAATGCGAAGTGCCTCCCCACGGCCGCAGTCCGTTCCGCGGCTGCAAAGGATCGAGCTGGGAAGGCGGCGTGCGCGTGCCGACCTTCGTCTATTGGAAAGACATGATCAAGCCCAGGCACTCGGACGGCTTGTTCGATCTGACTGATCTCTTCAATACCGCAGCGTCCCTCGCCGGTGCGCCCGGCGTTGAGGTCGCCAAGTACGTGCCGAAGAACAAATACTATCTCGACGGTATCGACCAGCTCTCATTCCTGATAGCCGACAACGGTGAATCCAACCGCCGCAGCCGCATCTATACCGACCTGCAGTATCTCTCGGCAATACGCATCGACGAGTTCAAGTATCACATCGTGGTGGAACTGGAGCAGAATCTCTTTCACAGGGGCTACACGGGCGGATTCAGCGGCAGCTATGCGGCGGCACTGGGTGGGGGCACGATGACCAACCTCTATACCAACCCGCAGGAGGACGTCAGCGAAGGCATCAGGCACGCCCCGGTCCAGTCAGTCTTGCAGGACGAGATGCTGCGTTATCAGCGCGTTTTGAAGAAGTATCCGCCCAGCAGCAAGATGGGCATTGAGTTGCCGAAGTGAAGTGCGGTGGCACTGGCCTTTCTTGAACTCTCTATCACGACCGATGCCGCCACGATGAACGCGGCGGCATCGTTCACCTTCCTCGATGTTTGACTGGCCTGCCCCACCTCGAGGCATCGAATGATTAAATGCCACACGTTTCCGCTCACCGGCCAGTAGTTGCTGATAGCTGGAAAGGAAAGGTGTTGATTTACATTACCCATGCCATAATCGGAAATAAATGAGGTGGTTTTATCTGAAAATTATTTTTATACCGGAGTCACCAAAAAGGCGTCGGCATAAATATCGGCAGATGCAGCGCCTTTGAGAAAGGTCAATTTTTTCATTTGATTGACCATGTCAGGATGACCGCAGAGAAAGACGCGCCAGCCTTTTATATCAGCAAGCGAAGCCAGCGCAACTTCATTGGCACGTCCCCGGGCAAAGCCTTGAGGGACATGATTGCCCGATATGCAAGGGATATAATGAAAATTTTGCTGCTGTTCGGAAAGTTGGCGCATCTCATCAATCCGGTAAAGATCTTCTACTTCACGACTGCCATGAAACAGATAAATGGGACCGGAATGACCCTGTGCAAGCGCATCAGTCAGAATACCCGCCAGTGGTGCCAGGCCGGTTCCCGTTCCTACCAGAAGTAGACCTTGTTCACTTCTTTCGGGCAGGTAAAAACAATGCCCGCGCGGTTCGGATACGGCGATGGTATCCCCAACTTTGATTTCATCATGTAGCCATTCGCTAAACCTGCCCCTCGGTAAGCGACGAATATGAAATTCCAGTGTATTGGATTCTTGCGGGATATTGGCAATCGAATAGCTGCGCGTTAATCCGTCAGCTCTCTGTAGATTAACAAATTGTCCGGCGTTAAATTCGAATGCATCCTTTAAAGCTATGATCAGCAGCAGTGTATTTCTATTGAGCATTTCATTAACAACAACCGTGCCTTCGGTATAGAATTCCGATTGATCGGGCAGTTTAATCATCGTTGCTTCCTGATTATTTTTGTGGGTCAGTCATTATTGTTTCTTCAATAGTTGAGGCCAAAATGTAACCAAGCAAAGTTGACTACAGGAAAATAATAACAAATAAATCCAACTTAAACAATATAAAAATGTTATAAATAATATTTATTATATTCTGCTATTAAATACAATGTTTTTTGTTATACTTCAAGCTATAAAGCGCATTAGCAACAGGAGTTTTTATGGCAGAGAAGATCGGGTCGAGACAGCATCAAATTTTACAACTGCTGCTTGAAAATAAAGCAGGGCTCAGTATTGATGAGATTGCTACAGCATTAAATATTTCCCGCAACGCTGTGCAACAGCATTTTGCTGTGCTGGAACGAGATGGTTATATACAGATGGGTGGGCTTAATAAAACAGCAGGACGCCCGGTGCGATGCTTTGTTTTAACTGAAGCAGGAATTAACAGTTTTCCAAAACAATATGCCTGGTTTTCTGAACTCATTCTTACTGATTTGAAAAACGAAATGGGTTCCGAAGCTTTTCTGCGTTATCTGCATAAGCTGGGTAATAACTTGTCACAAAGTCTTTTATCCCGATTTGAAGGAAAACAGACCGACGAGCGGATTGAAGAATTACTGAAAATCATGGACGAGTTGGGTTTTAAGACAAAATACATGACAGACTCGGCCAGTAATGAACGGACGCTTGAGGCCTGCAATTGTATTTATCATGACCTGGCTCAAAAACACGAAGAAATTTGCGAGTTTGATAAAACGCTGATGTCCTCTTTACTGGAGAAAGATATTGAGCTTGTGGAGTGTATGGCAAAAGGTGGCGCAGTTTGCCGCTTTAAAATCATCAACAAATAACCGAAACATCGTAATTGAACATGCACTCCGTCAAACAGGATCGAATCTTCGACGATGGCATTTTCATCTTCTTATGCCGTAATGTCGGGCAACGACAAAGCTGTTGCCCGACTACAGAACGCCCCATCCGGCCCCTTACAAGACCTTAAGAATAACCATCGAGATATCATCGACAAACGAACTGTTGTTGCAGAAGGCCTGAAGATCCTTGAGGATTTTGTTGATGATCTCTTGCGGTGGATTGGAGCCTTGGGTGGCGAAGAGCTGAGACAACCGGTCAGTGCCGTAAAACATCCCCTCCGGGTTTTGCGCCTCGGTAATTCCGTCAGTATAGAGGAGCACGAGGTCTCCTTCACGCAAAACGATGCTTTTTTCCTCGAACGCAATTTCCATGGTTACCCCAAAAATGATCCCTTCGGCATCCAGCTCCCGGCAAACTGTTTCACCGGCAGGCAATAGCAGCGGGCGGTTATGTCCTGCATTGGCGTAGCTCAGTTTTCGGGTGACCGGATTATACTTCATATAGAACATCGTGATAAAGAGCTCCGCCCGGCTCAGATCGTCGTAAAGAAGGGCGTTCAAGGCACGGAGGATATCTGCTGTCCCTGACCCCTTAATCAACTTATCCGAGTTGTTTTGTATATGCAGTGTGCGCAGGGCTTCTGCCTTTAATGTGCTGCGCGTTTCAGCCATGATCAGCGCCGCCCCCATCGAATGCCCCGAGACGTCGGCGATGACGATGTAGACTTCGTCCTGCCCGCAAAAATAATCGAAATAATCCCCGCCGACATGGCTTGCCGGTAAACAGAAGCCCGCGATGATGACACCCTCGACCTGCAGCGGCGAGCCGGGCAACAGGGAAAGCTGGATCTGTTTGGCGATTTCCAGTTCATGGCGTTCTTCTTCCGCTCTGCGCAGTTGGGTCACATCGGTCTGGACGCCGATGAAATGGGTGAGGTTGCCCTGACTGTCCCGCACCGGGGAGATGAACAACTCATTCCAGAAGGTCATGCCGTCCTTGCGGTAGTTTTTTAACGTGATGAGACAGGGCTGCGCCTCTCGCAGAGCGTTGCGGATGATCTCGATAGCTTGCGGATCGGTTTCCGGTCCTTGTAAAATGCGTGCATTGAGTCCGATCAGCTCGTCCCGGCTATAGCCGGTCATCTGGGCAAAGGCGGGATTAGCGTAGATGATCGGGTTATCTCTTTGCCTTGCATCGGTAATGATGATGCCTGCGCTGGATGCCTCAATGGCGCGGTCGCGCAGCAGCAGCTTTTCTTCGTAGCGTTTACGCTCATTGATTTCTGCCTGCAGCTTGGCATTGGCTTGCGCCAATTCGGCGGTACGGAGCTGAACGCGCAGTTCCAGTTCGTCACGGGCTCTCTGCAGCGCCGCCTCGGCGCGCTTCCGTTCAACGATTTCGTTTTCCAGCGTTTTGTTAAGCTGGCGCAGCTCATTGTTGGCTTCGCGGAAGCCGCGATGGGTCATCTCGAAAGGCGCGAGGCTTTCGGCCAGGAATTCCGCCGCCATTTCTATAGTATGCAGGGTCTCTGCCGGGCTTGTTATGCGTTGCAAAGACGATGCCAGCGCCTTTCGATAAATCGACTCCAAATCCAGAACGCCAAGGCCGGACTCGATTGCCTGACGTCCGAACTCATAGGCGCGCTCGAGGCCCGCCTCCCCGCCTTCGGTCAAATAGGCCTGAAGTCCCGAAGCATAATGCTCGGCGATGTCGTGCAAAATGTCTTTCATGGCTCTGAGCCCAGGTAGCGAATGACGAGCACCAGCGCATCATCGGTAGTTTTGCCAAAACGGGCCAGAAGGCGGTCGGCTATCTCCTGCACCGGCTGGTGACGAAGAAGTGGATCAGCGGCGGGCAGTACTGTAGCGAAATCGCTACGGATGCCGTCAGTAGTGAAGATCAATAGGTCGCCGGTGTTGACGGAAAGGCGATAGGCGTGCAGCGGCGGTAGCTGATAACCCACTACGCCGCCGCGCAGTAACAGCGCCTCGCGCGCAGGGGGCGAAGCGGATACCCGCAGCAGTTGGACATCCACATTGCCTACCCCAAGCCAAGTCATCATCCCATTACTCGCGTTGATCGAGGCCAAGCTCATAACTACCCCGCGCGTATTCCTTAGCGCCCGATGACAATGTTGCACAAGCACTACGGGCGCTTCCGCGGCATAGGTTACCAGCGTGTCAATAGCGATTCCGGCGGCGTCACCGGCCGCTTTCCCATGACCCAGGCCGTCCACGGCCGCCGCCAGCACCCCTTGCGGAAATGGCCTGACCAAGGCGCGATCGCCGGAAATGTGTTCGCCTGGAAACGCCCGGGCGGCGACACCCTGTTCGATTAACGCGCCCATTTCGTGACCTTCACGGTAGTGCCCTGGCCCATGCCGGAGCTGATCTCGAATTCGTCCATCAGCCGCCTGGTGCCCGGCAGGCCCATACCCAGCCCCTTTCCCGTCGAGTATCCGTCCTGCATGGCTCGTTCGATATCGGTTATGCCCGGTCCATTATCGCGGGCGATGATGACCAGGCCTCGATGCCCCCCTTGATTGATTAGACTCAGGATGATTTCGCCCTGACCCGCATAATCGACGATATTGCGCGCCAGTTCGGAGAGGGCTGTCGCGATCAGGGTCAGGTCGCTGGCCGAAAATCCCAATTCCTTTGCCAGCACTCGCGCCTGTTGGCGGACCATCACAATATCGGCATCCGAACGGATCGCTACCCGCACTACTTCAGCCATGGCGTCCCCATCCTTGGCCTTGATGGTCCAGCATCACGAGTGCTTCTTCCAGATCCAGCGTGGTTTGCACGCCTGACAGCCGCAAATCCAGACCCAACTGCACCATGGCAAACGCAACTTCTGGCCGGATGCCTACAATGACCGCCTCGGCGCCGCGCAAGCTGACGGCCTGGACCATGTTGCGCAAGGTTCGGGTCGCGAAGGAGTCCATCACATCGAGCATGGTCACGTCCAGAATGACGCCGCGTGAGCGGAATCGGCCCACCTGTTCCACCAGGGTATCCTGCAGTTGCAGCAAATCGGTATCGGTCAGTTCATCCTGAAGGGATGCGATCAGATAGGGACCTTGTTTCAGAATGGGCGTTTTCATACATGAGCTTGATTTGTGCCTGTCCTTTCACCAACAGGAACCAGCCGATAGCCGAGCAATCGTTCCGCTTCTTCCAGGCCGCTTTGCAGATCGACGGTGGTTCTCACGTGACTCAGATCCACTCCGATAGCCACGAGCGCTTGAGCTATTTGCGGCGACAAGCCAGTCAGAATGACAGTCGCCCCCATGAGCCGGGCCGCGCTGACCGTCTGTAGCAGATGGTTGGCCACTTTGGAATCGACAATCGGCACGCCGGTAATATCCATGAGCACGGCCTTGGCGCGGGTCGCGCTGATGCTGTCCAGCAACTGCTCGGTAAGCTGGCGGGCACGATACGAATCGAGTATGCCTACAACCGGTATTATCAATAGCCGATCGCGGACCTGCAGCACCGGCGTGGGCAGTTCGCGCATGGCTTCCCGCTGCTTACCGATCAACTGCTCACGGCGGTTGATGTAGGTATCGATGGCCAGGCCAATATCCAGAAAAACCACCTTCAGCAACGAGAGATAAACCCGAAGCGCTTTTCCCGGCATGTCTTTATATGCCTCGTAAAGGTGGTTCGCGACGTTTCTCAGGTAGAAGTTGTACATCCCCAAGTATGCTTTGACGGGCAGGCCGATTCGCTCGTGAACGGCGCCGATATTGAGGCGATCTTCGATATAGGTATTATCGTAATCGCCTTGGGTGAGTCTGGAAAAATAGGCTTTCTGCGCACGCTTGACGCGCTCGAGGAGGCCAGGATCTTGAAAAAATACCCGGGTTTCCTCGAACGAGAGAAGATGCTTGTAAAAGGCTTCGATGACGGGGTCTGCATACTCTTTAGCGAGCTTATTGATGCTCAGCAGTTCCTGGATATCATCATCGCCCAATTCCAAAAACGCTCTGCGCCTGGCGATTTCCACTTCGGTAAATCCCAATTCCTCCATCAGCGTCTTTTCAGTATTCTGTTTCATTTCTTCAGTCATCTTGGCTTCCTCCAGCTCCTTATGCTAACCCTAGAGCCGTATGCGGCCATTGTGGGGTAGGTCATCAATAGTGTACGCGGTCGTTTTCTTTTACCGCTTTATTTTCTGCATGTCAAGAAAGAAAGGCAGGAGATGAATCCGGGACAAGCGCGCTTAAAGGCAGTGTTATGAAGGATTGAGGATACCGCTTGTAAGCTCAACGTCGCAGTCAATCACTGGACATTGCCTGGAGCGCCTCATCGGCATCGTCCATCACCGGTATGAGCCGATCCATCCGGGTCAGGCGGAATAGGGCAAGTACGCTATCCCTGACATTGCAGACCATCAACCGGCCTTGTGGACGCAGCACCATCATCGTGGCAATGATTGCGCCCAGTCCGCTGCTGTCAACGAACTCAATGTCACTCAAATCGAGCACGATTTGCCGATGGCCATTATGTACGAGGTTTTTCATGTGGACCTTGAGTTCCTCGGCCACGTAGGAGTCTAACCGTTTCTCCAGCGGTCTGATGATCATGGTTTCTTGTTCTTGGCGTTCGTCAAATTTCATTCCGGTTTCCTTTTGCTTCTGTTTCGATTCATAGAGTAATTTCCATTCAGGTGAGTTCATAGTATAGCGGACTTTAGCCTGCAAGGCCTGCCGCAGGCTAATGCTCATTCCCGCAAAAAATTTTTTCTCAAAGAGAATGACTATAACATTCCCCAGATTTCCCGGGCGTATTCCCGAATGGTGCGATCGCTGGAAAACTTGCCCATCCGCGCGACGTTCAGAATAGCCTTGCGCGACCACCGAGCCGGTTGCGAAAAATCTTCGGCGGCCCTGGCCTGGGCCTCGATATAGGCATCGAAATCCGCCAGGTGGAAGTAATAGTCGCCGCGATGAATCAGCGCATTGAATATCCAGTCAAAAAGACCCGGTTCACCGGGGCAGAACAGCTCGCTTTTGAGCGCGTCCATTACGCGTTTCAAGGTCTCGTTACGGCTGTAATATTCTTCCGGCTTATAGCGGCTGTGCTGGCGCATATCCAGAATTTCTTCCGCCTTAAGGCCGAATATGTAAATGTTATCATCCCCGACTTCTTCAAGGATTTCGATATTCGCGCCGTCCAATGTGCCCATCGTCAAGGCGCCGTTCATCGCCAGCTTCATGTTGCCGGTGCCGGAAGCTTCCATGCCCGCGGTCGAAATCTGTTCGGACAAATTTGCCGCCGGGATGATGCGTTCCGCCAGCGAAACACGGTAGTCAGGGATGAAAACGACTTTGAGCTGGCCGCGGACGCGCGGATCGTTATTGATGCGCTGTGCGATATTGTTGATAAGTTTGATGATCTGCTTGGCCGCCCAATAACCCGGTGCGGCTTTGCCTGCGAAGATACACACGCGCGGCGTGGGCAATTGTTTACCATCTTCGGCGATGGCAAGGTACAGGTAGATGATGTGCAGCAGATTCAGAAGTTGTCGCTTGTATTCGTGGATGCGCTTGACGTGAATGTCGAACAGCGCCTGCGAATCCACACGCACCCGGTTTGTTGTCCATATCGTTTCAGCCAACCGCTGCTTATTGTTCAGTTTCACTTCGAGAAACGCCGCCCTGAATGACGGATCGTCCGCATAACGCTCCAAGGTGCGCAACTCGTCAAGATCGACGATCCAGCGCTCGCCGATGGATTCCCAAATCAGGCCCGCCAGCCCGGGATTCGCTTTCAGCAGCCATCGCCTGGGTGTTACGCCATTGGTTTTGTTGTTGAATTTCTCCGGCCAAAGGGCGAAAAAATCCGGAACCAGGTTTGTTGTGAGCAAATCGGAGTGCAGCTTCGCCACGCCGTTTACCGAGTGACTGCCGACGATGGCCAAATTTGCCATGCGCACCAGTTTAGTTTCGCCTTCTTCGATAATTGATAACCGCGCCGACTTTTCGGTATTGCCCGGCCAGCGCGCTTCGACTTGCGCCAGAAAACGCCGATTGATTTCAAAGATGATTTGCAGATGGCGTGGCAAGACCTTCTCGAACAGCGGCACCGCCCACTTCTCCAAAGCTTCCGGAAGCAGCGTGTGGTTGGTATAGCCCAGCGTCGACTGGATCAGTTCCCAGGCATCGTCCCATTCGAGGTACTCCTCATCAACCAACAAGCGCATCAGCTCCGCGACCGTCAGCGCAGGATGGGTGTCGTTTAACTGTATCGCGACTTTCGTAGATAGCGCAGCTATGGCATTATCACCATATTCTTTCTTGTAACGCCGGAAAATATCTCGCAACGTGCAAGCCACCAGGAAATATTCCTGCAGCAACCGGAGTTCCTTGCCGCTTTTCACCATATCTGCAGGATAGAGAATCTTGGAGACGTTTTCCGAAGAAATCTTCTGCTCCACGGCGCGCAGATAGTCGCCCTCATTGAATATTTGCATGTCGAAATCCTGCGATGAACGCGCCGAATACAGCCGCAGATAATTGATCGTATGCCCGCCATAGCCTGGCACCGGCAAGTCGAAAGGCACCCCCACCAGCACTTGCCAGTCCAGCCACATCGGGTTATAACCTCCGGCCAGGTCCAGTCCGTTTTCGATCCGCCCATAAATCGGCACAATGCAGGCTTCCTCGGGCCGCTCGATCAGCCAAGGCGACCCCAAGGCATTCCAGTGATCCGGCTGTTCCGTTTGATAGCCGTTGCGGATATCCTGTCGAAACAACCCGAATTCATACAGGAGCCCGTAGCCGTAACCGGCGAGACCGAGACTGGCCAATGAATCCAGAAAACAGGCAGCCAGACGGCCCAAGCCACCGTTTCCCAGCGCCGCATCCGGTTCGGCCTGGCGTACCTCCTCAAGGTCTATGTCCATATCCGACAAGGCGCCCCGGCAAATTTCCAGCAACCCGATGTTGTAAAGGCTATTGCCGAGAGCCCTGCCCATCAGAAATTCCATCGATAGATAATAAAGCCGTTTTGCGCCTTGACCTGTATACCTTGCCTCGGTAGCCAGCATGCCATCAATCAGATTTTCCCTCAGTGTGAGCGCCATTGCCTCGAAGGCTTCCCGATTCGTCAATTCATCGTCGCCGATACCCAGTACATAACGGGCATTGTGGCGTATACGTTCAACGAGGGCCGAACGCTTTTCCTGCTTGTTCATGATCTTCGCGGACATAGAATTTCCTCCGTTGCCTGTTTGCTCAGAGTTAACTAAACAACCGCCGGCCAACTGACCAGCTGGAAGTTGATGTTTTAAATTTTATAATGAAAGTTAAATTGCCCTGAATAAAGCATTGGCGCATCTTTGCTCTTCTCTCTAAAGACTCGCGATGGACCGCTAAATTAGGTAATGCATATCCTACGGCCTTAAAACTTCGCGGACGCGCTCCCGGGCATGAGAATTTGCATCATTCGCCGCTGTTTGGAGCATTAGTCAGGAAGCGGTAACCCTTCGGAACGACAGTAATGCCGGATTCCGATACGGTGAAGCGGGCCGCATCGGCGGTGGAGTCAAATCCAATCCGCTCGCCGGGCGGAATATGCACATCTTTGTCGACGATGCAGTGTGTCAAATGCGCACCGGCTCCGACCTGCACACCTTCAAACAAGATCGAATCTTCGACGATGGCATTTTCATCGACCTGGACTTGAGGGAACAGGATCGAATGCCTGACCGTACCGCCAGAGACGATCGTCCCGCTGCCGAGCAGGGAATTGACAAGTTCTCCTTCTTGTCCGTGAGAACCAGGAGCCATGCGGGCCGGCGGGTTTTGTCCCTGGTAAGTGCGGATGGGCCAGTCGTGCTGATACAGGTTCAGCGGCGGGACCGGCACAAGCAGATCCATGTTCGCCGCGTAGAATGAATCTATCGTGCCGACATCGCGCCAGTACCGATCCGGCGTGACGCGTCCGGTTTCTCCGCCGAACCGGTAAGCGCATACGCAATTTGTCTCGATGAGACGCGGAATGATGTCCTTGCCGAAATCATGGCTTGATATGGTGGGACCGTAGTCGGCATGCAATTCGCGACAGAGCAGGTCCATGTTGAAAATGTAAATACCCATTGATGCCAGTGCACGATGCGGGTCGTTCGGCAGGGGCTTGGGGTTTTTCGGCTTCTCGCGGAACTCGCGAATACGATTTGCGTCATCCACGGTCATGATGCCAAAAGAGCTGGCGCTGGCGAGCGGCACTGGCATGCAGGCAATCGTCAGCTCCGCTCCCTGGTCGCGGTGAAACTGGAGCATGGCGGCATAATCCATCCGGTAGATGTGGTCTCCTGACAGAATCAGCGCATGGCTGGCATTGCTGCGCTCAAGCAGATACAGGTTCTGGCGGATGGCATCGGCCGTCCCGGTGTACCAGGATTCGCCGGTTCGCATCTGTGGCGGCACTGGCGTGATGTATTCGGAGATTTCCGGGTTGAAGATGGTCCAGCCATCGCGTAGATGCTTTTGCAGTGAGTGCGACTTGTATTGAGTCAGCACCAGCACACGCCGCAATCCGGAGTGCAGACAGTTTGTGAGGGTGAAGTCTATGATCCGGTAATTGCCACCGAATGGCACCGCCGGTTTGGCCCGGTCGGCCGTCAGTGGATGCAGCCGTGAACCCACACCGCCGGCAAGAATGATGGCCAAGGTTTTATCTAGCATCAGTCACCTCGTTAATTCGGTCGATAAGCATGAGACTTACCTTCCGTAGCGAGGCAGCCCAGTCAATTAGTTTACTCGCGCCGTGTATATCCCTTTCGCTGTCGTCAAATCCCCCTCGATTTCGAATGAGGGGATTTCTTTTTGTCAGCACGGTTTAAAATGTTTTTTTCTCTATCCTGGGTAGGGGGGCTTGAAAGCTTGTCACCATGGTTCTTTTATAAGGGGGATCTATATGGAATTCAACTGATTCGGGTGTATCTAACAGTCCTTCAAGCCTGAGCATTCAATTATTAGTCCTCCTGAAATTGGACGGGGTATGCTACCCCGTCCTGCTAAGGTTGAATGTTGATTTTCAGTTTTATTTTCCAGATCAATGCTATTTGGTCATCGCCGATAACATGCGATTCGATCGAGCAGATGTACTGTAGCAACATGAAGGAAAATAGTAAAGCAATCTAGATTTTCTCCTCAAAAATGTGAACAATAATAGCGCCGGGAACTTATCCCGACAATAAAATTTCAGCATTAATTATGCCAATTGCTGGCTGTTTTACTTGCTTATTGCTAAACCAGTACAGCCATGCTGTTTCCTCCATTGCCCAATAATCGTAAGCCTGGATTGTTCCGAAAAAGTGAACCAAAATAGTGCCAGACTGCACCAGGCTGATGCACCCTGGGCCGGTTCGGGGTAACATACCCGTACTGTGCGGGTTATGCAAGACCAGTTCGTAAGGATTCAATCGCTTGATATGATGCACTTGTGAAGTGAATTTTAAAATAAACTACAATAGTCGACTATCTAACCTGAAAGAAGGCTACAGCATGAGTAAACAAAAATTATCCTTACAGGAGCAATTGTTAAAATCGGGGCTGGTGAGTGCAGCTCAAGCGAAGAGCGCTAAATCCGATAAACGCAAACTAATGCAACAGCAGCGCAAAAACAACATAACAGCGGTTGACGAAGCCAAAGAGCTGGCTTTAAAAGCCCAGGCAGAAAAAGCCGAAAGAGACCGGGAACTTAATCAATCAAGACAGCAACAGGAAGAACAAAAGCAGTTGCTTGCGCAAGTCAGGCAGATGATTGAGTTAAACAGGCAACCTAAAGATACTGATGGATTGGCTTATCATTTTAGCGATAATAACAAGATAAAAACACTGTATGTCCCGGAGGCCATGCGCGAACAAATTATTCGCGGCAGCATGGCTATCGTAAAGCTGGGAGATGGTTATGAAGTGGTTTCGGCTGACGTGGCGAAAAAAATAAGTTTGCGTAATGCAGCCAGTGTTATTGTGTACAATGAGCCGATCGTTGATGCAGTTGATAATGCCGACGATCCCTATTCCGCTTTTCAGATTCCCGATGATTTAATGTGGTAATTTTTACTTCACACTCTATTATTTTTTCGTGTTTTCCTGCTGAATAAGTTGATTCATAATTTCAATCATCTTTTCATGAGAACCCGCTAAAGGGCCATTGGTTTTATATTTGCCGTTAACAATAACGGTAGGAACACCTGTTATGCCGTAGCGGCTTGCCATAATGGGCGCCTGGCGCATTTTGGCATCCACCAGAAATGAATTATAAGCCTCATGAAATGCAGTTTCATTAACACCGTGAGCGACAAAAAATTTGGCCAACTGTTCTTCGGTTTCAAGTTTGTCTTTTTTGTTTTGTACGGCATCAAAAAAGTCGGCATGAATTTTATCAACAACACCCAAGACTTCGGCAGTGTAATAGGCTTTCGCATGTTTACCCCAGGTTTCATTAAATACTGCGGGTTGGCGGATAAATTCGACATTTTCAGGCAGGCTTTTTACCCACTTTTCCAGCAAAGGCTCAAAGGTATAGCAGTGCGGACAACCGTACCAGAAGAATTCAATGACTTCAATTTTATCCGGATGTTGTGTTGGCTGAGCGGGAGAAAGCGTTTCATAACCCGTTTGCTCTGCTTTTAACAGAGTGGAACAGGAAAATAACAAGATTGCAAAGCCGATTTGAGTGATTTGTTTAAGCATGGTTTTAATGTTCCCAATGTGATTCAGGTTTGGAGGTCAGTCCAGCTGATGTTATTGACGAGTTGTAGTTTATTTCATCATCGAAATGCGATAAGCAACGGCTTTAATTTCTTCATCGGTCATTTTTTTGGCAATCATGTGCATCATATTTTCAGGGTTATTGCTGCGTGAACCGGATTTAAAGTCGGTGAGCGCTTTTATTATATAATCGGCATGCTGTGATCTTAACGCCGGAAATGCAGCAGGTTTATTGCCCTCGCCAAAGGGGCCGTGGCAGGCGATACAGGCCGAGACTTCTCGGGTCAGGTCGCCGTTGCGATACAAGTCACTGCCTTGGGCAATGAGCGACTGTATTTTATCTTCGCCGCCGGATTTTTTTTCTGCCGGTTTGTCATCCTCGTCTTCATCATCTAAAACCGGCAGTTCGTTTGCCGAAATTTTTTGTGCAGCATAGTAAGCGGCAATATCAAGCATATCCTTATCAGTTAATCCCATTGCTATTGCGGACATCATGGGATTATTACGCGTACCGTTTTTAAAGGCTTGCAGCTGGTTGATCAGGTATGAGGAATGCTGCTGGGCAAGTTTGGGGAACGTTGAGACCATGCTGTTGCCGTTATCTCCGTGGCAACTGACGCACGAAGCAGCTTTTTCTTTTCCTGCGCTAATATTGCCTTCCGCATGTAAAATACCTGAAGCGCTGGAAAATGACAGGGCTAGTGAAAATGCCAGCAATTTTTTTTTCATCGGATTCCCCTTGGAATAAAGTAATTATTATATGGTAGCCTTTAACGTAATCAGGCTGCTGTGGGTGGTCGAATTCTACCCTAATTTGTAAGCTTAAGCGAGGTAACAATGAACCCAGTTTATCATCAAGCAAAATTTATTAACAGTTCACCTCATCTTAAAGATACACCTCCGGATCAAGGGCGGGAGGTGGCATTTGCAGGGCGCTCAAATGCCGGTAAATCGAGTGCAATTAATGCCTTAACCCGGCAAAACGCATTGGCCAGAATCAGTAAAACGCCGGGTAGAACCCAGATGCTCAATTTTTTCGAAATCAATGACCGGCAGCGGTTTGTTGATTTGCCGGGCTATGGTTATGCCAAGGTTCCCTTAGTGGTTAAAAAAAAATGGCATGAGCTAATGGAAACCTATTTAACCAGTCGCAAGTCATTATGTGCAATTATTTTAGTGATGGATGTGCGTAATCCTTTAACAGAATTTGACTGGCAGATGGTTGAGTGGTGCCGGCACACCGGTTTGGCGCTGCATATTTTATTAACAAAAGCAGACAAATTGACCTATGGAGCAGCTAAAAATACCTTATTACAGGTACAAAGAGAGCTTAAGGATATTAACTTTCCGCTGACGATACAGTTATTTTCGGCGTTGAAAAAAACCGGTATTGATGAGGTGCATCAGGCGCTTGATTTGTTGTTAAATCCGGTTGAGCAGTCTCAGGCAGAATGAGTGCGTAATAAAAGAAAACCCCAAAGGTTAGAAAATACTTTGGGGCTTGAGGAAATAATCAGCCGTTAAACTAAGGGGGGAAACGGCTGATCCAACACCAATAAGGTATTGTAATAGTATGACTTGAATGTAAGTAAAAAGTTTCAAAAGAAAAAAATATTTTAGGCCGACGCATCCCACCTAATGTGCTTCGTCCCAATTACTACCTATACCAATATCAACAATCAACGGCACATTCAAATCAGCGGCTGAACACATGATGTTTCTGATAGCAGCGGTATAGTGATCCAGATGATCTTCGGTAATTTCAAATACCAGTTCGTCGTGAACCTGCATAATCATTTTGGCATCCGGTTTTTCCTGAAATAACCACTGATCGGTAGTAATCATGGCGCGTTTAATAATATCCGCCGCTGTGCCTTGCATGGGTGCATTGATGGCGGTGCGTTCAGCATACTGACGGCGCGCCGCGTTGCGAGATTTTATTTCGGGTAAATATAAGCGGCGGCCAAATAAAGTTTCAACATAACCTTGTTCGCGGGCTTTCTCTCTAATGCTGTCCATATAATTTTTAACACCCGGATAGCGGGCAAAGTATAAATCAATATATGATTGCGCCTGACTGCGGGACAAGCCTAGCTGTTGTGCCAGGCCGAATGATGACATGCCGTAAATCAGTCCAAAATTGATGGCCTTGGCTGATCGGCGTAAATCGGTTGTTACCTGATCGGGGGCTACGCCAAATACTTCCGCAGCCGTTGCCCTGTGTACATCCCGCCCTTCGCTAAAGGCTTTCAGTAAGCCGGTATCGGCTGACAAATGCGCCATGATGCGTAATTCTATTTGCGAATAATCCGCTGCCACGATTTTATAACCTGCAGTCGCGATGAATGCTTGCCGGATTTTGCGGCCTTCTTCGCTGCGGATAGGGATATTTTGCAGATTGGGATCGGATGAAGACAGTCTGCCCGTTGCGGCTACTGCCTGATGATACGAGGTATGTATCCGGCCGGTTTTTGCATCTACCTGTTGCGGCAGTTTGTCGGTATAGGTCGATTTTAGCTTGCTTAAGCTGCGGTGTTCGAGGATCAGTTTGGGCAATGGATAGTCAAGAGCCAATTCCTGCAGTACCGATTCTTCAGTTGAGGGTTGACCTTTAGGGGTTTTCTTTAAAACCGGAAGTTTCTGCCGATCGTAAAGGATGTCCTGAATCTGTTTGGGTGAACCTAAATTGAAAGTATGTCCTGCAAGGTCGTGGGCCTGCTGCTCAATGGCGACGATATGATTGGCCAGTTCCAGACTTTGCTGTGCCAGCATGGCGGTGTCAATCAAGACGCCGTTTCTTTCAATCCGGACAAGCACACTGATAAGGGGAATTTCTATTTCTGTGTAAAGTTTGTTCAGGCCAGGGTGCTGCCGGAGTTTTCCCATCAGCACTTGATGCAGTCGCAAGGTAATATCGGCATCTTCAGCCGCATAAGGGGCAGCTTGTTCCAGAGACACTTCCTGAAACGGGATTTGTTTAGCGCCTTTGCCAGCCACATCTTCATAATGAATCGTGGAAACGTCCAGGTATTCCCTAGCCATATCATCCATATTATGTTTGGTTGCGGTACTGTTTAATATGTATGATTCCAGCATGGTGTCGTGAACGATGCCGCGTAGTGCTATATTGTGATTGGCTAACACATGTGCGTCATATTTGAGGTTTTGTCCCACCTTGGCTTTATCAGGATTTTCCAGCAGAGGGCGAAGTTTTTCGAGTATGTCAGTTCTGTCTAGCTGATCGGGCACGCCCGGATAATCATGGGCTAAAGGCACATAAGCGGCGTTGCCTGGAGTTACAGCAAAGGACACGCCGACTATCTGTGCCTTGCTGTAATCAAGGCTCGTGGTTTCTGTGTCGAAGGCAAACAGTTCTGCATTATCAAGTTGTGCTAGCCAGCTATCAAATTGCTGTTCAGTCAGTATGGTTTCATAGTCGGGCTCGACAACAGCGGGCTTTTCTTCAACAATTACAGGTTCAGCCCCGGCATTGTTATCCAGCATTTTTAGCCACGAAGAAAATCCCAGTTCGGTTAACAGGCTTCTTAGTTTGTCCTTGTCAACCGGCTGACGTTTCAAGTCTTTCAGGCCATAAGGTAAATCAAGGTCACATTTGATCGTGGTGAGTTGTTTGGATAATGGCAATAAAGCTACACTGGCTCGTAGATTTTCGCCGATTGCGCCGGTAATTTTATCGGCATTGGCGATCAGGTTTTCCAGTGTTTGATACTGTCCCAGCCATTTTGCCGCCGTTTTCGGACCGACTTTGGGCACACCTGGAATGTTATCAACGGTATCGCCCATTAATGCCAGATAATCAACAATCTGTTCCGGTTTGACGCCAAACTTGTCGATAACACCTTGAATATCCAGGCGCGTGTTGGACATCGTGTTTTCCAGGATGATGTCTTCAGTGACCAGTTGCGCCATGTCTTTATCACCGGTGGAAATGACCACGCTGAAACCTTGTTGGGCCGCGTGTTGCGCCAATGCCCCCAGGACATCATCAGCTTCCACGCCCGATTCGATAATCAAGGGTAGGCCCATGGCGCGAATCAGATCATGCAGCGGTTCGATTTGTACGCGCAGATCATCAGGCATAGGCGGTCTGTGCGCCTTATACTGATCATAAAGGTCATTGCGAAAGGTTTTGCCCGAGGCGTCGAAAACCACAGTGACATAATCGCTTTGATAGTCTGCCAAAAGTTTTCGCAGCATATTGGAGACACCGTAAATGGCATTCGTGGGCTCGCCTTTGGCATTGCTTAGCGGTGGAATGGCATGGTAGGCACGGAATAAAAAGGATGAGCCGTCAACCAGAATCAGGCGCTCCCTTCGGCTACGCTCAGGACAGGTTTGTGTTTGTTGTGGCATGGGCTTAAGATACAAGACAAGATGGGAAAGCGAAAGCAATGCCGTCAGGTGGCGTAACACAAGTGCAGCACTGTCGTTGTATGTTGTATATAGACTATTGGGCTTTCAATGAAATTCATAAAAATCTTACACTTAACTAGTCGGTACCCAGTACAATTCGTGCTGCCCGATGTTGGTAATCCTCCAAAATTTTCCATCGTATTATAGGTACGTCTCCCAGAAGTTCGCCCGGGATTTTTAAAACCAACGTCTATTTTAGCACTCGCAGTCGATACAGGCTTGTAATCTTTAGGATTGCTCCTTTTTCACCAAAGAAATCATGGGGCTTCAATACATCCAGTATTTTTTGCCTACTGTACACTCAACAAGGCCAGAACGGATAATGTTAATAGCTTCACCTTCCTTGAGAAAAATAGCACCAGGATTAATCAACCTAATGGGATGATTGATCAATATCTGCAAATCGTGGAATGATACTCCGGGAGGATTAACCTGAAGATAGGGCAAAGGCATGGCGGCGGAACTCTCCCCTCTGCCCCTTTACCAGTACGTCAATGGTTCAAATGGGGCGCTTGAACCAATCTCCTTCTCCTTCGGAGATAACTCACTACTATAGTGAAAAGCTTGTTGGTTTAGCCCCGGCATTTCTTGTTGATCAGTGACCATATCCTTAAGAATGTTCAATGAAGCAATATCTGCAAAATGGGCGTATGTGCGATATCCCTCGGACCACAGAATGCGAAATACGAAGATATTGGTTTCCACCGGATGAGGCGAATAAATCGGCATGATCTCCATGCCATCGGCATCGTTCCACTTGTCGAAGAATAAATCTTGAACGTCAAAAAAATCTGTGAATTGCTCTTCCTTAATTCCCAGTAATGCTGACAGTTTTTTCCACCGAAGCACGCACCAACTATGCAGATTAACTTCAGGAATTTCTACCCATTTAATCCCGCATGCAACTTCAATCTTGTTAATCCTCAAATAACGCCTATTCCCTCTATTGCATGACGAAATTCGTGTTGCGCTATATGATCGGCTCTCCCGATCCCAGAGGACTATCAACCAATCTGAAGAGAGTGAAAGCGCAGGCCGACTATCCTTTTTTGAATATTCGAATTGATCTCGGCAAGATTACAAAATAGTGTGATTGACCTTTCCAACACCATGCTTCATAGTTTTTTAGTGCCGAGTGCTTAGTGCTTCTTCTTTTCTAACATCTTCGACATTGCTTTGCAATAAAAAAGATCTTTGCAAAGCTTTGAGTACAACCACAAACTCATCTATGAGTTCTATAGTTCGACGTCCTGTCTTAGGTAAAGTGGGTGCCATTTCAACTATGGCGGGGGTTAATGTTCGTAAATCCTGAGTGATTTGTGCCAGATTACTCAAAATTTTTGTCATATCACTCTCCAAGCCAGGCGCTTTGGCTTTAAGCATGGGTAGTACATCATTAAACTCCTGAGTGAGTTGTGCCAAATTATTCACAATTATTTTCATATCGCGTCCCAATTCCGGCGCATTTTTCTTAACTACAGGCAAAACAGCATTCACCTCATTGGTGAGGAGCTTCGTATTTTCTAAAACGATTTCCATATTATTATGCTTTGTAGCCTGCTGACTAAGCGTGGCTAGTCCTATTCCCATATCGTTAAGATTGTTAACTAATGGTTCCAGCTTATCAAAAATCCTTACGATACTTTTTGTTCTGTCTTTGTCAGAAAAAGCATGTACCAGGATTTTTAAATTATCGACTATTTCCGTCATACCTTCCATGTTAGCTATTAGCTTCTTATTGCCAAGAATGGTCATGAAATCTATGGTTTCACTAGAGGGAAGCAAACTATTTTCAGGAAGCACTGGAGTTTCATTTTTGCCGACCGTAATATTAAGCACCCGCTCACCAACGATAAAAGGACGGACGAGTTGAACCTTACTATCTTGACGTATAAATTCAGCAAATTTTTTTAAAACTGTAAAAGTGACTTTTATCTTATTCTCTTGCTGGATATCAACATCTTCAACAGATCCGGCACGTTAACCTGCAATTTGAACTTTTGTCCCGGAATGAATACCCTCGGCATTTTCAAAAACTGTTGAAAATTGAACTTCTTGCGCGAACCATCCCTTCTGAATGGCAACAAAGATCGCTATTGCAAAACCTCCGATGATAGCCACACTGACAAATAACCCTGCCGCTCTTTCAAATTTATTAAATTTATTAATCATAAGCTTATCGTTGTTATTTTACAGTGCGATCAGTCGCTTTAATGCTTGAATTCATGCATAGTAATAAGTTTGGTTCCTTCTATATAAATAGAGGTGTAATCAAAATATGAAAAAAATGATTCATCGAACGAAGTGATAAATATCGTATGCAAATTCCCATTATTTATTTGTTCACGCAACAGTTCAGCGTACATTTGTTGAATTTCTGTTGAAACCCTGATATTTGGATCATCTAATAATAAAACCTCTGGTTTCATTATGACAGCCCTGATTAAAACTGTTATTTTTCTATGACTTGGCGAAACATAAGCAATTCTTAGATCCTTATACTTCATAAGATCGAATCGGTCCATTAACGTAAGAACGTGATCTGTGGCTTCTTGCTGTGAACAAAATTTATGGTAATTTAATGGCAAAACAAGATTTTCAAAAAGGGTTCGATTACATATTAATCCGCCCATGCCAAACCCGTACCCTATACGAAGACGGAAAGGCAAAAACTCTTCAAAAGACATCTTTTCAACGGGTATCCCATTAATTAAATAACTACCCGAAGTGGGAATTTGCAGACCCGCTAAAATTTGTAAAAGTGTTGAACTTCCTGAACCAAGTGTACCGCGGATTACAACTATTTCCGCTTGACGGGATGCCGTCCTTCTCCTCTCGATTGTTTGACTGTGAGACGCTTTATCTTGACTACTTCTACTATTAAATACCGGAAATACAAAATTTATATTTTTTAGGAGAGGTTCTTGTCCTTCATAATGGAAGGACAAATTTTCAAAACCAAGTGATTTTATCAGTCTGCTCATCCTTCACCGATTAATATCAATTGTTGAAAATAAAAGAGTATAGAAATTAACAAATTAAATAAAGTAACATAGAAGATACAATCTACGACCGATTTAGTGACTACTTGCGGAACTTCATGGTGACTTCTTTTCACTTCAAGTCCTTGATAACAACTTATTGAAAAAATTATAATTCCGCTAAAAACAGTTTTTATTAAAAATAAAAAAAAATCTTCTATCGTAAGGGCGTGTACCAAAGAGTCTAAAAAGAACTCTAAAGGCATTTCATTGATCATGCGAGTTAATAAGAAACCACCAATAAGCGCAATAACAACAAAATAAAAACATAAGCCAACAACACTTATAACGCCGCCAAAAATACGCGGAAATACTATAAAACTTAAAGGGTTGATACCTAGAGATTCGAGCGCTTCAATTTCATGATTTGCACGCATGTTCCCAACTTCTATTGCCACTGCAGTTCCTGAGCGAGCAATGACTACAAGAGCTGTGAGCAACGGGCCAATTTCACGCACTATGATGACTACTAATAAATTACCAATCAACTCAGAACCATCCAACAAAGAAAGCTCAGATGAACTTTATAATATTGTAATAGAGCCGGTTGCCAAAGCTATCACACTGATTAAAGGCATAGCTTGACAACCGGTAAAATAAATTTGTGCTGAAAGCACATTTATAACACTCGCCATGCCTTGAACCTGACCGAAAAAAGTGGCGCGAATCGACAGATATATCATAAGCAATACTCGTAAAATGTATTGAATATTTGAAATTAACAATCGACCAATTTTGTCAATGCAAGTAATCACCGTTTAGCCCTGCTTTTCTTTCAAAAGACCTTTTCAATATTGCTATTCCTAAAAAAATATCCAACTAAAAGTTACGACGCATTAAATTATTCAGCTCCCAACGCCTTAAATACCGCATCAACCGGATCGGAATAAAAACTGGTTTGGAATTTGGCGAATAATTCGCCCCTGACGGTTGGGATGTCGCTGACGCTAGCCATCGGCAATAATATCCGTTTACCGCCTGAATCAAACGCCATTTGCAGAGTTTCCGCCAAGTTCTCAACGGGGATAATGTTCCCGCCTAAGGTCATGGTACCTAATATGACCATCTGACTTTGGACCGTTTTATTAAGAACGCCTGAGCAAAAAGCAATAAACCCGGCCATGGTTAAGGTGAGCGAAGGACCGCTATTGTGCAATTCGATTAAATGCAAATGATAGTCGTGATCTGCCGCTTTAGCAGAACCGCTGACTCTGGAAATATTGCCTTTGTAATAATCAAATCCAACTTTTATGGCTTCTTTAGCCTGGGTGTTGCTGCCAAAGCCGGAAAGATTCAGTTTGCCGTTACCCGCTGTCATTTGGGTTTCAATTTTAATTGTTCTTTAACACGGCGACGGGTTTCCAGGGCATATTCCAAGCATTGTGCGACGGCTGCCTTGTCGTAATCGCCATGGGGATGAGCAGCTTTAATAAACCCGATACCGTGCGCCTGACGGCAATGGTATCGCGTTGATTCAGGTTGTTGCCCAGCTTGAAATATTTATCGATGGCATCGGAAAAACTGCGTTTACGCATTTCCCGCATAAACTCGGCCAGATAATCGACAATCAAACCATACTGATTAGTAAAAAACTCCGGCCGCATTTTGGGAATTTCCCAGCCGGGAATGTAGGCATGGAATCGGTCAAAAATGCGGTATCAATCATCACATCCGGGAAGGGCGTCAATAAGTGACTGCTTTTAACCAGCGTATCAACGGATTGATTGATATTGCCGACAAACACCATACTGGCAGAAGCCACGATCGAATCGCGGCCTCTGGCGAATGAACCGGAGGCCATAAAGTCTTTCATAATCTGGATGCCGTCTTTATCCTTAAACGAGATACCGGCCACTTCATCGAAAGCCACGACATCCCATAAACCGACCAGACCAATCGATTGACGACCCAGATTATAAAAAAGATTGGCGACGGTTGTCTGACCACCGGAAATCAAAATACTATTGGGGCTGACTTCCTTATAAATATGATTTTTTCCGGTGCCGCGCGGACCCAACTCACAGACATTATAATTATTCTCAACAAAGGGAATCATCCGTGCCAGCAGATGCCATTTAGCCCGTTCAGTAAAATGCATAGGTTCCATGCCGATGGAGCGCAGCAACACATCCAGCCATTGCTCAGCATCAAAAGCCTTGCGCCCTTCAAATAAGACGTCCATATCCATATTGGGCATTTGGATGGGTTTTAATTCGGTGACTTGAAAAGGCGATCCGGCCTGACCCTCTTCAAAATAATACTTCAGGGTAATAATGCACCAGATACCCCCGGCCAACAGTTTTTCATAGTCTTTAACGGTGCGGTCGGAAATTTCAACGCCTTTGACACCCAGATTGGACAAGATGGCTTCATAGACATCACGCCGTTCATTAAGCATAACGGTGACTTTATCAATCACCTTGTAGCTGCCACTTTCCCTGATTTTGGATTTGACCTTCCCGGCCTCATCAGGCCGGACATAGTTATCCGCCAAAATGCGCTTAACGTTCTTCAAGCCAGCCTGAATGGTTTCTTCATCATCACTGGCACAATACATCCCAAGCAAATATTCCAGCACATAAACCGGCACATTGGCGCCTTCCTTGATCAGCTTGGTTAAATCCTTGCGAACGACTTTACCGGCAAAATGTTGGTTTAATAAGGTATCCAGACTGTTGTCCCTATCGTCAGCGTTTACAGTGTCGTTCATCATCCATCCTAAAAATCGTTACTGAATGCCAGATCAACCTTCACTGGCGCACGCAGCACTTCTACCTTGGTTGCTGCATCACGGGCAACCAGATAATAGTCTTTGTTACGGTCATAAGAACCCGATAACACCGTTAGCAACAGCGAACGTTTGCGTTCATCAAGCAGTTGCGAGCTGCTATCGAAGGTGACGGTCTGTTCATCACTGATAAGGCGGTCACCATCACGCAAAGAGATCACTAATGCACGAGGTAATACACGTTCAGAGACTGCCTCGTTCTGGATAAACTCATAACGTTGGGTATTAGTAACGACCTTGTTGGATGCCCCCAATAAACTGATACTGACTATCCTGGTTTTAGCTAGCTCCGATTCTGTTGAACGGATCGCAATGACCGGAACAACTATTTCCTGCGGCATGGCACTACCATGAACAAATCGTGCGCCACCGGTAAAATGAAACCGGTTTGCGCCTTTAGGTATCCAGAAATCGAGACTGCGTTCCGGTTCAGTCCCGGCTGTCAATGCGGTGTTTCCAGACCAGGCTTTAGCATTGCAACCGATACCTTGCCCCAATAAATAACGTTTTTTCGCCACTAACGACCCTTCCGGTTTTTCAGAAAGTGTTGATTTATCGGCTTCTTCCAACGCCGATTCCTGGTACATAAAACCGTGATCGGCAGTTACCAGGACATTATAGCCATTCAGACTATTGACGATAAAACCGACCAATTGGGCAAGCTCAATGACGGTATCGGCGGCGGCCTCAAAGGTTTTGGTCTCGGAAGACTGTTTATCGCCAATCAAATCAATACGGTCATGGTAAATATAAATCAATCGGCGTTCACGAACGAATTCCCGGCCTTTATCTTTACCCATTGCCAACAAATCTTCGGCTTTAATGGCAGCCCCGGAATACGCCGCCAAATAAGCGTTGCGTTGTTCCATTGAAGAGACCGGCTTGCCATCGGCTATCAGCTCCAGGCTGCTGTTAATTTTATATGCCAGGGTTTGATGAGGTAACAGCGATGCCATGCCCAAACCGGTATAACTGGGCAATACCCCTAATAGACTGGATAGTGCCGCTTTAAACCGGCTCTTACTATTGATAACCTGAACCAGTTCCTCTGCCACTTCGAAACGAAACGCATCGGAAATGATGACAAAGACCCGTTTAGTGCCTCCGTCAGACAAAGGCAATACGACTTTATCAAAAAAGTTCTGCTGATTGATGCTGCCGGGTATCAGCCAGCATGACAGCAATCCTGCCTCGCCTTCCAGAATCTTGGCCCAGGCCGAACTTAACTGGGGGATAAACCAGCCTGAATAAGCCGCTTCAATACGTTGCTTTAATTCATGCAAAACCGCCCAACCCATAGGTTCGACAAATTCGGTAGCGCGGTTAAAGTGTCGATAGAGTTGATCAAAACGATATAACTCCGCTTGATAAGTGGAAACCCCCGCCTCACTTGAAGCAAAACTAAAACCCTCCCGGTATTGATCCTTTAAGGTTAAAAAGTGTGTTGCAGCTTCCAGCGCATCATAACTGGCAGCCAAAGCACGGTTCACCTCATTGGCATTAGCCAGAATTTGATTAGCCCAGTGACCATCCCTACGCCGTGCAATCAGCGTCAGTACAGAATCCATCGCTGCTCCCGCACCACCCAGAATCCTATCCTTCAAATCACTGATGATACGGCGTTCAACTTCTTCAAACGTCATCACCTCGGATAAGTCATCAGCTGAGAGTCCACCCAATAAATGAATCAACTCCAAATCCCGTCCAACCGCCGCTGTAATGAGGTTGTAACTTGTATAGTGCGCTAAATCAGATCGCCATCGTGAAGCAAACACCGACGCATTAGCGGCGAGGTTACGTTCAGGCAGTATAAAATGCTTCAATGCTTCAGCGGGCTCACCCATGAATGAACGGGAAAAATCAGTCACCAGAATACGAAACAATAAATCACGCAAACCCGGTTCAGTCTCGGCATAACCCAGCTGTGTTTTTGCCAATAGCCAAAAGGCATCCTCCAGATCATTAGCGACGATGTCCTGCCAGATTTTCGGCTGAGCATTGAGATTAACTTGACCATCACCAACCAAGGTTGCAAACAAGCGTTGCAGAATAGAGAACAATTCCGGCTGGTCGGCACGGGTTAAAACCGCCAACATTTTCCGGTCAAGGTCGTCAGCATTATCGCTGGCAACCACCAGACGTTTTAAGCGCTCAACCCTTTCTTTAGCACGAAAAAACTTGGCTCGCTCTTTTAAATGCCCGCGTAAAGTGTGCGAAACCAGACCTAAATCATCCAGCAAGATGGATGTCGAATCGGCTTTAAAGGATTTACTGCGTAACCGGATATCCAATAACCAATCCTTATTTGGGTCTGGTTCTGGTTGAGTGCTATAAAGCAGCCAACACTGCTCAGGTTGGCGTTCAATAGCCATTTTAATTTGTAGCGCAGGTGTCTCCTGCAAACGGACAAAATTGACATTATCCAGGGCGAGATTATCCACCGTTGCTGAAAACTCACCTTCCTGATCATGCCAAAACACAATAGGATGCGAGGCAAACAAGACAGCCAGGGGATCGGTGATGCGTTGTAGGCTCATGCTAACCCCAGTTCAAGGACATGCAGTCGTTTGATGGACCCATCGTTAATTAGAGCATTGAGAATGTTTCGATTATTAATTTCCATATCCGAAACCACATGACCACCGATTGAATAATAATTGGGTATTCCCAAAGCACGGTTGTGTGCTTGGGCACGACGGACAGCGACATTGCCTATAGCCATCAAATCCATGGCTTCGGATAACACCTCCACATCGGTGACAGGTTCGAATGGCTCTTGTTTCATAGTGTTAGGTGTAGTTGTAGTTTTGACAGGCATAAAAACTGATTAGGACACAACGAGTTTGCAGCCCAGCGCCTCGACGATTTTAGCGATGGTTTCAAATCGGGGATTGCCGTCTTCTGCCAACGATTTGTAAAGGCTAGCCCGCGACACTCCAGCTTGTTTAGCGACTTCGGTCATGCCCTTGGCGCGGGCTGCGGTGTTAAGCGCGTGGATAAAATCGGAAGGGCTGCCGTTGCTTGCCGTTTCCCGCAAAAAGTCACGGATATCGGCATCCGTCTCCAAGTGTTCGGCAATGTCAAAGGCGGTTATGGTTTCAGTCATGGTCTAATCCTCCAAGGTGTTCAAAATGGCTTTGGCTTTTTCAATATCCCTGTCTTGGCTGGATTTGTCCCCACAGGCCAGCAGCAAGACAATCCGCTGATTGCGGATCGTGTAATACACCCTGATGCCACCGCCAAAGAAGCAGCGTAATTCAAACAAATTGGCTGACAAAGCTTTGGTATCGCCAAAACTACCGTTTTCAACTCGTGCTAACCTAGACAACACTTGGTTTCTAACTGTTCTGTCTTTCAGTTTGGAAAACCAGTGATTGAAGGTTTGTGTGCTTTGCAATTCGTATTTCATAGCGGTCATTGTTTCTTAAAGGATACAAAAGTCAAGCCTTTGATACCTTA
This sequence comes from Methylococcales bacterium, assembly GCA_028714175.1. Lineage (GTDB taxonomy): Bacteria > Pseudomonadota > Gammaproteobacteria > Methylococcales > Methylomonadaceae > JAGXGJ01. The sequence goes on from JAQTMV010000008.1 coordinate 50,118, forward strand.
TAAGATGCATTTTTCACGTTGCCCGCGCTTCGCTCTGTTGGTAAAGCCCAGTCATCGGTGGGTTTGGTGTTTGCCACACGCATGGGCAAACCTGTCTGTTTTGGTTAGTGGTGACTGGATTTTGGCGGGTATTCCCGGTATGACGGCTAAAGTAAGCAGTATTGTCACTCATCTTTTCCCCCAGTCACTGCCTTCACCTCAGCCAGCAAATCGCCAAACTTGCCGTAGTTTACTTTTACGCCATCATCCAGGTCGAGCTGGATGCGTAGGTCGGCATAGTGGCGGAGTTTTTCGTCGTAGGCGAGCAGTTCGACGTGTTTTTTCTTGAGCTTTTCGATGTCTTTGTTCAGCCTGTTGCGTGTCGCATTGGAAGCGGCTACGGCGGCATCTTTTTCCAGCATCTCGATACGGGACTGGATTTTACCGGTCAGCGGCACGACATATTCGGCGCGCATCCGGGCGAGTGTGCTTTCGTGGTAACGGTGCAAGTAAACCAAGGCCTGGAAAGCACCTTGTTTACCGCTGGAAAATAGCCAATAAATCAGGCGTTTTTTGTAGGTTTGCAGGTGGTCTTTAAAGAAGCTGCCAGCAAGATAGCGGCGGATGGTCTCAATGGGAGTTTCGTTGCCTTTTTGACCTAAGCTTTCCGCCAGCCAGGCGATATTTTCGTCCAGCGTTTCTGCATTCCACAACGCCAGCAAAAACTCACGGATGCGGTTGGCGGCATCGTCTTCAAACCATAGCTCATCGGTGATTGGTACAATGCCGTCGGCATCGGCGGAGAAAGTGTTGTAGCGGTCAGGGTCAAAACCGACGTTGCCGGCTTGGGCGTAGATCAAGCCCGGTTTATTCAGGCTGTAACGTCCCATCATGCAGCCGATGGCGTAGGAAATTAGCCTTTGGCAGTCTTTTTCTCGGTCAGCGCGTGCTAGGGTTATTTGTTCTTCGGGAACATCGGGTGAAAGTTCGTCTTGTAGGCCGAAGGCTTTGATGAAGAAGTGATTGTTGTCATTTTCCAACGATTGCATTCGTTCAATATTTACTCTAGCTCGCCTAGCCCAAATGTCCCACGATTGTTGGATGTTATTGGCTTTGATTGGCGCAACGCACCATGATAAGGCGTCAAAACCCCATGAGGTTTCATTTGCGTCCCAATCTTGTTTAGCCAATGCAACACACTCACCAGCGTTATTTGCCACATTGCCGCTGGGTAAGACAATCGGGATTTCTCCCATCTGCCCCGGTTTGAAATGAAGGGTTGGGCACAGAATGTCCACGAATACTGTGGCAACGCACGAGTTTAGTGCTGCCAATATTTCTAACTCCAAATCTTGAGATATACGGTAGGCACCTACACCAACAACATCGTGGATAAAGCCGTTGTCATTCTTTCGAACCGACAGTAGTCCGCCTCCGATATCACTCCAAGTAATAGAGGGAAGAAAAAAATACTCGGTATTAAATATTCGTCTGGACCAATGCGTTGTATTGGGATCGGATGGGTTATTCACGACGGCAACTTTGATCTCCAGCCCGTCGCTCTCCCAATTCACTACAAATTCGTTATTGCCATACCATTTACGGAAGCGTCCACCTTTCGTGTATGGAAACCATTTCTTTTTTGAAGTGATTGAATCATGAATATTTGAACATCCAAATCCAATATCATCGAAATTAACTTCGTTCCAAAAGCGAAGAAAACGGTTGTTATTAGAAGTGCCTATGCTAGACTTTATCTCTGAAAATTCACTTAACCGTTTATTGCCAAACGCTCTCGTTACGGCACTGGTCACCCAGTATGCTATCGGACAACCAGGTATCAGTTGGAACTGTGACTGACTGATGTGGGAATGCCTGTTTTTCCTGTCCAATAGGACTGTCTGCTTTTGTTCCTCTTCCCCGTCAGTGGCATTAATAAAAGTGGGGTAGTAATCACATATTTGATATGTTAAATAAGAAAACGCCGTCGACTGAACAACCTCACCTGAAATTTCGCTGAAAGCACGAGGACCCAAATGAGCCATATTCTGAAAGGTTCCATTTTCAATGAGCCATCGGCGGAACTCTTCAAAGGAGGGGAGGAACATCCACGAATGCATCCTTACGAATGAGACGTTGCCTCCTTGTTGCTTAGCAAAGACGATCGCTCTCTCGACAAACATTGCATATAGTCAGCTATAGTGCAGACTACCAAAGAAAAGCGGGAACCCTCAAAATAGAGTCTTTTTTTAAAGAACCAAAGACCCTAACCGTAGGAGGTATTCCCGCCATGAAGAAGCATACGTATAGAGCGCA
>JAQTMV010000009.1 GCA_028714175.1 Methylococcales bacterium
GCATCGGCGTTGCATTGATGCCGGAATACACCCTGCCTAAGGATGCAACTGACATCAGTTTTCGCTATCTTTACGAACCTGAGATCAGCCGTCAAGTTTATGCGATTTATACTCATGAGACATCAGCGAAGCCGGAATTAGAGGCTTTAATTGCTAAATTGAGCCGGTCATAAAAATTGGACGATATTGCCCAAGTCTGCTTTTAAGATGTAGTCAGTTAAATCTGTATTTTGGTATACATTAAGTCGCATGAATAGGGCATGTCTTTACTGTTAACTTCTAATTCAAATGGCTCTTTTGGGCTGTTAGTGCCAGTCGTGTCACTGGAATAGACTGTCTGCTTGCCGTTGATGTGCAGCCATTTGGGAATGTGGAGTGAGTGTCTCTTGTGGGTCGTAAACCGACAATCAACCACAAAAAGAAAATACAGTTCGCCAGTTAAATTCATCTCACAACGTTAACCCCCTCAAACCCCAATTCAAACAACACCCCCACTGCCGCATCCAGGCGCTTGAACACCCGCATTTCACCCCGCGCAGTCTCCAGCTTCGGGTTAAGCTTATGCTTTCCGGCAAGCGTGACTACCCATCCGTCGCCCTGATTGTGCTGTTTTATGACCGGCGCTGTTAAGACGCCTGCTTGCAATAATATTTCTGCTTCTTTTATATTCACTTTTGCGGCTACAAAAGCTAAACTACGTTATAACAAAAATGCAATTTTGATTAACAAAAATGCTTCCATGAATGTGCGAACTGTCTTTATTGTATCCTTATTTTTGCCTTTTCAGGTAATGGCTTGGGAGGACGATAAAGTTTTGACTTTCATTAGCCATGCTAATCCGATCATCCAGGCGCAGCACAATGTCACCAAAGCCTACGCTAAGCCCGATTCCGTCACCTGGGCGCTGCAGAATACCTCGTTAAGTGGTCGCCTGGGTTTCGGTGGTACCGACTTCAGGGATACGCCTTATACGGCTTATGGTGGCCTGCAAATCAGCATTCCTTTATCCTCGATCAAGGAAGACCGCGAACAAGCCTTGAAGCTAGTGGCCGAAGCCAAAGAAATTGATGATATGAGCACCAAGGTGATCATGGATATAGCGCAATTAAGGACACTGGAATCCGAGATTGCCGCCTCGGAAGTGCGGCGGAAATTCCTCAAGGAAAAGGCTGCCTGGTTGAAAAAGCGCATTGATGAAGGCTATTCGTCAGAAATGGATGCGTTATGGACAATAGGCAGTAGCCTTAATGATGAAGACGCGCTGATCGCCAAAGTGGATGTGCTGGCCAATACGCAGCGCTACAAATTGGCTAAATATGCCGGGTCGGAATGGCAAACCCTGCTGGCTTACCTGGAAGGCAAGGATAAAACATTAGGGGGCTTCGATGGATAATATTGTTGGTTTGATTGGCCGTGATGAATTGGTGGCCGACCTGGTGGCCGAAATTCGCAAAGGCAAGCATGTTATTCTGACCGGCCCGGTCGGTATCGGTAAATCTGCGGTGTTACGGGAGGCATTGAAACGCGCACCGATCAATCTACTAATCAAACTGGATGATTACCAGGCTAAAGGGCAGTTTATTGAAATAGCCAGGCAGATGCTTGTGCTTGGCTTGGTGAGTGCAAAAGAACTGGGCTTGCCGGTTAAATTCCATAACCTGCCTGTTGCCGATATTGACTGGAAGGAAGTTAAAAATCAGATTAATCGGATGAGTATGCGGGATCTGACTCATGCAATCATTCCTGCGCTGGCCAGGGTAGATACTAAACCCGTTATTGCCGTCGATGATTTAACCTCGCTCACACCTACGCAAATGGCCTTCTGGCTGGCGATCTTCGACCATGCCCAGGTTATCGGCTGCGCTTCGGAGAAAAAAGCTCGTGTGCGTAAGCTGTGGTGGAAAATGAAGGAGATTGCCGTCAAGCCATTGCCGCCAGATGTGATCCGGAAAGTGGTTAAGAAATACATCGAAACCAAAGGCGTCTTGATAGAGTCGCCGGATTTGTATATTTCGCACGTCGTTAAACAGTCCGGTGGCATTCCCCAAGCCATTTATGACATGCTGGATGAATCAGGCAAGGAAAGGATTATTGACAAACGCAAGGTGCGAGAAATGCGCCATGAGGCCGGGGTTAGTTACCTGGATTTCACGCCTATGGTAATGATCCTCGGGGCGTTGATCGTCTCGATGCGCTACGTCGGGATGGGCACCGGGGACAAAACCTTGTACATCATGGGCGGCATGGGGGCCGCGCTGTTCCTGACGTTCCGTTTCTTTATTTTTAAAGGGGTAGGGCGGTGAGTCATGTCATATGATATAAATTGATATGATTTCATATCATATCACTTGACCGTTGAGTTTGGCTTATGAGCAAAGAAATTGACGCGGCCAATGTCCAAGGAAAACACCCAACAAACGTAAAGGCATCTATTATGAGCGTGATAGGTAAAAGCGATAGCGTTATATTATCTGGGAAAATTGAACATAACGGACGCTACCACAATGTTTATAAGATAGTGGCCAAACGCAGAATTAAGCCGCGTCAGCAAAGACGGCCAAACAAGACCCGGCGTAAACAGCGTCGGCTTGAATGACGGGTTAGACCATATTATAGGAGAATGACGATTTATAGGAGAATGACGATGAATTTTGAAAATGGGAAATACACCAAGGAACAAATTGAGTGGTGTAAAAATTATCAGCGCGAAACAACATTTGAACCATTGACGGGCGATTATGAGGCTGGGAATGAAAGTTTTCAAGAGGCAGCCCACAAAAGTGTTGTCTGGTTTGAGAGGTGGGCAAGTGATGCCCTGCTTCGTTGTGATAAAGACCAGCTCTCTATAAATATAAACAATTGATATGCCTTACGCATGCTAGCCACCACCCACGCCGGCTTTGCCACGGCGCTTTACCTGGGCGGCGCTGCTGTCTTCGAGTATCAGACTGATCCGGTATCGTGGGGCTTGGCTATGCTATTCTCGCTGATGCCGGACATCGACCTGCCGGTCTCAAAAGTCGGGCGTCCACTGTTCTTTATTTCGGTGCCGCTGGAAAAACGTTTCGGCCACCGCACCATTACCCATTCCTTTATCGGCGTTGCCATTCTGGCGGCGCTGGCTTCGCCGCTGTATTTCACTTATCCGCTGTGTTTCTGGGCGGTCGTTGGCGGCTACTGGTCGCATCTTCAAATCGACATGGCCAACATCCGGGGCGTAGACTTGTTCTGGCCGTCGCCGATCCGCGTGGTGATGCCTGGCAAGATCAAGTACCGGCTGGAAGTCGGCAGCAAGGCGGAAATGATTGTTTTATGCTCGATGCTGGTGTTCTGCGTGGGGCTGTATCCGATGAGCAGCCTTGGGCTTCGGGGTGGCCTGCATCAAATCCTGAAAGACTTCGAAATTTCCTATGACGAATACGTCGAAGTGCAGGGGTTGAACTGGCACACGCTGGAGCTGAAAGCCATCGATAACCTGACTTTGGAGCATATCGAATGCAACTGCCCTATATTGGGTGCCTGGCAGAATGGCCTGATCATCGAATACAACGGCAAAGCCCGGTCTGTGGGTAAAAGCCAGATGCACCATAACCTGTACCCGGTCGATGCGGTGCTGATCAAGGGCGAGCCGTTGCGGGTAATCTCGCAGCGCGTGGACATGAAAGGCCGCTCTTTGCGCTGGCTGGTGGACAATCTGAAAGCCAATCATGGCTATTACCTGCTGGGCGAGCTGTTTGTTGATGCCGACAAGGTAGTGAACGTTAGCCAGATCGAAACCTATCATCCGGTGATCTGGGGAGGGAATACGGTTAAGCTGCATTATGCCAAGGCCGTGGATTTACGCGAGTATCTGAATCTGATGGCGATCCGGGGCGAGGTGGTGGTGCAGTTTTGGTTAAGGCCGGGGGATGCGGGGGTGGAGTTGAGTTTCGGTGGGAGCGGCAAAGAGGTTGTTGTGCCAGGCGTGTTGGATGGGATGTTTTGAGGGGGCATTCATGTTCATAAATGCCCTTGTGTCATTGGACAGTTCGTATTGTTTTGTCTATTGTTCACGACTTTTTGCTACGCTGTAAGCCGAATTAGTCCTAGATTGCATGGCTCGGCATTAGACAAATTGATTCATTTTGTCTAATAAAAACTGTATCTAAAAACTTGCTATCATAAATAACAATGAGTCGTTTTTTTATTTAAAAACAAATGTTTACTAAAATACTCAGTTGAAATTTCTAGAATTTTGTGATTTACTATTATTTAATAAATAACAAGAAAGCTAAACCTATTTAAAGGTAGGGACAGAAAGTCGCGGATCCCATATAAACGGAAAGCCGGACTGCCGAGTGTGACCACGTTACGGTTACATAACGGGGTCCGGCTTTTTGTTTTTTTTTTGGTTACCTCATCAACCTCAACATAAAGATCGGTTATACCTGCATTCTACGACTGACTAGAACCTCGACTTGCAACTCGTCGCTCTGGTCGCTCTGAAGGAAGCCAGTTGTAAGCGAACCCTCCAAGAGAATATCTCGGACTCCTCAGTTAACGCAAACAGCCCTATATAAATACCTCTTTTGGGCAATGGAGTTGTACGATGTCAAAATATAAACTGATACGAGCATTCGCTCTAATGTGGATAATTTTCGCTTTTTCAACACCATTAAATGCAGCAGTTGTAAGAACAGACTTCAACGGTGACAGAAAGGCGGACCTGTTCGTCGGAAACATCTTTTCCGGCCAAATGTTTGCCTGGCTGAGCAATGGTACTACGATCGCAAGTCGACCGTCCTATGGAACACTTCCGCCCAATAGCGGATGGGCTACCATCGGCATGAAGAATGCCAATGCCGATGGGCGGACTGATCTTTACTGGTATAACAGTAATTCCGGCGCCATCGCGACCCAACTTGTCAATGGCGCGACCGTTTCCCCTATGGTGAATTACGGAAGTAAGCTTCGTAGCCAGGGCTGGGCTCCGATAGGTCTCGGCGATTACAATGGCGACCGCAGATTCGACGTCTTCTGGTTCAATATCTACAGCGGGAGCGTCGAAGTTTGGACGGTCAATGGAACCACCGCACTTCAAAAGCTGGCTTTGGGAACGCTGCCGCCTAACCAAGGGTGGGTACCAATCGGTCTCCGCGACCTCAATTTCGACGGGCGAACAGATGTCTTCTTGTACAACCCCTACACGGGCGGGACCGGTGCCTGGCTGATCGGCATCAGCACCGTGGTCTATGGCCAGGTAGCACCCAGCCAGGGGTGGCAGCCGATTGCACTTGAAGACTTTAATGGCGACGGTAAGGCCGATCTCCTCTGGCACAATATCCGCACCGGCAACATCAGCGCCTGGCTCATCAACGGCGGAGTGGTCATATCCAGCGTTGCGCTAGGTATCCTTCCACCATCGAGCGGCTGGATTCTTGCCGGACTGAACGACTTAAATGGTGACAGCAAGACTGACATTTTTTGGTACAACGTCAATTCCGGTGGCACCGGCACTTGGCTGATTGGCAACGGGACTGGATTTCTGCCTATCGGAACCTTGCCGGCAATCGCTGGCTGGCGTCCTATCGGACTGGATGACTTCAACGGCGACCACAAGGCCGATCTCATCTGGGTGAATGCGTTCACCAACGCGACCGCCACCTGGCTGCTTGATGGCGGCAAAATCATAGCTAACGTAGCCTACGGACCGATGAAGGCCAATTCCGTCTGGACCATCAACGTACAACAGCGCTAAGGAGTTACTATGAGTGCGAGAATATCTGCTATCCGGCTAGCCGCTGCCTTCGGAAGCGGCATCATCCTCGCCAGCCTCGGGTGGCAAGGATGGGGGGCTTACCATGCGACGCGATTGAAGCCTCCGCTCGAGGTACGGCAGACCGTCAGCCCTTTGAATAACGCCGCCCGTTTTTTACCAGGGACTGGAATGGGGCTTACGGACCCTATGGGAAGATTGATGCTGCCGAAGCCGATCACTGCCTCGCCCGGAATCGTTGACCCATCGCCTGTTCAAGGTTGGGAGGGCGAGGCACCCATACCCGGTGATATACGGGAATTACCGCCGGATTTCCAAGTAACCGAACTTCCCTTGAACGATCCGGCTGATCAGTCCGACTCGCCTCCATCTGATCAGGCGCCCGTAGACGATCCGCCGATCCCTGGCCCCGTCGAAGACCCCCCGGTTTCGGACCAGGTCCCTAGCGACCCCCTTGTCCCCTAAGCTCTATATGGGTACCATCGGACCAAGGTCATATGAAAATTGCGACAACGAGAGGGCATGCGGGTAGTTTTCCAACATCTAGAATAGGCAAAGACTCGCTGATGCCAGAAGAGACTGGATGGACATCTGTGCCGTGCACGCTAGAGGACACGTTTACTTCGCTCCTCAATGCATTCTACGGGCTGCGCATCCCAGTTCTAGAGCAGCCACTAGGAGGCTGTCAGAGAACTCAGTTATAAAAAATATCGACACCGTATATAGTAGTAACTAGGTATAAAAGTCACTATATATTGTAGTCAATTTTTCGTATTTTCTATTCTCGGACAGAATCCTAGAGGTGAACACAAAGTGGCTCTGCATGCATTTTTAGAAGCATCGTAACGCCTTATTCCTAATAAATTTCTTGGAGGTTTTTATGAAGACACTAATACTATCCATTTTTATGGCCTTCCTTTTGGTTAGTGAGAATGCGTACCCTGACCCTGTTTCTTGGTATAGTTACATACCGTATGGGAGGCCTGATTATTTGCCAGGGAGTATTTTTTCATACATGTCTCTCGGTGGCAGTCCTTATCCAGCCGGCTATTTTTCCCAGGCACAGCTTTTTAATATTAACAGTGGTTACTCTGGAATTGCGCGGAATGCTAGCTACTACTGCGGGAGTTTTGCGTGGGCGTGCAGTAGTCTTGGGTGGTAAAGCGAGCAGCAAAAGGGACACACTTACACAGAGTAATCAAGGCGTACAGTAGCAAACGGGACAGTAAGCAAAGCCTGAGAAAACCTAAGATTTAACCGGAAAAAAACAGAGTCATGGATGATTTGTGCAGTAACTTTGTTGTAATTATTATTGATGCATTGAACCATGCCTATCCGGTTAGCACCCAAAGCCACTACCTATAGTGCTGAGGTAAACAACCTTGTGTATCTACCATGAGATTGGCTAGGCGTAAGGATTCGTACGTAAATGGGTAATACGGGTACTGTGCATATTCGTCCGTAAATATACACTAGCATCAGGATTTATTGCACAAGGGCAGTAGTTTTTGGGAGCAATAGTACAGAAAATAGGGTTAATGGGTGTCGTAAAACCATAAAGACCTAGTTTCTGCACATAAACTATTGCTGCTGAGTTTCTGCCACCGCAAAAAATTTAAGGTGTTTTATGATTGATTTCAGAAATATGACCTCCAGTGAATTTATTGGTTTTAAAGCAGATACGATTACAAGATATGCTGAAGAAATGGCTATATCTGGTGATTGGGATAGGATAGATGCCATACATCGGGCGCAAGAAGCATTTGATGCACTGTTGCCCAGTGGATTGACAACTACGGGTGCGTTTAAACAAACGACACTAAAGTCCCATAAGATTTATTAAAAAGCCACATATGGCGTGGCCTTATGCCATTTTCAAGCTTCCCAACTTTAATCATATTTAACCTGCCATTTTTTGGAAAGCCTTAACCATCATTACTCAGTAGTTCGGAAGGCATAGAAAAAACGATCATTTACACAATAAGTAAGATTAGATAAAAATGCCTGATATTCCTATATGTTTTCTTATCGAATAAGTTGCAATTTATGGTATTCATCGAATAATTCAACAACGGCAGTAGTGCGCGGCAATACACCGGAAGTTTACGACTTGTCACCGCTCAAAATCCTATGGGACTTTAGTGTCGTTTGTTTAAACGCACCCTAGGATGTGCTGAGGACAAAATGCAACCCATGAAAAACGCAGCTTACAGCATAGTGAAAAGTTGTGAACACTAGACAAAACGATGGGTTCCGGATTTTCACCCAACTTTAACGATCACCAACTCCCCCAATCCGTCGTATAACGCCGGAAAATTCATTCCGCCTTGGGCTTTCAGGAGTTATCGAATCCGGCTGCCATTAACATGGTCATCGGCAATGAGCGTCTGCATTACACGGAATGAATGACGTTGGTCACCACGCCCCAGATCACCATCTCTAGATCTTCGTGGATGACAATATCGGGATAGGCGGGGTTCTCTGCTTTCAATTGCCATTGCTCGTTATTGCGTTCCAGGCGCTTTACCGTCAGTTCGCCGTTCAACGCACAAATGACGATTTTACCAGGCACCGGTTCGATGGATCGATCCACGACCAGAATATCGTTGGGATGAATGCCGGCACCGAGCATGGATTCGCCTTGAGCGCGAACAAAGAACGTAGCCGCCGGCTTTTGTACCAGCAGCTCGTTCAAATCCAGGGTTTTCTCAACGTAATCATCGGCAGGGGACGGAAACCCGGCTGCCACTTTGCCAGTAAACAGCGGCAATGCTATCCGGCGCAGCGTGCGGCTTGGGTAAAAGATGTCAGTCAAGACAGGTCGAATAAATGATTGATCCATAAGGGCAATAAGAAAAATGAGTTAGTTATGTTCTCTTTTTGTTCTCTTTTTGCTTTCATTTTAGGCTGTTTTTGCTAAACTGACAAAAAATAAACCACAGGAGCGGTGATGAACGACTTAACACGGCGACAGAGGGAAATCTTCGATTTTCTACGCGACAACTACGAGCGCTTTGCCTACCCGCCCACGCTGGACGCACTTTGCGCGGCGCTGGGTATGGCCTCGCGCGGCTCGCTGTACAAGCACATCATGGCTTTGATTGCGGCCGGCCTGGTTGAGCCGTTCACCGGCAATAAGCAAGGTGGTATTCGATTGACAGCCCAGGCGCAACGCGATTATGCCGCCTGCGAACACTCGCTGCCGTTCGTCGGCAAGATTGCCGCCGGCAAGCCGATCGAGGCATTGGAAAACGTCAACTACATGGCGGTTCCGGAAGTGCTGAAAAGCGATAAGCCCTGTTACGTATTGCAGGTTCAGGGTGATTCGATGGTCGAGGCCGGGATATTCGACGGTGACTGGGTGATCATCGAGCAGCGCAGTTACGCCGACAACGGCGAGATAGTGGTGGCTCTGATCGAGAGATCGGAAGCGACCTTAAAATACATCGAGCAGTCGACCGATAAAGTGCTGTTGATCCCGGCCAATTCCAACATGACCGCCATGACCTACCGTCCGGAGCAAGTCGAAATCCAGGGCGTGTTGATCGGCCAAATGCGTAGTTACCGTTCACATTAACCATCGACATTTAAAACGAGGAGAGTCATCATGCAAAGAAAAATTCACATGCAAGACCAGGTTGGCTTTAACAAAGTTGAAGCTATAATGCGCCATAACTACGGCAGGTGTTCGATAGAAATGTGGGCGATGAAGTTTGCAGTGGTTGGGATGTTTTTGTTGCTGGCTATATATTGGTGATAAGTCAATTCATGAGTTCTTATGTGTGGTCGATTCGCGTTATACAGTGATCCTTTTACCCTGGCCCGGCGTTTCGAGGCCGAAGCGCTTTCAGAGCTGCGCCCGCGCTATAACGTAGCGCCGTCGCAAAATATTCCCATTGTGCGCGAGGAAGGCGAAAAAAGGCGCATTGCGCTGGCTCGATGGGGCCTGATCCCGCATTGGGCGAAGGATATGAAAATCGGCTACAGCATGATTAACACGAGAGCCGAAACGGTGGCTAGCAAGCCGGCGTTCCGGAACGCTTTCAAGCACAGGCGCTGCCTGGTTCCGGCGGACGGATTTTACGAGTGGCAGATCAAGCCAGATTCAAAAATCAAACAACCCTGGTTTATTGCACTGCAGGGCCGGGAACCGATGGCGTTTGCCGGATTATGGGAGCAATGGCGGAGCCCGGAAGGCGAAGAGTTGGAATCCTGTTCCATCATCGTGACGGAAGCGAACGAGCTTATGAGACCCATCCACGAAAGAATGCCGGTTATTCTTGCGCCCGAGGTTTGGGACGCCTGGCTTAAAGCGGACGCCAAAGATGCGGGAGATCTACAAATACTGCTTAAACCTTACCCTACGGAAGGGATGGAGGCTTGGCGGGTTAGTACGAGGATTAATAATCCACGGAATGATTCGGTGGAGTGTATGGAGCCGTTGGAGTGATGCATTATTCCAAGAAGAAATTATCGTCTTTTCTATGCTGCCTGTGCGGCAGTGAACTTATATGTGCTGTGTTCATTTTTAGTCATCCTTTTCTAAGCTGCCTGTGCGGCAGTGAACTTAGGAGTATAACGATGTACAAGACAGATAAATTTCTAAGCTGCCTGTGCGGCAGTGAACAGGCATGAAGGTCTTTAGTGCAATACATAAAATTTCTAAGCTGCCTGTGCGGCAGTGAACCTTTAATGCCTTTACCAAATCTGCCTTGATAATTTCTAAGCTGCCTGTGCGGCAGTGAACTTGTCTACGATTAGCCATATCAAAGTCACTGGTTTCTAAGCTGCCTGTGCGGCAGTGAACGAAGTCGGGCATTTTTACATAGTGGGTCGTGATTTCTAAGCTGCCTGTGCGGCAGTGAACAATTGCAAATTAGCGGATGCAATCAAATCACATTTCTAAGCTGCCTGTGCGGCAGTGAACCCGTTCCCCATTCGATTGGCGTAGATTCTATTTTTCTAAGCTGCCTGTGCGGCAGTGAACAAAAAACAGATAACTATGGTAATTATAAATTATTTCTAAGCTGCCTGTGCGGCAGTGAACTACTAGCATTTGTAAATAGTTATCGGCCAAACTTTCTAAGCTGCCTGTGCGGCAGTGAACTCTAAAGTATTTGCAATGGAGTTAAAAATACATTTCTAAGCTGCCTGTGCGGCAGTGAACTAGAAATGACACCAGACCTACGCGAAGCCTTTTTTCTAAGCTGCCTGTGCGGCAGTGAACTGGTGACAATGATTAGCGAGTGGGACGATAACTTTCTAAGCTGCCTGTGCGGCAGTGAACTAGCAAAAAGTCAGGCACACCGATGATAAAATTTCTAAGCTGCCTGTGCGGCAGTGAACTTGATGTAACATCACTGACTCCAACGGTAAGATTTCTAAGCTGCCTGTGCGGCAGTGAACATGGCAACCAGAAGGGCAGATGACGAAAGCGATTTCTAAGCTGCCTGTGCGGCAGTGAACAAACATTTTCAGGGATACATAAGGCTGTTACCTTTTCTAAGCTGCCTGTGCGGCAGTGAACTGAAATAGCTGGGGCAATTATGGAGTTTTTAAGTTTCTAAGCTGCCTGTGCGGCAGTGAACGTGATAATTATGCAAGCTTTAGTAGGTATATTTTTCTAAGCTGCCTGTGCGGCAGTGAACATCACTATCGAGCTAAGTCGTGCAATCAATATTTTCTAAGCTGCCTGTGCGGCAGTGAACTGGTCGAATCTACACCTCCGCCCCCTCCTACTTTTCTAAGCTGCCTGTGCGGCAGTGAACTCATAATTTCTTGGCCCGACTCGTTTCCAACATTTCTAAGCTGCCTGTGCGGCAGTGAACAGCTCAATAGTAAGCTTATAGCAATCAGTTATTTTCTAAGCTGCCTGTGCGGCAGTGAACTTAGGAAGGGCGCACATCAATTGCAAAAATATTTTCTAAGCTGCCTGTGCGGCAGTGAACATGTGTTGAATACTGGCGCAACTCCAAACGATTTTCTAAGCTGCCTGTGCGGCAGTGAACACGTTAGCTACGCCTTGCCAGTGCAGATTCATTTTCTAAGCTGCCTGTGCGGCAGTGAACATGTCTGGCAAAGACTACAACGTTGAGCAATCTTTCTAAGCTGCCTGTGCGGCAGTGAACTGCGTGATGGGATTATCTGTGTGAAGTTTTCTTTTCTAAGCTGCCTGTGCGGCAGTGAACCTTGTACTTACAATTGTTGAACACTATAAGAATTTCTAAGCTGCCTGTGCGGCAGTGAACTATCATTATAAAATTCCTCAGATTCCTTAAGTTTTCTAAGCTGCCTGTGCGGCAGTGAACACATACAGTCAACATCAAGCACAACTATGAATTTTCTAAGCTGCCTGTGCGGCAGTGAACCAGCTGGTAAACGTGCTATAATATACGCTAATTTTCTAAGCTGCCTGTGCGGCAGTGAACTCATAATTTCTTGCCCCGACTCGTTACCGACATTTCTAAGCTGCCTGTGCGGCAGTGAACTGTCCAATGTGGTATCAGTTACGAAGTCTGTATTTCTAAGCTGCCTGTGCGGCAGTGAACGAGCGCCTTGTGCCGCTGCACGCCTCACATCATTTCTAAGCTGCCTGTGCGGCAGTGAACTAGCAAAGATTACGCTTGCACCAAAAGAGCAATTTCTAAGCTGCCTGTGCGGCAGTGAACCATAAGCGGAAGCGGCTAAGGCTATTGATTTATTTCTAAGCTGCCTGTGCGGCAGTGAACAAGCCCTTTTGTTGCTGTCTAATCACTATCCATTTCTAAGCTGCCTGTGCGGCAGTGAACTCTTACTGTTGGCGTAAGTGATGTTACGTCAATTTCTAAGCTGCCTGTGCGGCAGTGAACATGAAAAAAACGCCGAGAAATTACCAACAGTCTTTCTAAGCTGCCTGTGCGGCAGTGAACTTTCCATGTTTAGCGAGTGGAGATAGAAATAATTTCTAAGCTGCCTGTGCGGCAGTGAACGATGGCTAACATCAACTGGTGATGGTATTACCTTTCTAAGCTGCCTGTGCGGCAGTGAACGGCTTTGATAACCTCGACCTTTATTTGTGTAATTTCTAAGCTGCCTGTGCGGCAGTGAACCACGCCTTAAACTTAATCTTGCACCATTAGAATTTCTAAGCTGCCTGTGCGGCAGTGAACTTTGCAACTGCTTGGCAAGCCTGTCTATGGAGTTTCTAAGCTGCCTGTGCGGCAGTGAACATTACCGAATTACAAAACAAAAAAGTGATCAATTTCTAAGCTGCCTGTGCGGCAGTGAACATTCTGCCTCGATTTTAAATGATACTGATATATTTCTAAGCTGCCTGTGCGGCAGTGAACCAATACAAACAGGGTTTGCCACTCTATCTTCTTTTCTAAGCTGCCTGTGCGGCAGTGAACAAAGCTTGATTATCAGCATATCAGACGATGCATTTCTAAGCTGCCTGTGCGGCAGTGAACTGACATACGCAAAAGCACAGATGAACTTATAATTTCTAAGCTGCCTGTGCGGCAGTGAACATGGGTTATATCTGGGTAGCCACAATAATTGTTTTCTAAGCTGCCTGTGCGGCAGTGAACAATAATGGATCAATTTCTTATCATGAAGTAAATTTCTAAGCTGCCTGTGCGGCAGTGAACGGCAAAGCACTGGGGTAACTTCTACTTTCACATTTCTAAGCTGCCTGTGCGGCAGTGAACATGAGATTTTATCGCTTTATCATAGATGCTATTTTCTAAGCTGCCTGTGCGGCAGTGAACATTAATTTGACTCTTAAAGCCGCTGTTGAGGCTTTCTAAGCTGCCTGTGCGGCAGTGAACAAAGGCTTAACAGACAAGCAAGCACAGGGGAATTTCTAAGCTGCCTGTGCGGCAGTGAACCAAGTGATGCAGCTTTTTTAGCATCTGCAAATTTTCTAAGCTGCCTGTGCGGCAGTGAACCAAAGTCACCTGCATATAAAATGCGGGCAAATTTTCTAAGCTGCCTGTGCGGCAGTGAACAGACCTCAAAATGCTTTAAAGCCGGTTGGATAGCAGCTTACAGGAGATTTAGCTTAATTTACCCATCTCCAAAACCATATTATACAACTAGCTGATTTTTATTAATTTTTAAAAAGCATAAAAAAATTGGGTCAAAATTCGGGGACGGTAGATACAGCGCTTAGGCCATAAGTGCTAAATGCCGTACCGGAGGGTTCTGTGACCACGTTTTTTTTAATCAACAAACAAAACGCTTTGTCGCTACTCAAGCTTTTCAGACGAATAAAGGGTGTCGTTACGGTTTGATGCGCCATCGAGTTGTAGCACCTCAACGCGGTGTCAGAGTCCACGTTATGCCTTTTGGCATAGCGTCTGGCTAAGCGTTCTTTGTTGGCTTTGAGTTGTTCGCGTCGATAAATGGCGTAACCCGTGATCTTTTTCGGTACGGGGCGGATGCTGGTGCAATGTACGTAGTCAGTCAGTCGGGATAGCCATTGGCTGGCATTGAACCGGCTAAGTGTTGCTTCATCCTTAGCCAATAGCCGCAATTTACCACCCAATACGCTATATTTTTCGCCGGTTACATATTCAGGAAACGCTAGGCCAATCGGTACGCGGCCTTGGTCATTCTGCATTTCGACTAGGCCTAAATGGATTTGTTGGAATACTTTTGACCAGAGGCTAAACAAATTAATGCCTGGATTGGGCAATAAGGTTATTTCAATGTAATGTTTCATGATTTGTCCCTATATCCTAAGGCCATCGATATACGCCAGCCCCTTTTTGCCCAGATAAAAGCTTGAAACGCCTGCGGCTTCTATCATGTCTTTGAGCTGCAGCGCTTTTTCTTGGGGAATGTCTAAATGGATTTCGAGTAGGCCATTGGCTTTGGTTAGTAGTGAAGTAATTTCGCCTTCACCTTTTCGCTTTTCTTTCAATAGATATGGATTACCCCAAATTGGTTTTTTACTGCCAGTGGTAAAACGATCCATGAAATCCTTTGGCGTAAACCCTCGTTTTGAAATTCCGCTGATTCCTCCACTTTTTGTCAAAGCATTTGATAAATCGAAGTGCTGGCTTAATCTTGAAATTTGTAAATACAATGCCGAACAATAAAACATGATTGGCTTAATCATGCCCTTGCCGTCTATGTATTCAGCATCAGGAAATTGTGCTTGTAGTTCTACCAAAGCGTCCTCAACAATCCCGAGAACTTCCACAGCTTTTAGTTTGTTCAATTGCTCCAGTTGTTCAAGAACGCTTAAAGGGTCAAACGTTCTTGTGTTTTCAACTACAAAGCCAGGTTTTACGATAAATTGGCATATAACTTCAAAATCCAAAGTTAATAAACCCCAAAAGGCATCCGAATAATCAGAGCTAAAAATAGGGTCGTTACCTTTAATCATGCCAGTGAAAGAATTTTGATCGGTACTCCCTGTTATGTTACGAATGTAAACAATCTCCTTATTGATGGGTTTAGATCGATCATGAATATTTTCAAAGGTAATGCTGTCCTCTAACACTGCAAAAAAATAGTTTGGGCATTTTTTGGCTTGATACAGTTTGCGTTGATCACCAATAAGCCTGTTTAAAACACCCATCACCGTGTCATGGCTAATTTCACGTTGAATGAAGTTGGGATATTTGCCATCACTATTACGTTTAGACAAATTCGTCATAGAACCAATAAATCCACGTCCACCTTTGGGTAAAGGCTCATTATTAGAACCATCCAAAAAAGAGTTTTGCCAAGCCGCTTCGTATTTAATCGTAATACGCATACACACCTCTAGTTGGCATAGAAATAAACAGCGTAGTTTGTTTCTGGAGTCTCTGATATGTCACTCTCGGAGCGCTTAATGCGCATCATTTTATGGCTACCGTTGTAATCCACTAATACGCTATCCACGTACATATAGCCTTTGGCCTGACGAATGCTTAATTCGCTAATCATGCGGATGGTTTCTTGAATCAATATATCAATGGCTTCGTTATCCAATAAAATACCAACTTCGCCCTCTTCAAATATGGTGCCACCACGTACATAGTTTTTATTAAAAATGGCTTTTGGGTTACGCTCAGGGGCAAGGCTTTTAATAAAGTTTTGAACTGCTTCGGCGATTTTTTCACCTTCACCGTCTTTGATAATCATGGAAGCACGGTCAAACTTTTTATCTAGCGAAATAAACTGTAATTGCTCAATGCTGATAGAGCCATAAGCAAGGTATTTTGTTTCGCCAAACGTGGTTTTGGAGAAAAAAGAGTTGCTGGCTACATCATCGCCTTTGTCATCTTTACCTTTTTCTTTTGAACCAGAACGTCCCATTTGCTCAAAGTTACCATTTCCCAACTGGTCAACAAAGTCCTCTAGTAATAATGGGCTTGTGCGTTTGCACTGACTTGAAGGCACAACGTAGCCTCGTATTAAACCTGTTATAGACGCGAGTACGGTTTGTAGATTTTTATCTTTGGCATAATGCAGATCAAAAGCTTGATCTCTAAATAAATGATGGCGAATGCAGTTTTGGCTGATATACATTGGCGTTTCTTTGAAATCTATATCGGCGGCCTGCTTTTTATATTTATAACCAGTTTCTTCTTTGACCTTGCCGGTTAAATTGCTATAACCCCTTAGTTTTGGCAGTGTGTGGTTATCAACTGTTTTTCCGTCATCGCCTGCAAGCGTTGTCGGCCCATTCCAATTTACTACGCCATGCCCCAGCGCAACCACTTTAAAATCCACGCTTTTAATGCCCGTTATTTTTTGCATACATCATTCCTCATTTGAATTTAGTTGTTTAATTGAAATTGCGCCGACAGGCTGTTTGTCGCACACGGCATAGTAAATCGCGTAACTATGACGTGCGCTTTCTCCCCCGACTTGAAGTAAATCGTTAGGCGTATAACTCAGGTAAATGGGAAATTCCGGGTCTCTTGCTTCATTGAGCAAAATGAAATCTTTATAGGCTTTGGTGCCACCGATAATGTTGTGGTGTTTATTTTTCATGTAGGCCAGTAAGTTTTTATCGCTGTCACCATAGCCCTCGATTTCATCTGTGGAAGTCGTTAAATTATCAAAATCATCCAGTTCATTAATGGGTTGCTGATAGGCATATTGATCGAGGAACTTTAGCTGATTGGCATCACTTACATCGCATAACGCCATTTGTACAAAGCGATTTTCACCACGCAACGAGTGTTTACTGATTTTTGCTCTGCCTTTCTCTTGTACTTTTTTGGGTAGAATAGTGATGGGGTCAATCACTTTTTGATTGATTAAGCCTACACTTTTCTTGAGCGAAGCAGTTAAATCGGACTCTATGAATTTTTTGGCATTATCTGATTGATGGAACTGCTCATACAACTTATATATCTGCGGCAAAGTAAACGATTGGCCGTTTAGCTCAGCTTGCAAAAACTGATACCAGGCTTTGGTAGCGCCAAAGGTGTATATGCGGGATAAAAATCGAGCAGCCGCACCTGTTCCCTTACCGTGGTGAATGGTTTCAGGTACTGCAATACAGTAAACATTGACTTCTTTATTCAAACCGAAGCGATCCTGTCGGCCTAGGCGCTGCAAACAATCTTCGGCAGTGGTAATTTCTGCAACCATAGTGTTACAGGTAATATTTAACGAAGCTTGCACAATTGGTCCACTGCGTAAGACATCAAATTTTTTGGTACCCTCTTTTTTGAAGGATTCGTAAACTTCTTCAAACCATTTTTGTTTATCGCTTTTCTTAAACTTTGAGTGCAGTAACACGGCGTTTTCTTGATGCTGATTGCGAATAAAGCTTTTTTGCGCGGTTATAGCTGTGTTGCTAATGACAATGGTGTTGGATTTATGCGGTTGATAGAGTGGATTACTATCGTCTTGCCGAATTTCGTCAAATACCTTGAATTCGATGCGGTAGGTACTGGGGTTAAATGACGACATGGCGACAATATCTTCTCGATCAATTCTTAAATCATCCAAGTCAAATATTCGGTTTAGATAAAAATAATGCGGCGTAGCCGAAACTAGCAAGGTATTTACTAACGGTTTTTGTCTTTGCTTACAGGCAATCAATTCAGCAAATAGCAAATTAAAAGCTGGCATATTGATGTATTCGTGAAACTCATCAAACACCACATGCGCATTGAGATAGTTGATTAATGAATTGGCTTTAGTGTGGGTAATAATCCCACCAAATATTTGATCAATAGTGGTGATGACAATATTGCCTGAGAAATATTCGTCTTCTGGAGTTGGCTTATCCCACTGATTGGTATATTTAAACTCGCCGGTGTTGATTTCTATTCGTGCATTTGGCAAATATTGCTCGGAGATTAATTCATGAAACAAGCCTTGGCAGACCTGCACCCTTGGACAGATCCAAATCAATTGTTGGGCGTTTTTCAACTCGGCCCATTCCAGGGCAATTTTGGTTTTACCGCAACCGGCTGGGCCGGCTAGAACTCCAATACCCTGTGATTTGATGAGCTGGCTGGCAACGTCACTTTGTTTTTTGCTGCGCTCGCTGGAAGGAAATTGCGTTAAACAGGTTTCAATATGTGAACAAAGCGTCGATTCCAATAAAAGAAATTCATCAACTAGCGTATTGAACGTGTTATTTTTAATATGCGCGTGTAAGTCTGATGGAGTAAGTGCTGATACCCAACGATCCGCTGATATAACGCAAGCGCGCATGGCGTTATTGTCTGCATTATGTTGGATTTGGGCCGGATATTTATCAATACTTTCCTGAGCGTCATATTTTTTGTAATACGGTAACAGCAATCCATCCAATGTTTCGATGATGTCTAAATCAACCTCTTCATTGAAAACTTTTGAAATTACGGATTCTTCAATCGCCCGATAGTTTGCATCGAGCAAACATAGACTTTTGAGTAATTGAATTGCTTTTGCTAATAATTCGGTAAATGTTAAACCCTTGAGGTTATTGTTCAGTTTTTTGTAAATATCACCATAATTTACAAAATCTTTTTCCTTACGAAAAGGCTTGGCGTGGTGCCAATAAATAACGTGTTTTATGGACTTTTTGTTATCCGCATTGATCTGCTTTAGAGTAATGTGATCAAGTAAATGATAAAGTAATACTGAAACCTCATTGTGACGAGGATGCTTATCAAAACTAAATTTCGCATCGTCAATATGTTGGCCGTCTTCTGCCACAAAGTCTCTCTTCTTCGGATTTCTCACCCATTCTTGAAAACAAGGGTCTATTTTTCCTAAGTCATGTAAACACCCCGCCACAAAAGTTGCGGTTGAATGCTTTTCTTGGTTCGGCATGAGCCGCTTATGCAATTGTTCTGCGACATAACCAACAGCAAATAAGTGTTCAATCAACGATTGCAGTTGGGTATTGGCATACAACATATTGGGATTTGGTTTGTCGCTTGGAATATCCATGATTAATTCTTTTAAAGTGGTGTTTACGGGTACGACGCCTTGCGGGTTAAATTGATCTCGATTTCCCACAATCCAAACCAACTCGCTCCGGCTTCTGGAGCGTAGCCAATGACAAGCCACCGCCGTATTCTTGGTGGCGGTTTTGCGGAGTAGGGTTTTGACGGCAATCAGGCCATCTTCGGTTATCACGGTTTGCCAAGTGTTATCGCCGATGCGGTTGGCGAAGGCGTCAAGGACGCGGCGGGTGCGATTTAGCGCTTTTTTCTCGCATTGGCTGACAAAGGTCACCATCATGACAAGTCTTCCCGCAAGGCTTGCTGTTTGACCTGATCAAACATGAAGTCCAGGGCTTTGTGTTCGGTAAATTTTTGTAAGATTTGCTGGCGAAATTCTTGTTCTGTGGTTTTTTCTTTGGCGCTGATGAAGGCCCAGGGCAGGATGATGGCGTCTTTGATGAGGTCGGCGACATCAAACACTAACGCGCCGCGCCTGGTTTTTCCGTGCATGACGGCAAAACCGTGCGGTATGCCCAGTACCCACAAGGTCGTGGCGGCCAAGCCGTAAGCCAAGTAGTTGCCGTGATTTAAAAAGCCATTGGCGAGGTCGGTGGCTTCGCGTTCTCTGACAAAATCGCCCAGTTTAGTGGATTTGGCGGCATAGCGATACAGTTGTTTGGTGAGCAGGGCTTCTTTTTGTAATAAGTCGCCAGTTTTTCCAGCATGTGGAATTTGCCTGGCATAGTTGTCCAAGGCGCTGCAGATTTCACTGTCATTGGGGAAAAAATTCTCGGCTTTTAAGTCGCGGTCTTTTTCCCAGATACGTTGTAAATAGCTGACTCGGGCTTGTTGAAAGGTTTTTGCCACGCTTAGCCGTTTTGCTTCATCAAACCAAAATCCGAGCCAACCTTGCACGTATTCAGTGGGGCGATATTCACTTTGGGGATTGAGCCATTCGATTTCACTGCCAGAGAACAACGGTGATCCTCCGCCACCACAAAAACCGACCAATACCCCGGCGCTTGCCAACATGCGCATGGCGGCCTGTGTTATCGATGTGCCTGTTCCCAATAAGATAACGGTGGTATTGGCAATGGGGATGTTCCAGTAATAGTTTTGGTCTTTGGCTTCGGTGAGATACAGCACTCGCCCATCTTTTTGCATTACCCGGCATTTTTCCAGATAATAAATATTGGCCCGTTTTGAGTGTAAGATAGCTTTTAAGTCTGTTAATTGTTCCATGTTTTATGCGACGATCATTTTCTTTGCTATTAGTATGACTTATTACTACTATAGATCAAGGAGGTTCTTATTATGGCCAATGTTGAAAAATTAAGTATCGCTTTAACCCCTGAAATGGCGGCAGTTGTCCGTCAGTGCGTAGAAAGCGGCGAATATGCCAGCAGTAGCGAGGTTATCCGGGAGGCTTTGCGCGATTGGAAACTGAAACGTTCTTTACAACAAAATGAACTCGCGGAGTTGCGCGGTCTTTGGCAAGCGGGTCTTGCAAGCGGCCCCGGTCATTTGGCCGATATGAATGCGATCAAAGCGGAAGCGCGGCAACGACATTTGTCTCAAGACACAGAGTAACACTAGACAGGCGAGGCTTTATGTCTGTTATTGAAAGGACGGCGCAGGCCGAAGAAGACCTGATCGAGATATGGATTTACATAGCACAGGATAATCCCGGAGCGGCGGATCGTGTACTTGATGATATTGAAGAGCGATTTTATGCGCTTGCGGACAATCCATTGATAGGACGGTCGCGGCCTGATATTGCTCCGGAGCTTCGCTATTTTACGGTGGGTAATTATCTGATTTTGTATCGTACCGTGCCGGATGGTATTCAGATTGTTCGTGTTATCCATGGCGCTCGTGATTTGCCCCATTTATTCTGATTACCTGCCCCCTTGTCCGAACAACATTGATTTATCGGACATCATCTATTTTGGATTGATAGCCTTTTTTCCGTTTTTCATCGAGTAACATCTGCCCGGCCGTTATCGCCTTTTCCTCCGTATCAAACCAATCTTTCCGAACAGTTCCTGGATTGAGGTAGGACAGCCAGTTACCCAACTGCCCCCTCACGGATCCCTGCGTGCGGAATTACCGCACAGGGCTCTTCAAAACTGCTCGCTTTGCACACGGCGTTTCTTTGATTCCTAGAAAGCATGAAGTATGCGTGGTTTGGCTATTTTAAAACATTTTACCAGTTCTTTGAACCCTTTCCAGTTGTAGCTCTTGCGCTGACTGCGCCTGTTAAGCCCCTTGAAAAGCAGTCCTTTCACCTGATACACAAAGTTGTTGAGGCTTTGAAAGTTTCCAGATACACCGTAGTAGTTATAATAGCCGAGCAATTTACTATTTAGTTTTGCAAAGAGTATTTTCTTCGGCAAACCACTGTGTTTCTGAAACCATGCTTTGAACTTAACTATGGATGCTCTAAGTTTATCTCGCGAGGTGCGGCGCTTTAAGATCGGTTTACCCCATCTATTCACGCCCCAGCGAAACTCAAATCCCAGAAAGTCAAACTTCGTCTTGAGCCTGGCTTTGCAGTGACTAAACTCGATAATCTGAGTCTTATCCTCGGCAACTTCGAGACCAAAACGGGCTAACCTCTGGATCAACGCCTGATAAAAGCGTTGCGCATCTTTTTCATATTGAAACGCGCAGACAAAATCATCCGCAAATCGGCATAAATAAATACGCCCCACGCAATGCGTCCGCACTATTTCATCAAACCATACATCCAAGACATTATGTAGATAGATATTAGATAAAATTGGTGAAACACTCCCCCCTTGTGGAGTTCCCATCAAGGGATGCAACACCTGACCATCGGTTTCCAATATGCCTGCTTTCAACCATTTCCGAATAAGTTTTAAGAAAGGTTTGTCATCTATTCGTTTGGCCAACATGTCCATTAACAAATCATGGTTTATGGCATTGAAGAAGCCTTTAATATCAGCTTCGACCACGACATGATACTTTCCTGATTTCAGTTCGCCCGTTAAGTCTTTAATGGCTTTATGAGCGCTTGTTCCAGGTCGGTATCCATAACTACAGGACAAAAAGTCTTGCTCATAGATGGCTTCCAATAGCTTCGCTACTGCCAGTTGCAGCAGTTTATCCGCAATGGCGGGTATTCCTAAAGGGCGCAACTTGCCACCCGCTTTCGGAATATATTTTCTAAGAACCAGCTTGGCCCGATACGTCCCCTCTTTAATTTGTTGCGCCAATTGCTGAATGTTGTCAATCAGATTATCTTCATACGCGACTGCGTCAAGTTTATCTACACCCGCACTTGCTCTTCGGTTGATAAAATCCCAACACCAAAACAAGAATCCAGCCGTCAACACGCCAAACAGGTTCCGAAACCGGTAAGTTTTATCTTGTGCCGCTTTGTTTGCTATCCCCTGCAGGGAGGTTTGCTTCATGTATCCAGTCCTTCATGCCCGGTAAAAGTGTCCTTTGCAGGCTACGCAGTTTTGTCCGCCCCTTCCCCCTGTACGTGGCTCTCCCACGCTCCGAGTACTATGAGCGAATCTGACTCCCACTCCATCTTCAGCCCTCCTTCTTTTGGTTGGGCAGGCTTACCTGGCTATAACAAAATTTAGGTTTCAGCATACCTCTGTTTCCGGGTTTCCCCTTTTGTGGCTCAATATCCGCATACCTTATCTTGTTCCCAGGAACGCAATGGGTCTCACAAGTTCCTGTCATTTCTCTCTATACATGTCACGCCTTACAACACCGGCAAATCCTCCGGAATCTCACCAAATCGATTCTTTTGTATAGGCTTCCGTCGATTCGAAAACGTCGCCATTTGCTTTTATAGGTTTACGATGCTAAAACAGCTTCAGGGATGTGCATATCCCCTGTGACCTACATAGTTCTCTGTGTACGCTTCGCCTGACCTTTGTTCACGTTTGCCACAGTCGTGACCATTGACAACGTTCCGCCGGAGACGCAACACTCGATACTGATGGCTGGTTAGGCCTTATGAATTCCTTCCTTTGAATTCCAGGCAAGGACTTTCACCTTGCAAGAAACAACAAGCTTCGCTTGTCGCACCGAACCTACCCTGCCCCACTCACGAACCAGCGACCAATCATCAAATATGCCAGGCGTAACGTACATTTGATAAAACCGGTGCATATTTTTGGCCGCATCGTGCCGAACAAGATAAATACGGTTCATCGCTCACCTCAAATATCCGCAACCAGCTTACTCAACCGCTCTTGCCCGGCATGGGTGTATATCTGCGTGGTGGCAATGCTTTCATGGCCGAGCAAGGCTTGAATATCCACCAACTGCACATCTTTTTCCAGCAAGCGCGTGGCGTAAGTATGCCGGAGCTTATGCGGCGTCACTTTTTTGTCAATGCCGGCCTTGTCGATCAGTTTCTTTAAATACGCGCGGGTGGCATGGGCGCCGGGCGGTTTGCCGCCTGGCTTCTTGGCGAATACGTAATCATCTTGGGTTTTTCCGGCCAGAGATAACGCCAGCACTCGGCCAAAGGTTTCGGGCAACGGGACCTGCCGCTCCTTGTTGCCCTTCCCGATTACCCTGACGTGCTTGGCCACACCATCCACTACCCGGATATGCTGCGCTTTCAGGCCTAGGGCTTCGCTGATGCGCAACCCGGATTTCTGGAACAGCTCAAATAACAGCTCATAGCGCTGGCGTACCGCCATCGAGAACGCGCGGCTGCGGCCGAACACGTTATCGGGAATGTCATCGTAGTTGCGGGTGGCTTTCATCAGCGCGGCTTGCTCTTCGATTTCCAGCCAGACAGGCATGCGGCGCGGGCGCTTGGGCTTCTCGATCTGGTAGATGGGATCTTCGGTGACCTTATTATTGCGCTTGGCCCATCGATAAAAGGTGGCCAGGCAGGAAATCTTGCGAGCCACGGCATGAGCGCCTACGCCTTCACGGGATAAATGCGCCACAAACTGTTCCACATCGGTAGGACCGCAGTTTTGCCAGTCCAGCTTTGCCTCAGCCAGCCAGCGGTACCAGATGCCCAAATCGGAATGATAGTTGTAGCAGGTGGTGTCGGCGTGGCCCTTGGTGTATTTCAAAAAGCTAAGGAACTCTTTTCGGGTTTGCTCGAAGGAAGTTTCGGTTAGTTCGGTCATCGTTCCTCCATTCGGTTGTTGGAAACCTGTTTGAAAAATTCAGCGATTTTCGGGCTTTTGAGCCTGTTACTGAATTTACTAAAATTAGTATTTTATAGTGTTTATATGAGAATGGCAAAACGTAAATTACTAGACGTGGCGCAAAAAATCGCCTATTAAGAGACACAAAAACACACAGATATGATATGAAATGCTATTAAAATTACTAAAGCGTTTGTTTTAGTATAGTTAGCATGTGATGCTTAGGATTCTGTGAATCGTCTATACTGGAAATCAGGAATGCCGCACTCTATAAATTATCGGTGTGGCATTATTAGCATTAACATCTTCAAACGGAATTTCTATGCAGCCATCTAAAACAATCATCATTTCTTGTGTGGCCCTCATTTTGGCCGGCTGCTCACAAAGAATGGTGGACTTTACCGTTATATCTTCAAAGAACATTGATCTTTCTCGTGGTGCTGATTTCAAACGATCTTCAACTCGCATCAAGGGTGAGGATAGAAAGAGCATCATTATTTTTATCCCTACTGGTATACCGAACGCTAAGGAAGCAATGGACAATGCGATTGAAAGTGTTCCTGGTGCAGTCGGCTTGGTTGATGGCGTGATTACCCAGAATTCTTGGTACATACCCTATATTTATGGTGAAAACTGGATTGAGGTGGAAGGAACACCTTTGATTGATCCCCTTCTTCAGAAGGGTTATCGATAATGGCAAATTAACTTCTACTGACACAGTTATCCACAAAATCTGTGGATAACTGTGTCATTAAGCCGTCACATTACAACCCAACCATCGGTAAGTTATGGAGTTAAGTTAAATTGACTAAAAATTGGCCAACCTTTTTGCAGAACCCTTTCAGGTTGCCGGAAACTGTTGCTGAAGCGGTCGAGAGGCTAATGGCCGTACTTGAAGATGAGCACAAAGCCGTCCTTGCGATTATGCAAGAAGAAGATTTGATTGATTTTCACTTTAGCCTTGGGATGGCGATCCGCAATGCTTTTGGACTGCATGTACCGTGGAGCAAGTTGTTGGCATCGTGTGGCGCTGTGCACCCGGATGATGCGTCTGGAGTGATTATTCAGGCATTATGGCGAGCGCTACAGACTTAAGCCATTACAAATACTAGGGAGAAGATAAGAGGATAATGGGACTACAGGATCGCGATTATTACCGCGAGAAACATAAAGAGGCACACCAATCGCCTAGACCGCTGATTAGGAAATCTGGGAAAACTAGCACGGGAATCAAATATCTCTTATATCCCCTCATTACAATTGTTGCGCTTTGGTATGGAGCGGATACCCTTCTGGACAAGATAAACGGAATAACACTTATTCGGGCACCGATTGTAGACAGAAAAGAGATACCTCTTGATTTAATATCTGGTGGCGTTATTTTAAAAACTGACCGCCAAGGACATTTCAGGGGAACCGCCCTGGTAAATAATGTCCCTGTGCCCTTTCTGATTGATACCGGGGCGACACAAACTGTAATCCCGAGAAAGATGGCGGTCGACGCCAGTTTACCTTTCGGCCGTTTCATTGAAGCAAGTACAGCCGGTGGAAAAGTCGCTGAACGTGAGACCAGAATAAATAGCCTCGTAATCGGCAATGCGGTAATAAAAAACCTCGATGCCCACATTAACGACCATTTGGATGAAGCGTTAATTGGAATGAATACGTTAAAATATTTTCACATGACACAAAGCGGAGATACGCTAACACTGGTAGCCAATAACCAGTTAGGAAATAGTGCTCCGTCTGCACAAGCATTTCATCAATCAAACGACAGAATACCAATAGATACCCTGGCACCGGATAAGCCAATTAAAAAACCAATTGCTTTGAAGAAAACGGTTGCCTGTAATGAACGTAAGGTATGCAAAACAACTTATAGCGACCATTGACCAAAAAACCGATACCCTACTCTACCAAGCATTGCTTTCCTTGCTGTCCCTGTTCAGCCCTTAAAGAGCATCATCCGAAGCGTAAGCGCATTAACCCGCAAATCGTCCGGTCGGCTTAAAAGCATACATCCCTGTACGCTTTTAAACACTCCCTCCCGAATTGCTCTCATCGCAGAATACCCAAGCTTCAGTGAAAAGCCATCCCTGGCCTCGCGGCACAGGCGTCCCTGCCAGTGCCGCCCAAAGCTCATCGTGTTGTATAAGCTCCCTGCCCTACCCGGCGCTGCCATCCCTGAGCTCAGTCGTGCTAATCCGCAAATCGTCCGGTCGGCTTAAAAGCATACATCCCTGTACGCTTTTAAACACTCCCTCCCGAATTGCTCTCATCGCAGAATACCCAAGCTTCAGTGAAAAGCCATCCCTGGCCTCGCGGCACAGACGTCCCTGTCAGTGCCGCCCAAAGTTCATCGCGCAGTTCAAGCTCCCTGCCCTACCCGGCGTCGCCATCCCCAAGTTCATCGTGCTAATCCGCAAATCGTCCGCGTCAGCGCAATACGTCCCTGTATTGCACAAGCCGCTCCCGAATTGCTCAACTCAGCTCATCGGAAAGTCCCTGCAAGCCATCCCTGGCCTCGCGGCACAGGCGTCCCTGCCAGTGCCGCCCAAAGCTCATCGTGTTGTATAAGCTCCCTGCCCTACCCGGCGCTGCCATCCCTGAGCTCAGTCGTGCTAATCCGCAAATCGTCCGGTCGGCTTAAAAGCATACATCCCTGTACGCTTTTAAACACTCCCTCCCGAATTGCTCTCATCGCAGAATACCCAAGCTTCAGTGAAAAGCCATCCCTGGCCTCGCGGCACAGACGTCCCTGTCAGTGCCGCCCAAAGTTCATCGCGCAGTTCAAGCTCCCTGCCCTACCCGGCGTCGCCATCCCCAAGTTCATCGTGCTAATCCGCAAATCGTCCGCGTCAGCGCAATACGTCCCTGTATTGCACAAGCCGCTCCCGAATTGCTCAACTCACCTCATCTGAAAGTCCCTGCAAGCCATCCATGGCCTCGCGGCACAGACATCCCTGTCAGTGCCGCCCAAAGTTCATCGCGTTGTTCAAGCGCCCTGCCCTACCCAGCGCGCTGCCATCCCAGAGTTTATCGTGCTAATCCGCAAATCGTCCGCGTCAGCGCAATACATCCCTGTATTGCACAAGCCGCTCCCGAATTGCTCAGATCACCTCATCGGAAAGTCCCTGCAAGCCGTCCCTGGCCTCGCGGCACAGACATCCCTGTCAGTGCCGCCCAAAGTTCATCGCGTTGTTCAAGCGCCCTGCCCTACCCAGCGCGCTGCCATCCCAGAGTTTATCGTGCTAATCCGCAAATCGTCCGCGTCAGCGCAATACATCCCTGTATTGCACAAGCCGCTCCCGAATTGCTCAGATCACCTCATCGGAAAGTCCCTGCAAGCCGTCCCTGGCCTCGCGGCACAGACATCCCTGTCAGTGCCGCCCAAAGTTCATCGCACAGTTCAGGCATTGACCTAACCCAAAGTTTGCTATCCCTGCAGCATCCATGCAGTCCCAGTTCGGGCTTCCTGCCCTCAAGCGGTGTGCGTTTCGCACGATTATTTGATGTCCACCACCTCCCCCGCCCACCAAAGCCCCATTGTTGTCGCTGGTCAGTTCATTGGTTATCAAAGCGCGTCATTCCCGCCCACCGTCCTCTTTCACCGTAAATGGGGCTTTGGTGTTCGGATGTCGTTGGCGTCCGGCTTTGTGTGTCTGCGGCACATTTCTATAAGCCTTTCTTAGTAGGATTTGTGAACAGTTCCGTTATCCACAAAATATGATATGGAATGATATGATATTATTTAATACTATACTATTTACAAAGCAGCCATGGCCAAATTCAAAATCATTTCCGGAGGTCAGACTGGCGTTGACCGGGCGGCGTTAGACGCAGCCTTGCAAACTGGAACCGAATGCGGCGGCTGGTGCCCAAAAGGAAGATTAGCCGAAGACGGAACCATACCGCCCCGCTACCCTCTTTCGGAACTAAAAGGCGCTGGCTACGAAGAAAGGACGCTGCAGAATGTCATCGACAGCGACGGAACTGTGATTATTTATTTTTACAGCTTATCCGGAGGAACCGAGCAGACCTTGTTATTCTGCCTGAACCAGAAAAAGCCTTATTTGCTGATCGATGCTACCGAATTATCCCCTGAACGCGCGATTGAACGGATTCATAAATTCGTTGCCAGCAACTCAATTACCACCCTGAATGTTGCAGGCCCAAGAGCCAGCGTAGAAGCATTCGCTTATGACTATACTTTAAAAGTCATGACGTGTTATCTAAACGTCATTCATAAAAAAGTATGATATGATTTCATATCATGCTAAACGAGGAAGCTATGCACGAACTTACCGATCGCGAGCTATATCAAGCATTGGAATATGCCAAAAGTATTGACGAAGACGATGGCAGGAAAATAATAGAACAATTCCAGCTCGAACAAACCGCCTTGGCACAAACCATATTTGACATATTCCCGACTGTTATTGCCGAGGAAAATCAGGAAATGTCTTACCTGTTCATGGATCTGTGTTTTGACGTTCTTTGCGTTTTTCAAAAAGCCTTCGGTCCCCTGCCCTCTCAAAATGACATGGACATCGACTGGATAGAAAAACAAGCTGTGCTTTTGGACGCTGAATTGCTGTCTTTGATTAAAGACAAGTACATGGACGACAAAATAAGGTCGAAATTACAGGATCGATTTTTAAACCGGGTAATAAAGGACAATTCGCAAATGAGACTGGTCAATTTTATGAATGCGGCAATCGACGATTTCGCGTCAGAAAACCCGATCCGGGTTCCTGCTATCAAAACCACCCAAACTATGATCTTTATCGTGATCCGGCTGTTCAGCAACTTGTATAGTCACGTCAACAAAAGCAATATGACATGACATCATTTCATATCATTTTACCTAAATCATTATGGACATCCTGAAATTATCAGTCAGCGAAAAGTTTGACCACAACATGCCTGCCGAGAGCATGAGCATAGTTTTAATGAATGGTGCTCCTATGCTGACCTACAATTATTCGGTTACGGAAAAGAACATTGCTGCCTTCCTGAACGGTTCGTCATCGTTTGGCTTATTTTTCGAACACAATATTCTGTTCTTCCTGTTCAAGATCGAAGGGTTTCTCGACTGGTCCGACTTGGCATTTACCATTCATTTGGCCGGGGATGAACAAGTAGAAGACAACGGGGGTTACCTGCCCTTTCATTTGGTGTTAGTGGAATCAGAAACCAGCATCATAAAAGGTTTGCGTGTGGTAACAGTATCCCCTGCATTCAGGTCTATGCTCGCCAGAATTACTCAACAACAAGCCAAGGAGCGGTTCGATACTATCGATTACTACAAAAAAATCGGTGCTCTCTACGAAACATATCCATCAGCCGCCTTCATGTTAAAGAAAGCGGTGATTATTGAGCAGGGCGGCAAGACATTACCTGGTGAATAAAAGACTTTTACAATAGTATGATATGATTTCATATCATATAACATAACATGAGATGGTACAGTATGATTATTCTGATAGGCGGGGAAAAGGGCGGTACTGGCAAAACGACGATTGCAACTAATCTTGCTGCTATGCGGGCTTTGACCGGTCGTGACGTTTTGCTGATTGATACAGACCCGCAGGGCAGTGCAAACTATTGGGCGCAAAGCCGTGATGAATTGGAAATCATGCCACGGGTTGCCTGTGTGCAAAAATTCGGAAAAGGGTTGCCAGCGGAAGTTAAAGACCTGGCTAAACGGTATCAAGACATCATCATCGATGCCGGTGGTCGCGATTCCGTTGAATTGCGTTCAGCAATGGTTGTGGCGCATAAGGCTTATGTTCCAATCCAGCCTAGCCAGTTTGATATTTGGACATTAAACCAGATGGATGAATTGGTTGAAACAGCTAAAGGGTTTAATCCTGACTTGCAAGCTCGGGTAATTATCAGTCGTTCTTCGACAAACCCCTCAGTTCATGAGTCAGATGATACCGTTGAAATTCTGAATGACTTCCCTAGCCTCAGCCTTGCAAGTACAGGAATCAAAGACCGGATCGCCTATCGAAAAGCCGCAAGTGGCGGTTTGGGCGTTAGTGAATTAAAACCGAAAGATGCAAAGGCCGTAGAAGAAATGGATGCATTGTATAAAGAGGTATTTGGAGATGAATAGCATGAAAAGCCGTTTACCCGGAAAAAAGAGCTCAGATATTGAAGCGTTCATTTCTGGCGCCGAGGATAAAACAGCCAAAAGCACCATCGTAGAAAAAATGGCATCTTACCCTTGGGAAGAGCCTGGCGTTCGTGAAGATGTTACCAAAGTCTACAACCTGAGATTGCCTGAACCGTACTTATTAAAGCTGAAATACATAGCCGAGAATACGCCGGACAGTATGCACAAATTCTGTTTAAATGTGCTGCAGGATGCTATTGATGAAAAAATTGAAGAGCTGACAAAATGATATGATACGAAATCATATCATATCATACCTTATCATACTTTTATTACTACCTATCACCTCGCTAGCAGCCATCTACGCCCCAATCCTTGAGCAGATAAAGCCAGGCACGATAACAATCATTGGCGAGTCCCACAAAAAAATTGAGTCTGTTGAGTTGTTCCAGAGTCTGGCTTTAGATGCCATCAAACACTATCAATGTGTCGTCATTGCACTGGAAATTGCCAGTGACCAGCAAACAATTCTTGATGCTGTAATGCAGGGAAGGGCATCCGTTAATGAAATAACACTGTGGCCACCGCTTGACCATCCACCTTATCGGCGCATGATTGAAACCTTTGCTGAGCTTAAACAGCAAGGGCAGTGCATCAAGGTGGTTGGCATAGATTCAGGCGTGAATAACGACATTGACCGTGATCAGTGGATGGCGTCGAGGTTAGCGGAGCAGGGGAGGAATGCGCCTATTCTGGTGTTGTTGGGTGCGTTGCATACGTTGAAGCGTGTTAATTGGACTGTCCGTACTGGGCGGCCTTCTGTTGCTGAAATACTGGTAACCAGAGGCTTTAGTGTGAAGACTTTTCCTCAGCGCTGGATTCCGGACAATTGCGCCGGCAATGAATACAGGCGTAGCCGGTTTGTGAATCCAGACTCACCAGCGGCTTTAACGATTCTCAATGATTCCATGATGTCATTGATTAACGCTAAACCACATAAATCTGTAACTGGTGTTATCGATGGCCTTGTTGTTTGGGAGTGCGACAAGCTGCCGCGTGACGATTTGCCACATTTTGATGGACTATGATTGAAGGTAAGATAATTGCAACTCTTGAAATGCGAACTACCTCCTCGGAAATCAGAGTTATATCTTTTAATGCGGCTTCTTAGCCGCATTTTTTTTATTCAGGATTCTTGTTCTTCATCAAGAAATTGTATGACTGCCGAATATTAGTATAGTAGTCGCGCGCTAGAAAGTGTGCCACATACGCTGCCAGACAACTGAGTACTAGCCCGCTGAACGCAATTGCAGCGATGCTCCAGGCAGTCTGTTGGATTGCCCAAATGCCTGAAAACACAGACATGAGGGCAAAGTTCAAAACCCAGGACCTGCATATACGGAGTCGGCTGCGATTGTAGATGATCTGCTCGCGAAGTGGCTGCGAAGTAACCAGAACGTACGTCTCCCTGTCCTCAACCGATGGCTCTTGATCGTCTCCGAAGACCTGATTACGGTGGTAATCCTCGACGAAATGGAATGCTGACCAAGTGAGGCGATCCACGACAATGCCAACCACGTAGGCAACGCTGAGCAGTGCTGTCATATGCACGGCGCTAAAATCTGGTAATGTATTTCCCAAAGGAATACGCAGGATTGCAGCGAGAAAGAATGCCAACCAGAGTCCCGCTCCAATTCCGATGATCAAAAGTTCTACGAACAGTTGCGTAGTTGCCAAAGTACGTTACCCCGGTGCCTGGTCAGGCTAAATATCTAGGTCGGCATAGTTTACAGTATCGGTGTTTTATCCAGAAATCAGAAAGCTTCAAAAGATAGTTCAGCACCAATTTTAATCGGCCGTTTATGATCGTTCAGTTGAACAGAAATAAGGATATTTCTTGGCCTGTTTTTATTACTCATGTAGGAAGGAATCCTTACACCTAACCATAAACAGGATATTAGTCCGCAATATCCCAATGTCCGCCGCATTAAACAGCGTTCTGATTATCGGAACGAATCCATCCACGCAACTTTAGTCCTGCGTATATCAAAGCTCACCTTCCGCCCCAAGATCAACAGCCTTCTTTTAGTCGTAACAAAACAGGATGCACAAAAAGCAGTGCAACCTGTTTTGTCACTCCAATGTGGCTTCGCAGTTTTTTGACGCAAAGGGGAAAAACAACAGCGGAAAAGCATCGCAATTGTTTTTCCCCTTTGCGGTTGTGCTACGCGCTTTATTTATACCTCACTTCCGGCTTTGCCTACAGTTCGAGCAGCGGTAAAAAGAGAACAAAAAAAACGCCTTTAGGGTAAACCATAAATTTGTGCCATCAAGGTAGTAGCGCCAAGCGTCTGTAACCGCGCAAACAACGCGCGGCAACAGTCGCTAGGCGCTCTCCACCTTGACAACACAAATTTATGGTCTGTTTTGAAGGCGTTTTCTTTTTTTCTCTTTTTTCTTTTCAGTTGTGGTTTTGTTGGGCGGCGTGGTAGTCCTGCATTTTCCTTTTATTTCAATGTCTTATGTTCCACATGGAACATTATTTGGGGGTGTGTTATGGCTGGTTTCGTTTCTGTTTTGGGTTCATCCCGTGGTGCCGGTGTTGTGGCTCGGCCTTTGTCTTGCGGCTGGGTATGGGCCCGGCGGGCTTTGCCTGGCGGGGCAGGGTGGTCGCCGGCTCCGGCTTGCCTGTTTGTGCCGTTTGGCTCGTTTGCTTTGGCCTCGGCTTTTGCGCGTACTGCTTCCGCTTTGGGCTGGCGGGTTTGGCTGCGCTCCGGTTCGGTCGGCTCTCCCGTGTTCACGGCTTGCGGTTTGCCGGTTCCGGCTTTTGCGGTCAAGGTGGTGTTGCCTTTCGGGTTGTCCGCCGGTGCCGCTCGCGCGGCTTTACCTGCCTTGCCTTCGTTTTCTTCGTTGGCGGCGCTGGGTGTTTAGTTTGCCTGGCGTTGTTGCGGTGGCCGGTTCGCGGGATCTTCCCGCGTCCGGCTCGGCCTTGGTGGTGCAAGTGGCGTCGTATATTGTCGGCGGTGGCGGTTCGTTAGTGGTTGGCTGTTGTTCCGGTGCAGATGCGGCTCTTTTGTCGGCGGTGCCTGGGTTTATTCCGCCGTCGTTGATTCGCTGTCTGTGTGCCTTCGGTTCCGGCGGTATTGGTTCTGGTCCAGCTTCGGCGGTGGCTCAGGTTTCCGCGTTCGCGGCTGCTGGCGGTCCGGTTCAGTGGTGGGCGGGCGGCTACGCCTCCGTTCCGCTGCGCATTCGCCTGGCTGCACGCACTCGGGCGGTGGTTCTTGCGGCCGGTGCCGGTCTGGTGGTTTTCTTCAGTTCCCCGTCTTCGCGCGGTTCGCTTCTGGCTTGCCGCTGCGCGGTTTCCTGCGGGTTGCCGGTGGTGGCGTTCCCGGTCGGGTTTTCCGGCTCAAAATTGCCGTATTTGGGTGCCGGTTCCTGGGTGCCTTTGGGTGGTTTCGGCGGCTTTAAATGGGTGCAAAAACAGAAGGTTATTTTTAATTAAATGATTGTAATTTATATGTTTTTTCTGTAAAATATGAATATATTCATACTGGTTTAATATAAATATCGTGCTTATTTCCCGTTACACTCAGGGCACGTTAATAACGGCAGAAAACGGGGGCAATTTTTCCGGTTTTGTTGGCCTGTAAATCTGATCAATTTGCAGGTAAAAAAACCGGCTTAAAATATGAATATATTCATATTTTCCTTTAAATTTAAGGCTTTTGGAGGCTTTATGTTAGTTCAAATCGTAGATAAGCAAAGGCGCGGTATTAGCGTGGTTAAAACCGCTTTATTGGGTGTTGGTATTAGTGGCCGCTCTATTTGCGTTCAGGTTAGCAGCTGGGTTAATCAATACGGCGGTCGTGAAGATTATTCGGTTTTTGTATCTGCTCCCGATGGCGCAAATGCCGAGCCGTTTTATGAAACAGGGCAAACGTTAGTGGAGGCAGTGAAGAAAACCATTAATTCAATCAAGGGCAGGGCGAGCGACGCTAAAACGGAAGTTTCCGAAGTAGCGCCGTTCTAAAGCGTTTTTGTGTGGGTCAGGGTAGCCGCCCTGGCTCACATTTTCCCAAGTTCGCACATTAGGAGTAATAAGGTTATGACAACTCAACAAACAAATCAAGTTAAGCCGCTTTTTGTCCTGGGTAAAACAGTGGCAACACGGGGCGCACTGGAAGCAATGCAACGGCTGGAGGTTTCGCCGCTCGCCTTGTTAAGCCGCCACCAGCGCGGCGACTGGGGCAACCTGGATAAAGAAGACAAGCAAGCCAACGATCAGGCTTTAACGCTTGGTGACCGTATTTTTTCCGCTTACCAGCTCGAGGCGGCCAAATTCTGGGTCATCACCGAAGCCGACCGGTCCGCAACAACCATTCTTCTGCCGGAAGAATATTAAACCCATAGCCGGCTTGGGTAGCCGCCCAGGCCGGTTATTAATCGCACATTAGGAGAACAAATCATGTTTACGAAAGCAGAACGCAAAAGAGCAAAACTCCGTCTGGCCCTATGCGGCCCGTCCGGCAGTGGTAAAACCTACTCGGCGCTATTGCTGGCTCAGGGTCTTGCGCCTGGCGGCAAAATTGCCTTGTTAGACACCGAAAATGGCAGCGGCGAGCTCTACGCTGACATGGCCGATTATGACACGGCAACCCTGCGTGCCCCATTCATGCCTGATAGGTATATCACCTTGATTCGTGGTGCAGAGAATGCAGGTTATGACGTACTTATCGTCGATAGCCTCTCACACGCATGGAGTGGCGAGGGCGGGATACTCGACATGCATGACAAGGCAACGGCCGCTTCCAAAACAGGTAACAGCTTCATGGCATGGCGGGAAGTGACACCCCAGCATAACGCTTTGGTAGAAACACTGCTTAGCACTGATATACACATCATTGTCACCATGCGGACAAAAACAGCCTATGACTTGGTGGACGATGGTAACGGTAAGAAGCGCCCGATCAAAATTGGACTAGCCCCGGTGCAACGCGATGGCATGGAGTATGAATTTACAGTTGTGCTGGATTTGAGCGTCGATGGCCATGTTGCAACAGCAACCAAAGACCGGACAAGGCTTTTTGATGGTAAGCACTTTATCCCCAAGCTTGAAACCGGTGCTTCGCTTCGTGAATGGCTTGATAACGGCAAGGACGTTAGGGCGGGTAGCCAATGCTTATTGGACTCGCTTAAAAGTAAAGTAGATGACATCGACGATATACCGCAACTTAACAAATGGTGGCGTACCAATGGCGGAGAAATAGAGCTATTGATGCCAAACGACCAAGAGTCCCTTAAAAAATATTGCGCATCCAGAAAAGGGGAGATTCTTAAAATACCTCTTGGCGAACAAGGCGACGGTCAAACCACATTAACCCACTAATTATCATTAAGAGCGGCGGCCAGCGCCGCCGCTCAAGCATGAGGGACACAACCATGAACAATTTATCTTTATACCAATTAAGCGGCAATTATTTACAAGCACTGGATTTTTTGACCGATCCCGAAGCCGATCTGCCCGCCGAAGTTATCAACGACACACTGGAGGCGTTAGGGGGCGAACTGGAAGACAAGGCAATCAATGTCGCCAAGTTTTTACGGAACATGGAAACCACCGCCGAGGCAATAAAAGCCGCCGAGGAGTCGATGGCAAAACGTCGTAAAGCATTGGAGGCACGGGTTAAATGGATGAAGGACTATTTGAAAGGCAACATGGAGTATACCGGCATCATTAAAATTGAATGCCCGTATTTTAAGCTTTCCATTCAGAATAACCCGGTAGCGGTTAACGTTACCAATGAGAATGCGATCCCTAAACAATTCAAGGAACAAGTTATCACCTGGAAAATCGATAAAACCGCGATCAAGGCAGCCATTAAAAATGGCGAAGATGTTCCAGGCGCTGAATTGGTTAACGGTACCCGTTTAGTTATCAAATAATCAAGATATTAGAGAGGGCCGTTTTTACGGCCCTTTTTTGTCATTCTTAGACTAATTATGAATTTATTCATATAATGCGGGAAATATTAACTGATGATTGATTACCTGATGCAAATTGGCGATATTTTAAAGCGAAAGCGGCTTGCTCTTGATCTTACTCAAGTGGACTTGGCCAACCATTCAGGTGTAACCCAATCCATGATCAGCAAGATTGAAAGCGGTAGCGCCGACAATGTATCCATCGATGTCCTAAGAAAGCTTGCCAAGGCCTTAAACTGCGCCCTGGTTGATTTACTGCCGGTGGTGGACAAGCGGAAGTAATTTCTAAAACGCGACAATATTTCGCGGTTTGTAATTATGTTTTATGTTAGTATTAAACAGCTTGGGTTTGATTAGATTAGCTTATCTTTTCCTGTATTGCCTGGGCAACGGATTTTAACGCTCAAGGAAACACTGGAAAAGATAAACAAATCTATGATTGGTAATAATTGTGGGCATATGCCAGATAAACCACGTTGGTTTGCCCCGCCGGAAAAGCACGCCAATCGCCCAGGCATCCTACGACGCATTATTCAGTGCATCCGCGACTACTACGCAAAGCCAGGTGAAATCCTGCCTGGCCTGAACGCCGCCAATGAGTCCGACCGCCAGCAGCGATCAGAACGACGCGAAGCTTGTGTTGCCATTCTTGGTTGCATCCTGCACTACACTGACTTGGTAACCTTACGTGTTGGCATCCCCCAACCGGATGGCAGCATGGCCGGTTTAACCATGCCGTTCCTGGCCGAACTTTCCGGTCTCGGTGAACGTCGGGCAGAGCGGGCAATCCGCGATCTCAAAGCAGCTGGTATCATCACTGTACATTCGATTTGCCAACAACTGGACGATGCCACCTACAAAGGATTTGCCGCAATTCGTACCGTAACTAAGCATCTATTCACAGCACTCGGCCTCAGTGCCTGGCTGGAACACGAGCGACGTAAGGCACAAGAGCGCAAAGACAAAAAGACAGAGAAGAAACGCCGCAAAGGACTGGCCAACGTGCAAATGACAATGAACGCACAACACGGACCGGCACCTAAAACTGAATCGGTAACCGCTGTCAGCAAAGGAATCCGCACCAATAAAATGTCAGCTGCATCTGAATTTTTCGCTGGTATTAAAGCCACGCTTACAGGCGGGACTGGTCCACCGTAAACCAAACACACTAAAAACTTCTACCTTGGCACTGGTGGGATAACACGCCGGCAACTTCCTATTGTCTGTTGCTGATAATCCACCCGCAAACATTCTCGAACATCACAATCTCTGGCATATTTGCCAGTGCCACCCACACATCCATCCGGATTTTAAAACCAAAATACCATATTAATATTATGGAAATAAATTTAAGTGTCGGCAAACCAAAACTTACCGCCCCGGCATCGAAGATAAGTGTCGGACTCTTGGTAGTTAAGTGACGGCACTTAAATCTATTTTTTCTTTCAGATATCAAAAGGTGACATCCTGTCAGTTTTTGACAGCATCCTTGCCGTCATTTTGAACGCTCAATCGCCGCGTGGCTCACGGCAACTCTCATTTACAATCCGTTTTGTTATACGACCGCAACTTAAAAACGAAACCAAAAGCAGTTTTTTAGTAAGTCGATTTGATAATTGCTGATGTCTGATAAATGCCTGGTTTGGAAATTATCAAAAGCGCTTTAATGCTATGTAATTTAGAGGAGTAAGCATGTCAGCTTATGGTAGTTTGTGACGGTCAGGTAACGGCCACTATGTATAGTTAGGCTCTATGCATAGCTTTCCATAGCGGCCATGAGCAGCCGGTCGGAAATTTAACTTAAGAGGAACACCGCATATTTCACACATTATTTTCAAATGTGAAATATTCCACACTTTTTTAGTGAATCATTTCACATACATCCAGAGTAAACATAGTTATCCTATAATTGGTTTTAAAGTTGTTGTTTTTATTTGTCTTTTCATCTAGGTTCAACTATGCAGGATTGAATACTGTATGACATTTGGAAAGGAAATAATTATCGATTGCACTTATGAGTTGAATGTAAGGGACTTTTTTAAAACAAAATTTGCCATTTATTGCACTTATTGAAATTAATTTTCA
Source organism: Methylococcales bacterium (assembly GCA_028714175.1). Lineage (GTDB taxonomy): Bacteria > Pseudomonadota > Gammaproteobacteria > Methylococcales > Methylomonadaceae > JAGXGJ01. The sequence continues at coordinate 38,479 of JAQTMV010000009.1, forward strand.
AGTTAGTGCTATTAAAACAACTGGGTAAATTTACATGAATGTTAATTATGACTTTTAAAGTTGTTTCTTTACCGATTTTGATGGCGATGACCAAACCTTCCTGGGGGGTGTTTATGATCTTACCTACCTGCTTCTTTCGCATTCTCGCGACCATGTCGCTCGTGACCGTCGGAGCTTACTTCGGCGTTGGCAGCGCCTTGGCCTTTTGCCAGCACGGTGACGTAAAGGCCTGCGTCGTTAATAGCCAGCCGGGGGAGCAGACCTGCGGCAGCAACGGGATCTACGGTCCCTGTTACCCAACGGTGCCCCCGGCGCCGCCGGTGCCGGCCGCCCCTACCGTGACGGGCCGCAGCGACGACGGCCACAGTCTCACCGTAAGGTGGAGTGACAGCACGATGTGGTCGACCGCCTTCTATCAGTTACAGTACCGGGACGGCTCCTCTTGGGTAGAGGTCGCCACCCTCGCCGCTTCGCCGACCACGTTCACGCACTCCGGACTGCAATCCGATACTCTTTACTGCTATCGCGTCGAGGTGACGGCGGACACCGGTACCCGGGCATCGACGCCGACCTGCCGGTACACGACTGACGGCACCAGGCGTGAGGTGAGCCGACTGCAAATAGAGTTCCATACTAGCAACGTGGGCGACGCCGGTACCGATGACGACTTCCGGGTCGTGCTCACCGATTCCTCGAACGGTGGCTGGAACTACACCTGGATCAATTACGGCCGCAACGACTTCGAGCGGGGCGACACCTTCACGTACGACCTCAACCTCGATGGCATCCAACGCCTGAGCGACATCAGTAAAATAAAGATTATTAAGGATGGTACCGACGGTTGGTGCTTGGCCGATTACCGACTGCTCGTGAACGAGGTCCCCGTGTTCGCTGAGGATTTCCACCAACAGCCGGGCGGGTGTCGCTGGCTGGACGAGGACGACGGCCACCAGCCGACTTATGAGGTCGCTCATGACCAAATCCGCGCCCACCCGTTATGGCAGGGCTACAGCGAGCCTCAACGTCTCGGGCTCGACCTCAGCGCTTTCCCGCAGGTCACCGCCACCTTGCACATCCCCAGAACCGAAACCGAGCAGCGACTTGAGGGTATGATTGGCCATCTCATCCACGGCAGTGAAGGCCATTGGGGCGACATGCACGGCCGCGCCTACGTAGAGGCCGACCCGGGCGACTCTCCGGGCCGGATTGCCGTGGACCTCGACCTGGAGGCGGACGTGCCCTGGTGGTTCGATCCCGAGCTCGACATCGACTTCGACCTGCACTTCGAGGCACAGTGCAGTGACGACCAGACCGCAGCGCGCATAGATGTCACCACGGAAGACCTACACACGAACGTGGACTTCAACTGGTTCACGGACTTCTTGCAATTTCTCTTGCTGCCGCCCTGCACCGTCGCTGGTTGCCTCGAGGATTTGGAGAACTACATCGCCGGCAAAGTCGAGGCGGGCTTCGAGCCTATCGTCCAAAGTCAGCAACAGTCGCTGCCTCAGGGGTTCCGTTGCATGTACGCGGAGACAGTCATCCACGATAACGCGGACGTGGACCTGGTGTTCCACGTCTTGGCACCGGACGTAGTGACACCACTGCCCACGCATCCTCCCGTGCCAAGGCCCAGTCCCCCACCCAACGACCCGCCGCCCTCACCCTGTGAAAATGGCGCCCAGACTTCGGCGCGGAGGGTCTGCCCCTAACTGTAGCGGCCCGATAATATAAATCACAGGAACCAATGACATCCTATAAGGCGAGAAAAATGGCTATCGAGTTACGAAATCTTCCGCAATTTACTTTCCCTTCGCAGACCGGCGGCCCCCGAAGCCAAGCACTGACTGTCGGATTCCCTACAGTCGCTCAACCGGGTCGACCACGCGAGGAGAATCAGTGATGTGGACACCTCATGGATTTTGGGTCTTGGTTACAGACAATCGAGTCTTCGATGGGGTCGTGACCCGGCACTTGGTCGCGCACAGCGACATCGCCGTGATCCATGGTTTCTACGAAGGGTTCTCCAACATCGTGAAGCGGTTGCACGCGGCGAGGCCAGGGTTCCGCGTTCTCTTCTACACGTGGGCTGGCCGAAAGCCCCTGGACGGGAGGACCATTGGCGCTGTGCCCACGCTCGATGGAATGGAATGCCCAGACCACGACCATCTGCTCCTGAAGAACACAGAGGACGAGCGGATCGTCGTCACCACAAATGGCCGGCCCTTCATCCTTCTGGATCCCCGCATCACCGCCGCCCGTGACTGGCTGAGAGATCGCATCAGCACAGTCGCTCGCGACGTCGGCAGTGATGGGGTCGGGCTCGACAGCGCCATTCGAACTCCGCGCTTTCTCAGCCGCGTCGTGGACCCCGCGAGCTACCCTCCAGCGTTCGATTTGATGATCCGGAGTGTCTCGGAAACAACGCCCATTACCATCTTCAACGGGCTAACGGCACGCCCCGATCAAGAGCTGCTTCTTGCGTTCGCGCACGGTGCCTCGATCGAGTTTTTCGGCCTGAATGACAGGAGGAATCGCAAGCCCACGTTTGCCTCTGACATCTTGCCGTACATCAGCGCCATTAGTCGGCATGCCGACCGAATGTTCCTTGTGTTTGGTCGCGCGCCGCGAAACCCACAGCCTTACACGACGTACGACGAAGACTGGTTATGGCAGCGGTACCTCTATTGCGCCTATCTTCTCGCTGCCGGGGCGCACACGCGATGGAAGCACCATGCAGGGTTTCTAGCCTCCCCCAACAGTGGGCGCGCCGGCGGGCTCGATGTGTATGCCGACACGCTTCACGACCTCGGGTCCGCCCGCGGAGGCTACACGGTCGAAGGTGGGTGTTACCGGCGGGCGTTCGAGCGGAGCCTCGTTCTAGTGGTTCCTGCTGAAGCGCCGAGGCCAGTGAAAGTTCCTGTCAATCGACCGATGTTCACGCTGGAGGGGGAGCGGGTCTTTGCTGGGCAACCCGTCATCGTCGCTCCCGGCGAGGGCCAGATACTCCTGCATCGCCGACCGGGTCCTCTACCAGCGCTGATCCGCCAGTTTGACGCCGGACTCGACCCGCTCTGGAGGTGGAGTGCGTTGCGAGAAGATTTCGGCGCGTCGTATCTCCACCTCGATGAGACGCCGGCCGGCGAAGAAAGCGAGCATGATCTCGCGCTCGATCTGGTGCGCTATCGCGCGCCGCGCGGGCAAGTGACGCTCTGGTATCGCACCTCCTATCCCGCTGCGCGAGTCGAGATCGTCGTCGAAGTGGACGACAGAGATCGATTAGTGCGGTTCACGCTCGTTGATGGCTCGCTCAAGATTGGAAGCGACCAGCCCCGACGGCGGGCGCAATTCCGAGCGGTGGCGCCCGCTATCTCGCAGTTCGCCCGGTTGCGGGTGATCGGCGGCGGCGGGCCAATGATCGCCGATGGGAATTGGCACACTTTGGTCATGGATCTCGAGGCGGCCTGCGCCGCGAGCGGCCGCTATGAGTTTCGTCGCGCTTTGTTTGCGAGGCTGCTGGGTTCGATGGACGTCAGGCGTCTGAGTCTCTCTTAGTCTCGCTGACCGGAGTTCCTCCAGAGACCGGGGCAAGGCCAGGCGTAGCGGCCGCTACAATTATGGATCGCTTGGTACACAACGCTTATAAAATAAAATTAGAAGGAGATTCACTCAGAAAACAGCAAGCAAATTTGACGACAACTAACGAGATAGAGTAAAAATAAACCTCCCGCGTCGCTCCGCTCCGATGGCGTGGCAGCTTTCACCGGTTTAGGTGGCAGCATTCCCGTGGACTGGGTGGCAACTTTCACTGGAATACGCATAAACTGTAACGGCCTGAGAACATAAATCACAGGAACCGATTACATCCGTTTTTCTGGACCACATTAGTTGATAATATCCGGATGCCATGAACCACATTAAATGAGAATGAGCCCACATTAATTGAGAACAGCCCGATAACATCGGTCAGGAACCAAATTAACTGAGAACGGCGTACACTGCACCGCACCCGCCACCAATGTGGCAAGGTTTGAAAGGTTGTGGGAGGTGATTTGTCCTATTTTTGATGGTTACCATTAAAGCAGACATTGATAGTTGTAACCACTTTCTCAAATATTTCCTTTTTCTTTTTTGTGATAATGGATTCCTGCTTTTCCTGTCCTATGTAAAGATCGGCCTGCATCAACATTTCTTGTTCACCTGCCTTGATCATTACGATCCGCCCCAGTTCCCCATATTTCTTATGCTCGAAAACATAACAAAGCCCTCTATGGTCATATCCTCTTGATGCGGTAACATCACGGGGCAAATCATCAGGACGCAACTGCTTTAATCCGGGACGTATTTGCTGTCCCTCTGCAATCCATCTTAATTCATCTTCCAGCAATCTTGCGTTTCCCAGTTCCTCAAGCTCTTTTTTTATCTTCTTGGGATTGGGGGGTTGATCTATTAGGTGTGGGGTATGTTGTTTGCCTTTCTTCATTTCTTGCGTTCGTTTGTCCATCACCTCGCCTAGAAGGTCGGCAATAAGTTTGGCATCCTGAAATAACCGCTGCTTTTCATCATGGGCAAAATGTATTCCTAGCCCCTTACTCAGCATGACCTCAAATTCTCCCGTAACAAGAAAATTGCCATCCATAATGGTATTACTCACACTAAGGTGTCTGTACCGCAGCAGCGTTTCACAACAGACGTGGACGAGCGGTTTCATTTTCTCATCGATATCTGGGTACATATCCTCGGCAATAGCCTCATTCAAAACAAAGTCGATGCCATTACCGCGTAATTCAAAGCGGAATAAAAAAATAGATACATCATTCCCGGCTATATTTTTCAAAATCGTCTCATCTTTATGCGGCTTGTGATGATATTGGGGATTCTAAGCCAGAACCCCAGAAATGTCGTTCGTTTAAACTTACTCTATGCAGCGTTTTTTGCAGCTATGTGCACTCCACCCTGGTTTAATAAAACGTTCATTTTTTCGAACGCATGCAGCGAGGTCATTTTTCATCGGAATCGGCCTATTTTCAGTGCAGAATACTGGTTCTATAAAACAACGTTCGATTTATTATTTTGTAATGAGTATGCCGAACCGTGCTGGAAATGACTTGCCGGTTACTCCTCAAGCCAGTGGGTATGGGCGGCTCTACCGCCAATTCGCCGAGCAAGCCGTTTAATGTCATCGATACCGAATTGGCGCAAGGAAGGTCGGCGCTTTCCATTCGCATCGGCAGTGTCACAGGCCATATTCCACGCCTGACCACTCTCCCGACGCAGTGCTGTCAATCCCTCAATCAGTAGTTTGCGCTCGTCGTCGCTTAAATCGGCTATAGGCTCAGGTTTGCTCATATAACATATACCTCCACGGCAGGCAGTACCGACATGTTTACGCCGTTCTCAGTTAATTTGGTTCCTGACCGATGTTATCGGGCTGTTATCAATTAAAGTGGGTCCATTCTCACTTAATCTGGTTCCTGACGCTACGATATTCTCAGTTAATGTGGTCTCGAAAAACCGATGTAATCGGTTCCTTTGATTTATGTTATCGGGCCGTTATTCTTAACCAGAATTAAAAAACTTTCCAAACACACGACTAGCAAAATCATCATAAGCCAGTTTAGCCGCTTCTGCTGTCTCATGGTAGCCGAGAAAATGATGCTTTCCTGCATGGCGGCACATCGCTCTCCATTTTTTTGCCGGTCCGCTCCAGCTAACACCCTTATGGCCCGAGGTATTGTTGCTTGATCGCTTTGCTTTATAACTTGCTCCGCTGACCGTCATCGCTACCAAATTATCCCATCTCACATTCTCAATGTTATTATCTTTAAACCCAACCTTCACTGGAATTTCCCCAGTCATATATAGAAAAGCGAGGCGATTTGTGCGATGTTTTTTGTTATCTAACCAAAGAAATCCGCCTTTATCCTTTTCAAAACTATCTGCCCGTACACCAACCCTATTAAGCCAACGATGAGTTAACCAGGTAAAGACACCTGTCTCAGGATCATAATGCAGTCTTCGTTTCAGTTCCTCTTGCGTAATCATACTCACCCCCCAAAATGATGAGATAAGTATAGTTTTAGCAATTCAATTTAAAACATAAGGTTTTAAATTGAATTGCTGCTCTTTAAGCACTTGTTTCTATTTCAGTGCCATCAGTGATACATTCAACTCTTTTGTTTTTAAGGTTCGCCGAGCTTTATGTATTACGCTTTTCTAAGCATCATCCTTCTTACCCTTACGACGTGTTCTCAAATACGCCCAGAACTCCCTTCATCTAGCAATTTACTGCAATTAAATTACGAGGGTTTTACCGTCTGGCTAGATTGCGAGAAACGTGGCGCAGTGAAGTTCCAATACAACGCGCAACACGATACCGGAAACGAAGCCAGAGCCAAGAATTTCAAGTTCGACCCGAATGTGCCGAAGGAATGCCAACAAACCAGCACAAAAGGTTACGGGCATGGCTACGACCGTGGCCACCAGGTACCGGCCAACCATCTCGACTATTCGCCAGTAGCCATTAAGCAGAGCAACTACATGACAAATATCCTGCCGCAAACTTCGCAGATGAACCGGGGTGCATGGCTATTGACTGAAGAGATCATCGAATGCTACCGCGACATAGACGAGTTGTTAGTGATTGGCGGCGTGATTTGGGGGAACAACCCAGACGATGATTACTTCGTTCAAAGCCACGGCGTGAAAACTCCGGACGCTTTTTGGAAAGTAGTTGTCCGTGGCACTGGCCAGGATGAAAGGGCGATTGCCTGGATCGTACCGAATTCGACGGACGCGACCAAGAAAAATCTGGATCGGTATTTGGTGAGTGTTGATGAGATTGAGCGGATAACAAGCGAGCTTATACCGGTGGCCGACTATGCGAAGCATGACAGGCCAAGTCAATCCTGGATGATTCCAAGTGGGTGCAATAAAGGTTAAGTGATATTACGTTATTATGATAATTATGTAATTACGATAATTACATTTTTAATGTGTAATATTGTGCTATACTAGCCTTACACCAACATACAACAGGATTACACCATGGCCACTCAAAGACTTACCGAAGAAGAAGTTCACGCCGCTTGCGCCGATATCGCCGCCCAGGGCGAGCGTCCCACCGCCCTGATCCTGCTGGATCGGTTGGGCCGGGGCAGCCTGACAACGATTACCAAGTACCTGAATAGCTGGAACACTACTGTCGAGGCGCAAGCGATAAAAGTCGATACTTTGCCGGCAGTCGTCAAACTGCCGCAGGAACTCTCCAAAGAAGGGGATGACCTGCTTAAAAGGATGTGGCATGTCGCCAAGAGCCTTACCGATGCTGAACTTGATATTCAGCGCGAGGCATTGAAGCAGGCGGAAATCGCCAATCAGACCAAGGTGGAGGAAGCTTTCACGTTTTCAGAGGCCCAGTCGATGAAAATCGATCGCTTGGAAGATGCTCTGTCGGACATCAAAGCGCAGTTGGCCGAAGAGCAAAGCGATCATGCCGAAACCGTTGCCAAATTAATCGAGGCCGAAAAGGCTAATGTTGGTTTATCGAAGGATAATGACCAGCTCCGGCATGAAATTAGTGCACTGAAAAGCCAGGTGGCCACGCTGGAAGAATCTAGCAAGGCTGCCGTTCTGGATAGACAGGAACTGCAACAAAAGCACGATACGGAAATTAAACAAAAAGACGCTGAAATCCGGTCTTTCGATATGCAGGTCAACAACCTGCAATCGTCGCTGGATTCAACGGTTAAAGCCAATGATCAACTGAAAACAGATATTAAGGAAAAGGCATCTAAGTTATCAGCCCAGGTTATCGAATTTGAAAAACTGAATGTGCGCTATGAGTCCACAGTTTCCGAGTTGAAAACGGTTAAATCTGATCTGAAAGCGGTCAATAAAGCCGCTTCGGATGCCGGTAAACTGGTTGCTAACCTGGAAGGCCAGCTGGAGGTTTATAAGTCTCTGGATAAGTCAGAAAAAAGATAAAAAAAGCCCTTCTGATAAATAATGTAGTTTTGAATATGACGACAAATTGATGGTCGCCAACCCTGTTTTTTCTTTTTTTCTTTTTTATATTTTTTAAGGGTGTTGCAGGCCACGGTTAGCAAGGCTTGCAGCGCACATATGACGACAAATTGATGGTTATATGACGACAGATTGATGGTTACAGGTGGACAGATTGATGGTTACAGGTGGACAGATTGATCTCATATGACGACAGATTGATGGTTAACAACGACATGTCTTTTTAATTGTCGTTGTTTTAGCTTTTGATGAGGCGTATAGTTGGACATCATCCCTATTGTGTCGTCATATTATTTTGGACAATCCTACCTATCTGACCGTTGTTAAATCCAACAAGGTTGTGGAAGCCAGTTATATGCTTTCGCTGGCGGAACAACGGGTTTTGTTGTCTTGTATTGCGCAGATTGATTCAACGGCAGTCTTAACTGAAGAATACCGTTTTGAAGTAACTGCTGCTGGCGTTGCTGATTTAGTGGGCATTGAAAATCTTTCCAATACCTATAGAGACCTCAAAACAGCCGCTGAAAAGCTGTATGAGCGCAGCGTTATTATCGATGATCCAGACCCTGATAACCCAAAAATAACCCAACGTAAAACACGATGGATTAGCACTATTGATTATGTGCCTGGGGAAGGGAAAGTGGTTTTGAGCTTTGCCATTGGCATTATTCCGTATTTGTCCCAGTTGTCCCGTGAATTTACTAAGTACAAGTTAAAACATGTTGCCAGGTTTGAAAGCGTGTATTCCATCCGCTTATATGAACTGTTAGTGCAATGGAATTCTTCAGGTGAGAGGGAAATTGAAGTTGAGTGGCTAAAAAATCAGTTTCAAGTAGGGGATAAATATAGCCGCTTGGTGGATTTGAAAAAGCGGGTAATTGATCCGGCTGTGGAAGAGATTAATAAGCATTCAAACTTATGGGTTAGGTATGGCCAACGAAAATCAGGCAGGACAATAACGCATTTTCAGTTTCAGTTTGGTTTGAAAGATAAGCCTCAGCTGTTTGAGAGAAAACTGCTCACCGAGGAAGAAATTAATCGGCAGGCCAAGCCAGGTGAGACAAAGGCGGCTGTGATTGCCCGTTTGACTGGTACTTCGATAGCGGATTTTGCTAAACCCGGTGAAACATTTGATCAGGCGCTTGTGCGTAAGAAGAGTTTGGATGAAGTAAAGCGGAAGTTGCGTTAGGTGGGTGACAGTCGGCTGTCGGCCAAAAGCGGTCGGCCAATATATCAGGTCAATGACAGGTGAGAGCCAGAAAGCTGCCGTTCAACGTAGAGCAAACCGGGCACGACACGGGAAGCTGAAAAACAAAACCGCATTATAACCGCGCT
>JAQTMV010000010.1 GCA_028714175.1 Methylococcales bacterium
TAAAAAACAGGTTCTGTATAGCAAACATTACGACCGTTTCGACGCTTTTAGAAACAGCATAAATACCTGCATCACTGAACTCGGCACCCGTTACAAAAATCGGATGCGAAGCTTGATGACCTTGAATTTCCAGTTATTTTAAGAGAAAACCGAAAACTTAACCGCGTGGAGTATAGGTCGTATAACGTAACGCCATAGGTTACAACCAGCCCCATGTTCAAAAGCTTCACACACAAAGGGCTGGAAAAATTCTTTACCACAGGCAATCAAGCCGGTTTTCAGGCTGTTCATGCCAAACGACTGCGCTTGATTCTGGCGTTACTGAACGATGCCAGGCAACTTGCCGATCTGGACGCGCCCGCCTTGTGGTTACAGGCTTTAAAAGACGAGCGAAACGGATTCCGGGCGGTGACGGTACAAGCCAACTGTCAATGGCAAAACCGGCATCAGCCCTGAAATGGCGTTGCGTCTGGAACTGGCATTGGCTTGTTGAATGCGAACCGGTGTCAGAATGATGCGACCATTTTCAGTGGAGACGTCATAGCAATCGGCGTCATCAACTGCTTGCACAATGGATTTAGCAAGCCGCGCATAATAAAAACCGTCCATTGCCGATTCACCGGCCATAATCTGCCGGCCATGGCTCCGGGCGAAACCCCAGGCTGCATCAGCAGGCAACTCGACTGCATCGGGATGTTCTACTAAAAAAGCATCAATCTGCTGTTCATTTTCCTGCTTCAGGATGGAGCAGGTGGCGTAGAGCATGATGCCACCGGGAGCCAGCAGCGGCCAGACTGCATGCAGGATGTTAAGCTGCAAAGCCTGCAATGGCTTGATATCCTCAGCTCTGCGTAATAACTTGATGTCAGGATGACGGCGGATAACGCCCATTGCCGAACAAGGCGCATCCAGTAAAATCCTGTCAAAAAGATGACCATCCCACCAGTCTTGAGGATTAGCTGCATCGCCCACCATCAACGTAGCTGGTAATCCTAAACGCCCCAGATTTTCACTAACTCGCTGCATTCTGGATTCGTCTATATCAACAGCAACTAACTCTTTAAGTTGCGGTTGATATTCAAGAATGTGCGCGGTTTTACCGCCGGGCGCGGCACAGACATCCAATACCCGATGTCCGGGTTCAACAGCCAATAACCAGGCGGCCAATTGCGCAGCAATATCCTGAACGGAAACCAGTCCTTCAGCAAAGCCAGGTAGTAAATCAACTGCCACCGGTTTTTCCAGAATAATCGCTGAAGGACAAAAGCTGACGGCTGCTGCCACCATGCCCTGCACGCTTAACTGCTGTAAATACTGGTCCCGGCTAATCCGTGCCAGATTAACACGCAAGGCCATGGGCGGTTGCCGGTTGTTTTCCAGCAGAATTTTTTGCGCCTGCTGCGGCCAATCCTGCTCAATTTGCCTGACAAGCCAGTCAGGATGGCTGACAGCTGCAGATTGCACGGTATCTGCTTTTTGTTCAAGGCTATTCTGTTCTCTCAGATAGCGTCGAAGCAGCGCGTTAATGAGTGCTTTGGCCCATGGCTTTTTGCGGGCTGCCAGCACGGTTTCAGAGACTACTGCATGAGGTTTTACCCGCATATAGTTGAGTTGATACAACCCGGCTAAAGTCAAGGCCTTCACCTCCAGGTCTTTTATCGGTTTATCCATTAATTCGCCTAGAATAAAATCCAGCCGATGATAGTATCTGCAAACGCCATAGCAAAGCGCTTGAATGAAAGCCCTGTCCTTGCCGGATTCAACCGGCTGTAAAGCATTTTCCAGCGCTGCGGTTAACGACTGCCCGTCTTGCAAAACCCGTGACAATGCACGAGCGGCAATCAGTCTTGTATTCAATGAATGTTCAACCCAGTTTTACGCCATTAACAGCATGAGCATTAAGAAAATCCTGAATGGCCATGCGCTTTCCACCGGGAAGCTGCACCTCATGCAAACGTAACAGCCCCCTTCCGGTTGCCACATCCATATGTTTATTTATACTGCTAACAATACCCGGCTCCAAATCAGTATCTGCAGCAATTGCTTCAGCCTGCCAGATGCGTAATACCTTGCCTTGATAAAGAGTTTGTGCCACGGGCCAGGCATTTAGGCCCCTTACTTTTCTGCTCAATTGGGCGGCCGATTGCGTCCAGTCGATGATAGCTTCGCTTTTGTCCAGTTTTTCGGCGTAAGTCACCAGAGCTTCATCTTGCGGCTCTGCTTTTACGGTCCCCGCTTCCATTTGTGCCAGCACTTTACTTAAGCCTAGCGCGCCCAGTTCAGCCAATTTATCATGCAAATCACTGGCGGTATCGTTGGCGCCAATAATGTATTCTTCCTTGTGCAGCATAGCGCCTGCATCCAGTTTGCGCACTATCTGCATAATGGTGATACCGGTTTTTTCATCGCCCGCCATTATTGCCCGTTGAATAGGCGCGGCTCCGCGCCAACGCGGCAGCAATGAGCCATGAACATTGATACAACCCAGCCTGGGCATGTCCAGTACAGCTTGCGGTAAAATGATGCCATAGGCGGCTACAACGATAAGATCTGCATTAAATGACGCCAGCTGCTGCAAATCTTCACCGGACTTCAGGGAAAGCGGCTGAAACACGGGAATTGCAGACTTTAACGCCAATTCTTTAACTGGGCTCCTATGTAATTTTCGCCCTCTGCCAGCAGGGCGATCGGGCCGGGTATAAACGGCACATACTTGATGCCTGGAAGCCAGCAGCATTTGCAAGCTGGGCACGGCAAAGTCCGGCGTCCCGGCAAAAATAATCTTCATGCTCAGCCAGGTTCCATCTTATGAATCTTTTCCAATTTTTTCTTTATCCTCTGCCGTTTTAATGACGAAATATAATCAACAAATAATTTTCCGTCCAAATGATCTATTTCGTGTTGAACGCACACCGCAAGCAAATCTCTGGCATCAAATTCAAAAGCTTGCCCGTTTCTATCTAGCGCCTTGACTCTTACATGTTCGGCTCGCTTTACCTTTTCATAAAAGCCGGGCACAGAAAGACAGCCTTCTTCCGATTCTTCAATACCGTCTTTTTCTATGATTTCAGGATTGATTAAGAATAAAGGGTTATTCCTTTCTTCACTGACATCGATGACGATGACCCGCTGATGCACATCCACCTGGGTAGCAGCCAGCCCTACACCCTTCGATTGATACATTGTTTCAAGCATATCATCGACTAATTTTTTGATTGTATTATCGACCGTTTTGACAACCGCGGCTTTTTTACGCAAGCGTTCATCCGGAAACTCGAGAATAGTTAAAATACTCAACAAACTCACCACATATAAATAATTCAAGGCTGGAATTCTATATGAATTCATCTAAACTTTGAATCCATACGACTAAAAAAGACTCCCCAGGAATCAATATGGCTTTTAGAACACTTTTGGGATTTATGGTTTCTTTCTTCATCAGCTTAAATTCATGGGCCGGTGAAATACAAATAAACCCTGCTCGTCCAGATCAATATACCGTTGTCAAAGGTGATACCTTATGGGACATATCCGGTAAATTTTTAAACCATCCCTCGCAATGGCCTGAACTGTGGAGTAAAAACTATCAAATTAAAAATCCTAACCTGATTTATCCGGGCGATACTGTTTATTTTTCCATCGTAGACGGCAAACCGCAGCTTAGTTTGTCCAGAAAAGATCAACAAACCCAACCCCCTTCCGGTTCTCCCTGTGTTCTTGGTGAAGAAGATGTTAAATACGGCCGAACTGACTTTGCTGTGTCCGAAAATGGAAAACTGTTACCCTGTATGCGGGTAACCGACCTTAAACAGGCCATCAAATTAATCCCTACTGACGTAATAGCCCCATTCCTTACCTCACCCCGGGTTGTGGCTGAAAATGAACTTAACAACGCGCCTTATGTTGTTGACTTTGCCGGAGAACATATCGTTGCAGGCGCGGGTGACAAACTTTATGTACGCCCCATTACCGAACCTGACAGCCTATCATATACGATTTACCGTTCGGGAGACACCTATATCAGCCCGGAAACCGGGGAGATTTTGGGCTATGAAGCCAAATATATTGCCGACACCACATTACAGCAGGCAGGCGATCCGGCAACATTATTTATCACCAAATCAGACAGTGAGATTCGCAAGGGCGATCGTATAATGCCTGATACTGATGAAGAACTTGTCCTGAATTACTTCCCGAGACCGCCAAAAGAAAGCATAAAAGGAAGTATTATCAGCGTTCTTGGCGGCGTTTCTCAAATAGGTGTGTATAATGTAGTTGTTATAGACAAAGGCACTAAAGATGGCCTTCTTGCCGGACACGAGCTGACCATCTATCAACGAGGAAATAGCGTAAGTGACCCCTACAGCCCGATTAAAAACGACATCGTTAAACTTCCCGATGAAATTGCCGGCACACTTATGGTTTTTCGTCCTTTTGAGCGTGTAAGTTATGCGCTGGTAATGAAAGCCACTCAAGCCCTGCACATTTTAGATAAAGTCCAAACCCCCTGAATATTACCACGCGACAAACTGACAATGACATTAAATACTGGCTTGCCTTACTGCGCACGCCAGGTGTTGGTTGCAGATCATTTCTAAAGCTGCTTGAAACCCATACCCCGGCTCAACTATTTGCGGAGTCTGCGCAAGTGCTTTCGGCTTTAGGTTTAAAAAGTGACATTATCAATGCTATTAAGAACCCTGACTGGTCGATAATCGACTACGATTTATCCTGGCTAAACCAACAAAACAACGGTGCCCTCACTATTAATGATGCAAACTACCCGCCGCAATTAAAGGAAATAGCCGACCCTCCGCCTGTGCTGTTTGTACGCGGCAACCCCGCTTTATTATCGCTGCCTCAAATTGCCATAGTGGGTAGTCGCAACCCATCGGCTATCGGCAAGGAAACTGCATTCAATTTTGCCAAAACACTCAGCCATTACGGCTTTGTCATCACCAGTGGCATGGCCTTAGGCATCGATGCCGCCAGTCATCAAGGTGCATTAAGTGTAAACGGTTATACTATAGCGGTAGCCGGAACCGGCCTGGATCGCGTCTATCCCGCCCGGCATAAAGAATTGGCTACTGAAATTGTCAATACTGGCGTAATGATTTCAGAATTCACCCCCGGCACTAGCGCCAAGGCAAATCACTTCCCCAGGCGCAACCGTATTATCAGCGGCCTGTGCCAGGGCCTGCTGGTCGTTGAAGCCGCCAAACAGAGTGGTTCATTAATTACCGCCCGGATGGCTTTGGAACAAAACCGTGAAGTTTTCGCCATCCCCGGCTCTATTCATAACCCGCTTGCACGTGGCTGCAATGCGCTGATTCGGGAAGGCGCAAAACTTGTCGAAACAACGCAGGATATTCTTGAAGAATTAAACCAATATAATCAACAAGATGTAAAATTTCCTCCACTCGCCATGCAATCAACACTTGACCTGGAGCAACAAACATTATTGAATCGTGTCATGTTTAGCCCAACTTCTATCGATAATCTGGTTGAAATTACCGGAGAATCAGTTGAAGTTATTTCCTCAATGCTACTGATTCTGGAACTACAAGGTCACATTGAAGCAACCGCTGGCGGTTGCTATATGAGAGTAAAATAATCTAAAACCAGCAAACACCTTTATGAAAGAAAATATTTTTGATGTCCTGATGTACTTATTTGAAAATTATATGGAAGATGAAATTGAAATGCTTCCTGATAGTGACGTCATCAGAACAGAATTACTGGAGGCAGGCTTTGATTCCTGCGAGGTCAATAAAGCGTTTGACTGGCTTGAGTCACTTGGCCTGCAACGAACGATAAAACCCACTGCCGCCCCTACATTTCGCATTTTCTGCAGCCAGGAAAAAGCAAAACTTGATCTTGAATGTCGCAATCTTATTATGTTTCTCGAGCAAAATAGCATCCTGAATTCATCCAACCGGGAAATTGTTATTGATCGAGCCATGGCGCTGGAAAATGAAGAAATATCAATTGAAAAGCTAAAATGGATTGTGCTGATGGTGTTGCTAAGCCAACCGGATGAAGAAATCGCTTTCTCCAGGATGGAAGATATCGTCTATAACCTCGTTCCGACTTATTTACACTAGGGGTTCAAGGTGAAAGGTTCAAGGTTAAAAAATACGCACCTTAAACCTTTTCCCTTTCGCCTTTTACCTTTTACCTTTTACCTTTTACCTTTTACCTTTCGCCTTTCACCTTTTACCTTGAAACTTAAATGAGTAAGAACCTTGTCATTGTAGAATCGCCTGCAAAAGCCAAAACCATCGAGAAATATTTGGGCAAAGACTTTCAGGTTTTGGCCTCTTACGGGCACGTTCGCGACCTTATTCCCAAAGAAGGTGCGGTTGACCCGAACAATGACTTTGCCATGAAATACGAAGTTATTGATCGTAACCAGCGTCACGTTCAGGCCATCAGTAAAGCGCTCAAATCTGCAGATACCTTGTATCTGGCAACCGACCCTGACAGAGAAGGAGAAGCCATTTCATGGCACTTGTACGAACTGCTAAAAGCTAAAAAACTGCTTAAAGACAAACCGGTACATAGAGTAGTCTTTCATGAAATAACCAAAAAGGCCGTAACCGAAGCCATCGCAAATCCTGAACAATTGGCTACCAATTTGATCAACGCACAGCAAGCCCGTCGTGCTTTGGATTATCTGGTTGGCTTTAATCTGTCGCCCTTATTATGGAAAAAAATACGCCGTGGCTTATCGGCAGGCCGCGTACAAAGCCCTGCATTACGCATGATAGTTGAACGCGAACAGGAAATAGAAGCCTTTAAAACCCGTGAATACTGGTCGATTGACGCTGCATTAACGGCGCATGAACAAGCCTTTAAAGCCAAACTGACGCATTTTGATGGCGAAAAACTGAATCAATTCAGCATAAGCAATGAAGCACAGGCAGAAAAAACCAAACAATCCCTGTTAGCCGCAGCTGATGGCCACCTGCTGGTTGCCAAACTGGAAAAGAAACAGCAAAAACGCAACCCTGCTCCGCCCTTCATTACCTCGACACTGCAACAGGAAGCCTCGCGTAAATTGGGCTTTACGACCAAACGCACGATGATAATTGCCCAACAACTCTATGAAGGTATTGATATAGGGGGTGAAACTGAGGGATTAATTACCTACATGCGTACTGACTCGGTTAATTTATCCGTTGAAGCAGTCGAGGAAATTCGCAAATTGATTGCAGAGACCTACGGCGCGAAAAATTTACCCAAAGAACCTCGCCAATTTAAAACCAAATCAAAAAATGCACAGGAAGCGCATGAAGCGATACGACCTACATCGCCTCGACACCTGCCTAACCAGATACAAAAACACCTGACTGTTGAACAACACAAACTGTACGATCTGATCTGGAAGCGCACGATAGCCTGCCAGATGATCCATGCCACGCTCAATATGGTCGCCGTTGATCTTACCTGCGGCGATGGCAAACACATATTCAGGGCAACGGGTTCCACCATTGCCACACCCGGATTTATGGCAGTTTATCTGGAAGGAAAAGATGACAGCAAGGAAAGTGATGATAAGGAAAGTTTTTTGCCGCCACTGGAAGAAGGCCGTTCAGTGCCTCTCAATGACATCATCGCAGGCCAGCATTTTACCGAGCCACCGCCACGTTACGGCGAAGCCAGCCTGGTAAAATCCCTAGAAGAACATGGTATCGGCCGGCCATCAACCTATGCTTCGATTATTTCGACCTTGCAAAACCGTGAATACGTCACCCTGGAAAACAAGCGCTTCTACCCTACCGATGTCGGCAGAATCGTCAACAAATTTCTGACCGAACACTTCACCAAATACGTCGATTATGATTTTACGGCTAATCTGGAAGATGAACTGGATGCGGTTTCCCGGGGTGAAAAAGACTGGATTCCATTAATGCACGAATTCTGGAAACCATTTAACTCAATGGTTCAGGAAAAAGATGCCAGCGTCCAGCGTAAAGATGTGACTCAGGAAGCAATCGATGAACAGTGTCCCGAATGCGGCAGTCCGTTGTCAATCCGCCTGGGGAGAAACGGGCGGTTTATAGGCTGCACCAACTATCCTGAATGCTCCTATACCCGAAATCTGAATGATGATGCCGGCACTACGGAAGAACCCGAAATTGTAGAAGATCGAGCCTGCCCTCAATGCGAATCGCCGCTGGTTTTGAAAACGGGCCGCTACGGCAAATTCATCGGTTGTAGCGCTTACCCAAAATGCAAGTACATTGAGCCATTGGAAAAGCCGGTGGACACCGGTGTTGAATGCCCTCAATGCAAAAAGGGCAATTTACTCAAACGTAAATCGCGGAATGGAAAAATATTTTACTCCTGCTCGGGCTATCCAAAATGCAGTTATGCGCTCTGGAACGCGCCGGTAAAAGAAATCTGCCCTGAATGTCATTGGCCTATTTTGACCGTAAAAGAAACAAAACGACGTGGAGTTGAAAAAGTCTGTCCCCAAAAAGAATGCAGCTATGCAACTCCCTATGAAGGTGACCCTGATGATGTACAAGGGCCCAAAGAAGCAGCTACACAAGCCTGATAACTGACCAATAAGAAAATTGACACTGGATACAGTTACTGGAAAGCATATATTAGAAGTGATAGTAAACTCATCCAGGAGTAGAGTATCGGCCAAGGGTGTTGCAACAGTTGTGATTGCATCTGGTATCATACAAACCGGCAAAGGCATTATCAGTGCAATTGCCAAACATTTGTTTGTCAAGTTCAGGCCGGGTAATGTAGCTGCTTATTTCGCGGATAAACGCCATAGAAAAGTCACCACATCAACGGCATTAATGTGGTAGACACCTTTCTGCTTATCCTGATCGCCCTGATTAACCGTATCAATCCGGATAAAGCCGGGTGCACCATTGGCTATAGGCTTTTTTCTTTCGCCAATAAGCGCGACTTTGGGGCGGGTTTTTCAAAGTTGTAGCGTTGTCTTAGATAAGACTGTGATTGCCTGAGGTTGTAAAAATGCGCAACCGATATGCCCGCTAACCGTTGGTATTGTGTTTGCTTAAAGAGCTGGTGAGCACGCTCGCAAAGCTTTTTAGTAGCCGGTCCGCTGAGGATGTTATGACGCTCATCAAGCGATGCCGGCATGCGAATATCTTCTTCCAGATCATGCGGTCGTTGCCGGATTCGCCGAACATCTGATCGTCGCCATCTCCGCCTGTCAGCGTGTCATTTCCCGAACCGCCGAACAGGAAATCAACGCCGCCTTTGCCAGGGAGGACATCGTTGCCGCTCTGGCCGAAGAGCATGCCACCGCCCGTGCCGCCCGACAGCGTGTCGTTGCCGGCGCCGCCGAACAGATTGGCACGAGGCAGCGCGCCATTCGTTTCGTTGAGCGAGATCGTTTCGTTCCCCGTTGTCCGAATGCCTGGATCAATGTCGTATTGGCCACCGTGGCCGTACCCCCGAGCACAGTAACAGCGCCTCCGTTGACAAGGATCGTGCCGGCGGCATTGCGGCTGATGTCGATTATGTTGTTGGCGGCATCGCCAAATACGCTGATAATGCCGGCACTCGGGGAGAAGACGCCGGTGATCGCCTTAGCGGAGACGTCTCCGTTCCCCCACGCTGCGGACTGTCGCGCGTCGATGTTGTCGGTGTTGATATCACCGCGCGCGAACGCGAGGATGGACTCGTCGAAGCTGGAAGCGATGAAGTCGGGTGTCATCGCTTGCTCCTTGCTGCTGCGATTAAATTTGGCTCATAGCGGCTCCTGTGGTTGATCAGTTGACTGGTTTTGCCGGCGATAACCGGTGAATGGAGCCGGTGTCCGTATGCAAAATACGCTGGCGGTTCGATGGACGTTTCCCCACAGTGTACAGGAATAATAAACGCTCTTTTTACTAGACTTTGCGGTGCTTTTACTCCTTTTTATCTCAGGCGACAAAATTAATTTTCAGATAAGTATTTACGTTTTATTTGCTCCCAACAGTGCTGCGTTGGACAAATGACTCCTTAATTGAGTGGCTGATACCATTCCGGTTCGTGTTGTCGATGAACTTGACGTGGCCAAACCGGGGTTTAGCCGTATTGCGCCCGCCGTTACCGGGAGGCCGTCCTGCCAAATTTCCCTCACAGACCCGGATGCCTGTTCCATGAAAACACGGGGCGAAGGCATCGTCGGCTACAGCGTCCAGACTGAGGTGGATGTTAAACGCCACTTGTTTGTGGACTATGAGGTAACCAGTGCCGGAACCGGCCGAGACCCCCGCTGACTTCGCTGGCAAAGGCAGCACTCCTTACAACAAAACCCGCTCTATACCGCCTTTTGCCGCCTGCTTGATATAGCTTTTCATCCAGTCCTTGCCCAGTATATGCCGGGCAATTTCCACGACAATGTAATCCACTTCCAGGTGGTCCCCGTCGTCCCGATAGCGCTGCAAGCCCTGCAGGCACGATGGGCAGGAAGTCAGCATTTTAACCGCCCTATCGTAACCATCAGCGCGTAGCCTGGTTGTATCCTCCAGCAATTCGGCCGCTTTGCGGAAACGCACTTGCGTTGAAATATCCGGGCGCGCAACCGCCAAAGTACCCGATTCCCCGCAACAACGTTCTGATTTATTAACCGTCGTGCCGATCAGACCGCTGACAGTCTTCATTGCGTCCTGTTGTTTCAATGGACTATGGCAAGGGTCGTGATACAGATAACGGTTACCGTTAACACCGTCCAGTTTTACGCCTTTCTCAAGCAGATATTCGTGAATATCGATCATGCGGCAACCGGGGAAAATCTTGTCGAATTCGTAATCCAGCAATTGATCCAGGCAGGTGCCACAACTGACTACAACGGTTTTGATGTCGAGATAATTCAAGGTATTGGCAACCCGGTGAAACAGCACGCGATTATCGGTGGTGATTTTCTGCGCCTTGTCGTTCTGGCCGGCTGCGCGCTGCGGGAAGCCGCAGCACAAATAGCCCGGCGGCAAGACCGTCTGCACGCCGATCTCATAGAGCATGGCCTGGGTCGCCAAACCGACTTGTGAAAACAGACGTTCGGAACCGCAACCTGGAAAATAAAACACCGCTTCGGAATCGGCGCGGGTTTTATTGCGGTCACGAATGATAGGCACAATTTGATCACTCTCGATATCCAGCAATGCTCTTGCTGTTTTGGACGGCAATTTGCCCGGCATTTTTTGATTCGTGAAATGAATCACATACTCACGCAGCGCCGGTTTGCCTGTCGATGACGGCGGCTGCGCAAGCTGAGCCCGGCCCCAAGGTCTGAGGAAAAAATTGCCCAACCGTTGCGCTTTATAAGACCACTCGATGAGCAGTTTGCGCATAACCTTAATGCTATTGGGACGGTTGGTAGATAAAAATGCAATCGCCGCTGCTTTTACCGGGTTAAAGCTCTGCTTGCCCATTTTATGCAGCAGATTGCGCATGTTCATCGAGACTTCGCCAAAATCAATGTCAACCGGACACGGGTTGAAACATTTGTGGCATACGGTGCAATGCTCAGCCACGTCCTCAAATTCTTTCCAATGGGTGATGGAAATGCCGCGCCGGGTCTGCTCTTCATACAGAAACGCTTCGATCAGCAAGGAGGTGGCCAGAATTTTATTGCGTGGCGAATACAACAGGTTGGCCCGCGGCACATGCGTGGAACACACCGGTTTACATTTTCCGCAACGCAGACAATCCTTGACAGAATCGGAAATCGCGCCGATATCGCTTTGCTGCATGATCAGCGATTCAAAACCCATCAGACTGAACGAAGTGGTATAAGCCGCGCTCAGGTTGGCACCCGGCATCAGTTTGCCGCGATTGAAGCGCCCTTCGGGATCGATACGCTGTTTGTAAGCATGAAAACTCGCCAGCTCTTCGTTGCTCAGAAATTCGTATTTGGTAATGCCGATGCCATGCTCGCCGGAGATTACGCCGCCCAGGGAACGAGCCAGAGTCATGATACGGGCTACTGCGCCGTTGGCTTCATGCAGCATCTCGTAGTGATCGGAGTTAACCGGCAAATTGGTATGCACATTGCCGTCACCGGCATGCATGTGCAGCGCGACAAATACGCGGCCGCGCAGAATATCTTTGTGTACGGCCTCGATTCGTTCGATGACTGGCCGGAAATTGTCACCTTCGAAAATTTCCATTAAGCGTGGCAGCAATTCCTGCTTCCAGGACACGCGGAGCGAATGATCCTGCAAGCGATGAAACAGTGTCGGATGTTCCGCGCGATTGGTCAGTCCGCTAACGCTGATACCGAGTTCGTTGAAAAAGGCTTCAGCCTGTTGCAAAGGTAAATCCAGATTGTGATACAACCACTGCCAGCGGTCACGCACCTCTGCAATCGTAATTAATGCAAGGCTACGCCGGTCGCCAAACAGCTCGGTTTTATCGACGCTGTCTTCATAAGATCGCAGCGGCAAGTCACCTTCCAACAGTTGACTCAACGCATCGCAAAGCCTTAATTTGTTGCGCAGTGATAATTCGATATTGATGCGTTCGATGCCGTCGCAGTAAGCGCCCATACGCGGTAGCGGAATCACGACGTCCTCATTAATTTTGAAGGCATTGGTATGCTTGGCTATGGCTGCGGTACGCGCCCGGTCCAGCCAGAATGTCTTCCGGGTTTCCGGGCTGACGGCGATAAAACCTTCAGCATCGCGTGCATTACACAAGCGCACCACTTCCGAGGCTGCCAAAGCGACTTGTTTATCGTCGTCGCCAACAATGTCTCCGATCAGCACCATTTTCGGCCGGCCGTGGTGCTTGGCTTTGCTGGCATAGCCCACGGCTTTGACATAACGCTCGTCCAGATGCTCAAGACCGGCCAGCATCACCCGTGCGTTGCCGCTTTTAGGCAATGCCGCCAGATAATCGCGAATCTCGACAATTGCCGGGACCGCCTCACGAACCTGACCGAAAAATTCAATACAGAAGGTGCGGGTTTGTGGCGGCATCTTGTGCAAAATCCAGCGCGCCGATGTGATGATGCCATCGCAGCCTTCTTTTTGGATGCCCGGCAAGCCACCGAGAAACTTGTCGGTAACGTCCTTACCCAGTTCGTCCTTGCGGAAATGCGCGCCGGGGATGACCAGTTGCTCTTCAGACAGTAATTGCCGTTTCCTGGCATCGAAACGCTTCAGCACAAAGTTTGCCTGCGCCTGGTCATGAATCTTGCCGAGATTGTGATTGAAACGTTCAACCTCCAGCCAATTGCCGTCCGGCGCCACCATCCGCCAGGACAGCAGATTGTCCAGCGCCGTCCCCCAAAGCACGGCCTTTTTGCCGCCAGCGTTCATCGCCACATTGCCGCCTACACAGGACGCATCCGCCGAAGTAGGATCGCAGGCAAATACCAGGCCGGCATTTTCGGCGATATCCATGACGCGTCGCGTCACTACACCAGCACCCGTATGAATCGTTGCGTAAGCCTGTTCGACACCCGGCAGACTGGTCGCATGTTCCACACGGCCTATGTCTGCCAGCTTTTCGGTATTAATCACTGCCGAATAGGGTGTCAATGGCACAGCACCGCCGGTATAGCCGGTACCGCCACCGCGTGGAATAATGGTAAGCCCCAGCTTGATGCAGTCGCGCACCAGGTGACTGACTTCCTCCTCATTAGACGGATACAACACTACAAACGGATATTCGACCCGCCAGTCTGTAGCGTCGGTCACATGCGACACGCGGGCAAAACCGTCAAAACAGATATTGTCCTTGCGCGTATGTTTGGATAACAACGCCAAGGCTTTCCGGCGCATTTCCCGGGTGCGGTCGAAATGAGCTTCGAAGGCATTGACGGCCTGCTGTGCGGCTTCAAGCAACAACGCAACCCGCCTGGCCCGATCCGGATATTCGTTTTCATGTTCGGCTTGACGTTTCTTCATCTGCCGGAGTCGGTGGCGTAACGCTTCCAGTAATGCCCGGCGGCGTTTGCGGTTATCAAGCAGATCGTCCTCAAGATAAGGATTGCGCTGCACCGCCCAAATATCGCCCAGCACCTCAAAAAGCATCTTCGCGGAACGGCCTGTTATCCGTTCGTGACGTAACGATTCCAGAAGCTGCCAGTTCTCTTCACCCAGCAAACGGATGACGATTTCACGGTCGGAAAAAGACGTATAGTTATAGGGAATTTCACGTAGCCGTGTCGGCGACACTTCGGAAAACAAGGAAGAGAATTTTGAATCCACTGATATTCTGCGTAATGATGGGGTTGACAGCGCCCATTGTAACACTCTCTTTATCGTTTTCTAAGCTACCTGATCGGCAGTGAACGAAGTATCTGTTAATGGCCAGTCAGCAAGTATTTAAAGGAGGGCTGAAAAAGAAGATGATTATCCATCATTCACACAATTTTATGCGGAAGGTGAAAGCTATCGATACTCATGGCCGCATGGTTATTACCATGAGACTGATAATATGCTTCATGCCGAGGTAACCAGTCTCGTTTTTTCACTTGATTGATGCTATTAACATGATGCTTGATGCAGAAAATAAACTCATGCCCACTCCTAAACGGCACCCTTAATGGAGGGGCAAAAGAATATTGCCCACCCCGTGAGCTACTTGCTATTGAGAAAATTGCAAGCAATTGGTTTTTAAAAACATTTCTGTCTTTTAGTAATTAGCCTTACTTATGAGCTGGTATATTTTTGATAAACACATAAGCACAAGCAACTGCTATGCCAAAAATACCGGTAAGAATAATATCTAATATCATAGTAATGACGCTCCTATTAATTAATTTAATATTTTCCCCAAGATTCATCAAAAATTCTCAATAATGAACATGGGCAGTCCTTGGAAAGAACTTACAAATTAGTCAGCTATTTCCATGCCAAATTTATTTAATTAAATAATATGAGTAAAATCAAGCCTCATGGCAGAGCATGGATGATTTTAAAGAGAAGGGGGAAATGTCAGCGGTTGAAACAAACCATTGCTACTGGTTTATTTCAACCGCTGCTGTTTCTGAAGGGATATTGTTGTATCTGTCATTTCTCCAATCAGCTAGTGAGAAAAAGTGTTGCCCAGCGAACCAACTAATATACCTGTGAATAGCTTTCCCTAACTTCCTTAAGCTCCAATGCTATTTCACGGCGCATTCGAAAATCACGTCTGGAATGTACAATGTTATACGGAATATTGGGATTTCTTTCATATTTAACCGCTGTGCGGATAAGGCCTATCCATTGTCTGTCATTGTCTTCCATCTCTTTAAAGCGATTACGAATCCGCTCCAGCTCCTGATTACAATAGGTAACAAACCCTGCGGCATAAAACACGCTATTTTTCAGATAGTCTTTTAGAGCGGCTAAATCGCCATTAATTTCTTCAACGACTTGCTCAAAATTAACGGGTTCGGGTAATTTTTCCTGTTCTTCCGATATTTTCCTGGCCGGATTAGCCTGCTCGGTAGACAATGAATTGGTCATGTCCTGACTAATCGCCGCTTTAATCGCTGTTTTGACAGTTCTCCCGACTGCGGGCGGAACCATGGTTTTATTTGCCCACAAGCCATAGCGCAAATAATGGGTGACATCCTGTTTATTAGCATCCGCGCCCTGGTAAAAGGCTTCCAGGGTTTTAATTTCGGCTGAACGTTCATTCAACAGGCGTTCGCGCGCTTGCAAAGGTTTCGCTATAAAGGCTTCAACTGCAACGCGGCCAAAACGTAAAAACAACACTTGAAAACCATGTCTTATGCGTGCCTGTTCGATACTTTCATCAGCGTTTAGCAAGGCTTTACGCACATCTTCGGTCTCCCACAGCAGCGACTGGGTTTTTTGGACGATTTGATCGATCAGCACTTGCAATGATTGCGCTAATTGATCAGTCAGCTCGGTTTCAAATTTTTGCTGAATTTCTCTAAACAGTTCTTCGCGAATTTTGTAATTACCTTCGCGCGGGTCGGGCATGGAAATCGTTCTGCCAGCCGTATAGATACGTTTTAATTCATCCATCTGTCCCGTCGTAAGATTGGAAAGCAGAGCTTCAATTTTTTCATCATAAGCCGCATGTAAAGTCGCCAGCTCCTGATGCTCGGCGCCCGGCGCATCGGCTTCCTTACGGCCTTGAATGCTTTCGGCATACCAGACATCAAAATCTTTTTTGATGCGCTGCCATTCGCGTCCCCACCATTGATTAAAATCTTTGCCCAGCAGGTCATCTTCTTCTATATCGCCATCGGCTATCCCGCCATAAACGGGTTCAAGTTTTCCGACAATATCGCCGGCATACTGGCGTATATTGCTGACCAAAGCATCACAACGTTTTTCCAATACCCCTGCCCGATCATGGTCAATATAATTATTGATCGTTTCTTTTAATAAAAGTATGCCATCAGTGATTCCCAATTTTTTTAATTTCAATTTATCGTCAGCGCTCCTGGTGCGTCTTAGCGTATCTTCCGAAGGTAAGCCGAATTCAACC
Source organism: Methylococcales bacterium (assembly GCA_028714175.1). Lineage (GTDB taxonomy): Bacteria > Pseudomonadota > Gammaproteobacteria > Methylococcales > Methylomonadaceae > JAGXGJ01. Next base: position 16,435 of record JAQTMV010000010.1, read on the forward strand.
AGGTGAGCGCGCGCGCAAACGGGTATCATTCGTCGCTCGGGAACAGCTGGCCAATAATTTCTGTGTTTTGCCAGGGTTTCCTTAAAATCAATCTGGTCATCCATAGCATCCGCTTGCGTTAGCACAACAAAAATTTTGTCTGACACTTTAATGCTGGGATCTTCAGAGTCAGCAATGACCAATATTTCTTTTTCCGGCCCGGTAATTGAAGGCTGTTTCATTTCCTTGGCATAAATAATCGCATCGCAGTCCTTTAGCCGGTCAATCGCTTGTTCCGAGTGCATCTGAATGCCCGAATTAAAACCGGGAACATCATGAAAAATAATATCCCGATCACTTCTTAAGCGGACTGTTTTGAGTTGAATACGTTTAATGGCTAAAGACTGTGCACGATTTTTGAAAACTGCAGACTGCAATTGTTCATTAATTTCGCTAATATCTATAAATTTTTGAGTAAAGCCATTTTTTTGTCTGGTAAACTCGTAAATGGCATTCAGATTTTTTTCAGTATCATCAAAATCCTCTTGTATTTCCTTCCTTTCTTTATCGCCCAATGTTCCCGCCAGCGCATCTTTCCTTTGCTGCTGGAGTTTGCCTATCTCTTCCTTGCTGTAGTATTGAATAGACAGTAGTTGATCCTGTTCAGTCTGGGCCGACCAGATTTCTGTACTGGTGAACGTACATCTTTCGCGTGCAGAAGGCAGAATCTCTTGCCCTAACCAGGCATTCAGCAGCGCACTCTTGCCGGCTTTTTCCAAACCAATAACAGCGACTTCAAAACGATTGGCATGTAATCGCTCCAGTTGCCGGTTTAATCGCGTGTGTTCGGCGTTGAGTTTTTGCACCAGTTCGGGGGCAATGTCTTCGCTCGTTTTGTTACACAGCGTCACCAATTTATCCGCCAGTACCGAGGTTATTTCTAACCGTGCAAGTTGTTGTTGACAAGTTTCCAGCCAGGTAGCCATAGATGTTCCAGAGTTGTTAATTGCTTTTTCGGTAGTAATGTGTAGATTGGATTAGGCGAAAGCCGTAACCCAACACATCGAAGCGCCAAATATTGGTTAACGCTATCGCTAACCCAACCTGCGGACCGCTTGAATAGCTTAGTGACCTACCGCAACTTTAGCACCCTTGGCCTGACCAATTTCAGCAAGGGTAAGATTGAACCAGGGCGTATCGAGATCAAAAGGTTTGCCGCCTTTGATACGCGGGAATTCAATCGCACGCAGAACGCCGCCACGGTCTTCATCATGACCTATTAAGCCGGATTCACGGCGTAAGGCGCATTCGACAGCAAGGTCGGCGCAAGACTTGATCAGCCGGATGTCTTCAACATTGGACGCGGAGGCTCTGGCAAAATAGCCGGATTTTTGCACTAGTGTTTTTTCGGCACCGAGCATTTGCGCGAACTGCTCACCAAACCACTTGCCTGGGTTGACGGCATCGAGCTTTACATGACCGAAAGCGTCGCGCGGCACTTCCTGGCCCTTGGCCTGCATTTCGGCGACGATGGATTCAACGCCGGCGCCTTCGGAAACGAAGATATTAACGCAGTCTACTTTGTCCATTACGGCGCGAAGACGTTTGGCTTCGGCGGCAATATCGATCGTCATTTCCGGAATAAATATACCATGGACTTCAAACGCATTGCGATCGAGGCCGAGCTCAGGCAACCATTCGGCGCGATCAAGCAACTTACGGTATTCCTGAGCAGTGGCGGCGGTGAGCCAGCCGCAACTGCGCCCCATCACTTCATGGACAATCAGCATACGTGGGTTGGCGTTGTTTTCGGCAACAACATTCCAAAAGTAACGTGCACCCTGCTCTGCTGCCGTCCAGGCGCCCAGCGATTGCTTGATGGGAAAAACATCGTTATCAACCGTTTTGGGCAAACCGATAACGGTGAGGCCGTAATTGTTTTTAGCGAGGAACGCGGCAAGATCCGCAGCAGCGGTATTGGTATCGTCGCCGCCTATGGTATGGAGAATATCCACGCCATCTTTAACCAATTGGTCGGCAGCCACTTTTTGCGGATCCTGGCCTTCCTGGACCAGTCCGCGTTTTACGCAGTCTTTTACGTTAGTCAGTTTAACGCGGCTATTGCCAATCAGCGATCCGCCGAAACGGTGCAGAAGTCCGGCTTTTTCACGTATTGCCGGAGTGACGGAATAAAAATCGCCAAGCAGCAGCCCTTTGTAGCCGCTACGGTAGCAGATAATTTCAATGGATGGATCGATTTCAGAATAACGCTCGATAAGGCTGCCAATAGCTGAGTTCAGGCACGGCGCCAGACCACCCGCGGTAAGAATTGCGACTTTTTTGGGTTTGTTCATAAGAATTGTAAAGTGTGAGGTTAGACAAAAGTTGTATTAAGGAGAGCGACTCAGCACCCTTTGCTATATCGTTCCGCTCCAAAACTCAAACAACACAGGATCATTCAAGGGCATGCACTGGCATAGTGCAACACAGAGAATTCCAGATTGTAAGCTTTGGCTAAGGACTCCGATGACCGGAAATTTTACCATATTACAAAAGAATATCTTTTGTTTTGTTTTCAATGCACTTAAGCCAATATTTGATTGGCTTCCCTGATGATATGGTAACGCTGGAATAGGCTAAAACAGATTATGAAAGCTTGGATTTTTTATTGAAATGGATGGTGTAGTGACAGTTATCCGGCAGCAACTCCTGCTTTAATTTGATGATCAACGGCGGTTTTGGGGATATTTATCAGAGCGAAAAACGTTGAAACAAGCCGGAATTTATTTCTTGAAATAACCGCTAACAACCGCCGCTAGCGAAAGCTCGTTTTTAGCCAGGGGCTTGATGATGGTGAGGGCATCGGACAAGATTTTTGTTGCCTTGGGTAGATTCGCTATGTTTTCACGTACCAAGTCGTAGGCGCCAAAAAGCGCCAAGGAAAAGAATTGTTTTATCAAAGAATAATGGTTCCTGTTCAGGCCGGCCAAGATGGCAATCGACTCCTGCGCGTTAGCGCCGCCGCACTGCAGGTACTTGAATACCGCCGTTTTAAGCAAGTCATTAGACATCACACCGTACAGCGCGTTGGCAAGAACATTGAGATTGGCATTGGCGTGCTGCCTGTCACGGTAATATGCTTCGATTTTTTTGTGAATCAAATCGGTATTATAGAAATCAGGCATAGCCAATAAATGCGCGCTCAATATTTGTATGTCCGAGAATACCGCAGTCAATCCGCCGCCAGTTAAGGGATGGCGCATATTAAGCGCATCGCCCAGCATCACCGCGCCTTTCCGTATTATCGGTTTTGCCGCCATATAATGATTGGGCATGACCTTAAATCCGCTTTCCTGCAAGGCCTGGTCATAGCTGTTACGCATACATTCGGGGATATAAGGTGTTACATTGGCTTCCAAATGTTCTTGCAGCAACAATTTTCTGGGCAGTTGTTCGCCTGGAAAATCAATTAAAATTCTGACTTCATGACTGGAAATGGGATAACAGATGAACGGTGTCGGTCCCGATAAAAACACATGCCCATGTTTTGGAAAAGGCATTTCACAGTCTTTTAAAATCAAGCCAATGAAATAAGAAGTCACCGATTTTTTATTATTACTAAGACTCTCTCTAAAATTTGAGAAGAAGCCGTCGCTGGTAATGGTTAAGGGCGCATGAATAGACTTTATCTCGGAGGTGAGCGATTCCCGGTAACTAACGCCAATAATTTCATGCCGTTCATTTTCCAGCAGATGTAATGCCTTGCCATGTATTTGCTTGACTGATTCATTTTGAAGAGCGGAGGCCCTGATTTTCTGTAAAAACAGTCCATTATGCAAGCCCATTCCCTTATAGTGATCCGGATAAGGAATAGTTATTTTTTCGTCGCCTTGCAGCAGTGAATAACCTTCAACTGGCTGCGCATCAAAACCATCAAGTAAATTCCCAAGACCCATTTGCTCAAGCGACAACACGGCTCCGGGTTGCAACAATTCACCGACGATACGTTTTTTTTCCTTAAAGCAATGATCAATTAGCGCGATCTTAATGCCTTTGGGAGCGAGATAAGCGGCAATGGTGGCGCCCGCCATGCCTGCGCCGATAATGCAAATGTCAAATTCTGATTTCATATAGAGCCACTTGATACAAATACTTTAACTGCGTTGATCATTTATCATCCCTTAACAGACTGTCTACAGTATCGACTAAACGTCCAGATAGGAAAGATATTTCTATAGTTTGCATAGGTTATCATGCAGTTATAATTAAAAACTCCGGAAATATGTTCCTGAGGCCAATCGCCTATGCCGGTTTGTCTGCTCAACAATAGATTGATACCTGTTTCGATAACCCCTTTATCGCCAAAATTAGCGGCCATCAGTGCCAGCAACGCCCACGCGGTATTAACCACTTGTGACGTTGCCGCTTCGGTATAAAACAGCTTGGAACACGATTCGAAAGTCTCCCCCCAGCCGCCATCCTCTTTTTGCTTATCTACTAAAAAGGCGCAGGCCTTGTTTATGCTAGCTTCTAAAACAGCCTCGTCATGATAACCTTTGTTGTTGGCTTTACTGAGCGCTTCCACGCCAAACCAGGTAGCATAGGTAAAACAAACCGCCCAGCCGCCATACCAGGAACCATCAGGCTTTTGTTGCTTGAGGATAAAATCGAGTCCTGCACTAATTGCTTTGCGTATTTCAATGCTTTTAAAGCCAGGATAAGTTTCCTGAATTTCCAGCAAAGAAATAACACAGGCCGCAGTACATTCGGTCCAGGAATAATCAATCATAATATCGGCAAATATCTCGGAAGGATTGAGTTTTTCCAGCCATTTTGGTGCGCGTGTCAGTTCATAAGTTGCCCAGCCGCCGTCGCTATTCTGGTAAGACAGGATAATGTCAACCGCCTGTTTGATACGCTGTTCATCAATTGCCGGTTTAACCAGGCCTGAATGATGAATAGCTAAAGTGGCGCTTAAACCTTCCGCCGTGCAATCGGCAACCGGCCAGCCTTGTTCAGCCGTTGAAAAAGGCCAACTGCCTAGCATTGGATGACGGAAAAACTCGGCATGAGTTGAGTGTTCAGCTCGTATTTGCGATAGCTCCAGAAACTGATAACTTTTTGCAATCGTCGCAGGGAATAACTTGCCCAAGTCACTTTCCAGCATCGCGCGGGTTGCAAAAGCGGTATCCCAGAGCTGTGAGCCGTTGTAGCCACTCATTTTCATGCCATCTTCAGCAACCCATAAATAATCATACCAACGCGCCACATGCTTTTTAAACTGCGCAGAATCTTTGCCGTGAACATGCCAGATACAAATAGAATTAATGGCTTTATTGACGGGGCCTATATTGAGATAGCTAGTTTGTTCATCTTCAGCATTGAGGTATTTTAAAATATAGTCCGTGGACTTTTTTCTTAACCAGGGCCATTTGAATTTTTCATAGTAATTAGTGAAAAAGTTCATCCACTTCAGAACCGGAGATGGTGTTGTGTAACAATCTTTTTCGCACACGGCATTGCGCTGTTCCGGCCAGTTAATAGAGCTGAAATCTTCATTATAAATTTCTTCTCTTAATGACAATATCAGTTCATTTTCAGGCGCTTTAATTCGTTGAGCATAGCAATAGGCCATCGGCAAGTAAACCATGCGGCTGTGGCACCAGTAGCGCCAGGGATGCAACGGCAGCCATTGGGGAAAAAGCCACATCTCAGGAAACAGGCTATTAAATCCTTGCCAGTCATACAAATTCAAAACAGCCAGATAGAATTTTCCCCAGGAAGGGATACCGGATGCACCACCATTGTTTTTGATCCACGCCCTGGCGTTAATCAATTGCTGATGATTTTTATCTACCCCCAGAATACGCAATGACACGTATTGCATGACGGTACCAAACATCGTCGATTCACCCTCGATATGCATACCCCAGCCGGCATCTTTATTTTGATGATTGAATAAATAAAGCTTCATCATTTCCTGGTGAGCTTTGGGAAACGGCGTATCGGAAATATATGAGGCAATCAGCAGTCCGGGTAAAAGAAATAGCGGGCCGCCGTAATCACCCGGCCAATGACCGTCCTCGCTTTGCAGGCAAGCAAAGTAATTTATACCCTTGACCAGCGCATCAGCGACTTTTTGCTCTTCGGGGTTCTCCGATTGCGGTATTTGCCCGGCAAATTCCTGATACTTTGCGTTAATGGCGGTGTGTCTGTAAACTTTGTCGCCGGAATTGGGATTGTTGAAGGAATCAAACTGAAAATCTTCAGCAAACTGTGTTATTTCTTCGTTTGAGATGTTATCGGCATTTTGCAGATGCTCATTGATAGTGTTTGAGCCGAGCTTGAACGCCCAAATTTGCCGCCCCTTTTCAGTGAGCAGTTGCCAGTTTTTCCAGGAAGATTTTACATACAGCATGGATTTTTATTTATTAAACAGGGCAATACGTACCATTGCCAACAAGCCCTTCAGTTTTTTCCATAAACCGGGCGGTTTGCGTAAACGCTCATGGCCGGGAAGCAATTGCCCTTTGGCCAATTTGCCTATTTTTCTTTTAACCGCAGGGCCGAGTTTGCCGTCGGCGGCCAATTCAAAAAACAGGGCTTTCACATTGCCTAAATCAAAAAAATCCCGTTGCCATTCCCATTTAAAATTGCCGCCATAACGAAACCAGGAGCCGCCTATACCTGCTACTTCATAATGCGACCCGTCTTCACGCAGCGCCGGCGACACTTGTCGCCATAACCCTATCACTTCGCCCTGTTTTTCATCGATTAAAATGCGGTGGTATGGATAACGCCATTCTTCAAAACCCTCCATTTGTACGCCTAAAGCCCATTCTTCTATCTCTTTACGGCTACGTGCTACAAATTCTTCATTAGGCCCGATATTCCAGCGATATTCAGCCGTCTCGGTATACATCTTTCCTAAGTATTTGGGCCAGTTACCTTCTTTTTCAGCATCACGATTCGCCTGCAACCAGCGTTCAACCATTTCTTCAAGTTCTGCTCTGGGATATGCGGCCATTATCTATCTCTGTTTCGAGTTCATTTGAGTTCACAATAATTGCTTTGGTTGGGCAATATTTTTCGGCTTGCAGGGCTTTTTCCAACAAATCCAACGGCGGGGTTTTTTGCAGGATAGTCACAGCGCCGGCATCGTCTACTTGAAAAAGTTCAGGAGCTTCAGCCATGCAGGTTGCATGACCCTGGCAAAGCTCCCTGTCGATTTTTATGTGAAAGCCGGTACCAGTAGTAGTATGTGCACTTTCCTGTGCGTTATTTGCAGTTGACTCAGAAACAGTTTCTATAATGAACGTGCGTTTGATGTAACGAACAAGACATGGCGATACTGGCTGCACCACCATTTGGGTAAAATCATCCTGATAAGTGTCCTTATCGTCGATCAGTTCAAAAGTATACCGGCGTAATAGAATGCTGAAAATAGCTTTGAGTTGCAACATGGCAAAAGCGTTGCCGCTGCATTTGTGTTTGCCGCCGCCAAAGGCAATCCAGCTGAAAGGTATGGCATCTTCGTGGCGCGCTTCCGAATAACGCTCAGGGTCAAACTTTTCCGGATCCGGAAAAACATCTGCGATGCGATGGGAAACGCGCGGCGAAGCGCAAACATATTTTCCGGCCTTGACTGTATAGCCTTTAAAATGAAAATCCTGCATGACCTTGCGAATCAAAAAAATCAACGGCGGATGCAAGCGCAACACTTCTTTAATGACATTTTCCAATGCCGGAATTTCGCGTAAAGATTGAAAAGTGACTTCGCCATCAGCGCCGAAGTGTGCATCGAGTTCATTCAATACCAGTTCCAACTGTTCAGGCCGGCGCGCCAATTCCAACAGGGTCCAGGCCGCTGTCCCGGCGGTTGTATGGTGCCCTGCGAATATCGTACCGATTAACATGCCGGTTATTTCATGAGCCGATAGGCGAGTGCCGTCGTCATAGCTCGAATCAATGAGTATTTGAAACGCATCTTCACTTTTTTCCGGTTTCTGAGCTCTTTTGGCAATAATACCGGAAACTAATTCCTGCAGTCTGGCGCGCGCTTTATCACGGCGGCGAAATACCGGCAAGGGCAGATAAGGAAAAACAAAAGCCAGAGGACTCAAGCCCTTTTCAAGATCATGATAAATTTTTACAAATTCTTCATTCAGCTCATAGCGGAACTCATCGCCAAGCAGGCAGTGGCTGGAGGTATAAATGGTGAGTTCTTTCATAAACTCAAGCAAATCAATTTCGCCGGCATCACCCCACCGAGTAATCATTTGTTCGACTTCCTTAACTATCACTTGAGCATAACCACGCATCGGTTTATCGCGCAACACCTGCATCAGCATTTTCAGCTGTTGATCTTTTTTATCAGGCGGCGCATCAAAAACCACGCCTTTGCCAAAAATAGGCGTCATGATTTTATACGCCTGACTTTGATCCAGTTGAGCGTCAGGCGCGCGAAAAAAAGCTTCATTGGCTTCAGGGCCGGTCATCAACACCATTTTTTGATGAAACATACGGAATTCACCGATTTCTCCCAGTGTTTTTCTAAGTGTCATCATATAATCAAAGGGATTTTTGCCAAATTCGAGCATGTGCCCTAAAAGCGGCAATGCGCCAGGCATTTTAGTTGGCGCTCTGCCGGGAGAAACGGTTTTTTCGGTATTCGTCGTATTCATAACTCGATCTGGATATAGGTATGCATTAAGGAACGCTAATGATAGAACCTGATCTATTGGATTCCTTGGGGAGCAGAAGCCTTTGAATGATAAAGGCGGTTGCCAAATTACTTATAATTTTACGCGGCGAGTGGTTAATGTGCAACAATTTCTTACAAAATTGCAACATAGTCACAAACTGTATCAAGCTCGAGCCTGGCTTTTGGAGGGGCAAATTCATTTACCCTGAGTGGATAAACCCTACACAGGGAAATTATTTCACATACTTGTGCAAATTATTTCATGCCTATTCCTTAGTGAGAAGATTGGGCATCTTTCCGCCCTTGCTGATAAGCTTTCTGTTCAGCTTCTTTATGTTTACCATATAAATACCCGCCGGCGGTACCTACTGCACCACCAATAAGCGCGCCCATACCGGCGTTACCCGCTATGGCACCGATAACAGCGCCGCCAGCGGCTCCGCCTAATCCGCCCGTCATAGTACGCTGTTGAGTATCTGACATCCCGGCGCATCCGGCTATATTAATGAACAATACCGCCAACACTAAAATTGCAAATTTTTTCATGTTCCATTCCCCTTTATTACTATTTTTTACAAGGCCATTTTTCAGTCAGAAATCTGAATTCGGTTTCTACCGGCATTTCAGACATGAATTGGGGATGCTTCTGTGTCCAAGCAACAAACAAAGCGATCGCCTCATTGCGCGTGGGTTTGGGTTCAGGAAAACAGACTAATGACTTGTTCGGATCGTCCAAAGATTCAGCAAGAGAGTACTGATAGGCGCCGACCAAATAGCCATGACAAAAATGAATGGCCTGCTCATAGTGCTTATCCTGGGGAGAGACCGTGCAAAGATTTATTAAATTGCGCGTCGTTTTCGCCTTGAAATCATCTTCAGTAACGGCAGAACTTGCTAATCCGGGTAATAAGATACCCAGCATAGCGATAAAACTTAGCAATTTTCGTTTCATATGGAAAACCCTCTAATTTGTTAAATTTGAATAGACTTATTTAGCGTATCATTATTTATTCGGGATTACGATCGATTTTGACTCAACCAAAAGAGCATAAAAACCATAAAAGTCTTAATCTGCACACATGAAAAAGTTACCCTTTTACACTCCCGGTCTCTGGCGCATCGGCAAGCACTCGAATTTCCAGAGGCCGGCTGGCATCAATATGAATATCCCGTTGTGGAAAGGCAATCACGATACCATGCTCATCCAGGGTCTTGTGGATCATGTAACGCAGGTCGCTGGTGATAACTTTCCAGGACACATCTCGCTTGAGTTCAATCCAGATATACAAGCCGAAGAGCAATGCGTCGCTGCCGAAATCCTCAAATAATACAAATGGCGCAGGTTCGTTGAGAACCAGTCCATGCCGTTCGGCCACTTCAAGGAGTAACCGGGTTACTTCTTTTATTGGAGAGCCGTAAGCAACGCCGATATTGACCACGATGCGAACCGATTGATCGCTCAGCGTCCAGTTGGTGACATTCTGTTCAATAAAGGTGCTGTTAGGAATCAATGTCTCAATACCGTTTGCTTCGAGAATGTGCGAACTGCGCACCCCGATGTCCGTGACGCGCCCTCGGACACCGCCAACTTCGACCATATCCCCCGGCCGAAAGGGCCGCTCTATGAGTAACATAAGGCCGCTGATCAGATTCTTGAGCAGGTTCTGCATACCGAAGCCAGCGCCGATAGCTACCGCGCCGCCCATAAAAGCGAAGACCGTCAATGGAATCCTGACCACCATCATACTTGCTACCACCAGAATCATGACCTGAAGAAACATGATCCAGCGTCTCACAATATGGGCCTGGCTAGGGTCCATGTCGAATCGCGTCACCGAGAGGCGTTCGATCAGATTTGCCAAGCGGACAGCAATCATATAGCCAAAGATCAGTATCGCCAAGGCCGTCACAACCTTATCAACGGTGATACTCCGTTTGCCGCTAATTTGTTGTCCATCAACCTCGATGGTGTCTTGGGCTGCGAAGAGTTCAAACGTCCAAACCTGAGATAAAAAGTCGCGGGCCGTAAAAAAAGCTTCCTTCAGGTGGTCGGTAAAAGAGATAACCCGAAACCTTGCGTCCAGTTCCAGCTTGCAGCGATCCAGCAAGTTTTCTGTTGATTCAATTGCCCCCAACAGCCGTGAATAGGAAACCACCTGATCAAGATCAAGATTTCTTAACTCATTTCTCAAAATATGAGACTCGGTAACTGTTACACCGAAATTGATTTCCTTAACAGCCTGGTCGGTGACGCGTTCGAGAACGCGTTGGCGAAGCTTGCTGATATAATCACGAACAGATTTCAGAAATACCTGATTCTTGGCAATCTTGTCATAAGCCTCTCTGGCTTTTTCATGATCAGTCACCTTGGCATAAGCCCAGCGAAAATTCCAAATATCCCGCTTCAGCTCCAGATAAGCCAGTATTCTGCTAAGCATCAGCTGTTTAATGTCGGCGTTTTCCCGTTGCGCCTGGCGTAACTGTTCAATCGCTGCCGGCTCTGCTAATTGCGGTTGTGCTGCTCTTCCTGTGATATCCGGCACAGGTTTTCCCTGATTGAGAGCTTCAAACTCGGATACCAAATAATTAAGCTCGTGGATAATATGCTGGCTTTCAATTTCAATATTTTTGTGTACTTGCTCGAGATCTTGCTGCGTCAACTCTACATGCTCTGATGCCACGCCGAGCTGTTTAGTAGCCAGTTGCAAGCGTGCCCTGGTTTCCACCAATTCTTCCTGAACCGTTTGTTTTTCAATCTGAAACCCGATGGCACGCGCCGCATCCATCTGATTTTGCAGCAACAACAGATCACGATCACTACTCAGAAGGGCTTGCAGGTCAGGTGAATTTTTGGCTCGCTCTACAGCCTCGTCTGCCTGCCTAAGTTTGACTGTGGAATTCTCGACGGTATTTACAATCAGTAGCCCCGTCGCATCAATCGCATCGATCCAGGACTCAATTTCATCATGGCGTTTGCTGAGTGTTCGAACTAACTCCTCAAGCTCATCTGCTCTTAGAAAGGGATGGGCGGACTGCTCACTGAATCCGGACCAGTCGGTGGCTTCTTTTTCCAGTTCGATGCGGCGCTTCAGACCCGCCTGCAAATTTTCCAGGCGAGAAAGCAGCGCCTCATAGGTATAAGCCAACTGCTTGAGATATAACCTGCGTTTAGTCATATTGTCCACGCCAACCTCAGTTGAAGGCGCCACGGTTTCCTCCTCCGGCGGCATAAGAGCACGCTTCTCGTTGGTTTCGGCAAGTTTTTTCTTGATATCCTCGACAAGCGCGGCAGGATTGATCCCGGACTTAACCGTTTCGGGTTTGCCGGAGGATTGTTTCATTATGCCACTCATAAGCGGGGATGAAGGCGCTGCTGAAGTCGGGGTTAACACCAGCAGCATCAATAGGCTTATGAGAACCCGGATTATGCCTGGAATTTTCGACCTATACCCAACTCGACTACTAACGATGCAGCACTGTTTTATAAATTGAAGCATTTTATCGACCTAATAAAAAGAGGACTGAAGTTTAACATTGCTGCCCATTGGAACAAGCGACAGGAAAGCTTGCCGCTGAAACTCTCCAGTATCTCCAAAAAATTCCAGCTTAGAAAGCTGGATGAAATAACTTGATTATTATATCCCTTCTCCCCAACCCTACCGGTGCATAGGTATCTACACAACTTTTCTGCATAGTAAAAACAATGGGTTGCAACAGTGCCAGGCTCCCTCTCTTGCTTGAGAGGGTTGGGGTGAGGAGAATAAAATCAACTGGTTATATCCCCCCTCATCCCAGCCTTCTCCAGCAAGGGAGAAGGAGCACCCACTTGTGTAGATACCTTTGCTACCGGTGGGAGAGGAAGTAAGACGTTCAAGCTAATTCATGCATATTCCTTAACGCACAGGGAGTGTTAACGTCGGCCCGACCGATTTGGCGGCTCCCGCTTGCAGACGGAACAACTGGGTCAGCAGCATAAAGGTAGACTTCGACTCCAGATCGTTATCCGTCAGATAGAACCATTGCCCACGATACGGTATCGTAACAAAAGCCATGTCCGGTTGCTTTTCGCTTTGGTGGATATGGAAGAGACTGCCTCCTGCCGTTTTATCCCAATTCAATAAGGCCAAAAACTCGTCGGGTGCCTCCACCCTGATCCAGCCAATCTTAACACATCTTCAATAGCGATAGGTCTGAGCAGGCTCTTGACAAAGCCCTCGCCCTGAAGTTGTTTGGTACATGGAATAAGATTGTTAGCGAGAATACGCGCTAACATCCGCGATTGAATCGAGATATAGGCATAAAAAACCTCATTAAGCTCTATGGTTGCGACCAGGATATGCTATGCACACCATCATGCGTAGCCTTTGAGGTGGTGGGTCACGTTATCGTTACACTGCACGCGGCCACTGCTGCGGTTTTTCGAATAAATCAATAAAACATATTGGTGCAGTAAATATAGGGTTGGAACAGCCCTTCGACAAGGCTCTCCTGAGGCTCCCCTGAGCATTGCCGAAGAGCGCAGCCGAAGGGCTCAGGACAGGCATCAACCTAACCTGCGCTGTTGGCCTTACCCGATTAGATCCAGCCCTGTTCCTTGAACTTTACCTGGAGTACCTCGTCGATTTCTTTGGCCATATCCTTGGCCCTGCCTTCGATTGTGCTGCTGCCGCTGGCCTCACCGTATGCTTTCATCCCGCTACTGATGATGAGGCCGGCAGGATTGGCGGTCGCAACGGCCCCGACAACCCCCAGACCCGCGCCCGGCGCTTTGCTTCCGCTGGTATCCGCGGTGCCGGAGCCGAGTTTCCGGAGCCCACGGTCTGTCATTAGGTAACCTTCCGCCGCCACTTTCAACTGGGAAGCACCGGAGCCGAAGCCGATGGCGACGCGTTTGGCAGCGCTGCCTTCATCGATCGAAAGGAGAGAACCCTTGATCACAAGATCACCAATTTGTGGCGAAGTTTGACTCGAAGCCCGCTCTGCCGGCAGTCCCATGGCTTGGATATCCTCAACCAGAACTTTTGCGATTTCAGCACCCACCTGACGGCCGGTCGCGATCTGCTCGGCCGTTTGTGGCGTGCTATGTTCACTATATTGGCCCGCAATTGCAGACTCGGCTGGTACATCGTCGGGTGTCGCGGCAAAGTCATAAACGATAATGTGATCGGGCCGGGCGATCTTTCCACCCCGGTATTCCTGGCGTGAGGTGATGGTGCTTGATGCGCATCCAATGATGGCGACTACAACAAACAAAAAAAGTGCGATGCGGCTAAACAGTTTCATGGCAAACCTCAAATGAAAATATGGAATGCTAACAGATGTTGGCGAGTAAATACATTTTGGCAACAAAACACTATTAAAAACCTTAATGATATATAAATTTTCTCTGGTAGAATTCAATGCTTTTTACTGGTAAAGTTTCAATACTTTTTTGACATCTGACACCTGATCGATAGGCACGCGACCGTTAATGATCTTTTTTTTCTTTCAGTCCCGGCTTATGGATACACCGCAGTCTCATAAAAGCGCAGGGTCGGTCACGGTCACTCGGAAACAGGGCGATACGGAGTTCGACCGGGGCATGACAACGGCCCGAAGACAGCTTCATATCCGCCAACGTGAATTCAACCGGACCTGGCTTTTCTCACGATCATATACCGGTGCCACTGGCTTTATCTGGCGGAGAATAATCACGAGTCGAAGTCGGCCTTCACGGCGCCGCCATGTTGATAGGACCGGCAAAGACCTTAACGCTGCGTTAATGCCGTTGTCCTCCTCGTTCTACATTTGTGCAGCATGATAGCAAAGATCACTCGCTCATTTTTCGTACCTAACCCCTGCTTCGTCGTAGTTCTTCTTGCACTATGGGTGTTTCAATTTTGGCCCATGCCCGCCAACGCGGATGAGGAGAACCCACTCAAACCGCTTCGGGCATCATCTATGAGTGGGGCACGCGTTCGCCTCTGGACTGTGTTTTTTCTCGCTCTCACCTGGCTGATTTGGGTGGCTGGCGGTGCGGTTGCCGGGAGCCTGATCTTCGGGGAAAAACTGCTGGACAGCAGCATCGATAGCCAGCTTATCCGTCTGGTCATGCGGCTTGTGACCGTTGTCGCGGCGATTGCCATCCTGGTCGCCGGGGCCGACCGGATGGGACTGCCCGCCTATTCGGTGCTGGCCGGCCTCGGGGTCGGCGGTCTTGCGGTCGCCCTGGCTGCGCAGCAAACCCTCGCCAATCTTCTCGGGTCGCTCATCATCATGTTCGAGAAGCCTTTCGCTGTAGGCCATTTTGTCAAGGTGCAGGGCATCGAGGGCACCGTCGAGAACGTGGGCTTTCGCAGCACCCGGATTCGCACGTTTCACAACTCTCTCGTGACGATCCCTAGCAGCCAACTGGTGAACAGCACCATAGACAATATGGAATTGCGCGAGTACCGGCAGGTCAGGACCGTTCTCAATCTCACCTACGATAGGGTGCATTTAAACAAACGACACCAAAGTCCCATAGGATTTTTTTCAAAGCCATATCTGGCGTAGCTTTGAACCGATTCAGAGCTTCCCAATTTTAATCCGATTTCCAGTCCGGATTTTTGGGAACTGCCAAGCCCATTGAATCGACCATTCGCTCATCTGAGAAATCGAACTCCCCGTGCAGGTTGAAATGCTTCCAGGTGGCGACCGAACCGTTACGAATCGCTGCGATCAGTTCCGCTCGGCGCTTCTCGTTTTTCTCAGTAGCAAGCTCCTGTGAGAGATAGAGGTAATTCCAGCACACGGCAGCATTCTTGATCAGCCGTCGGCAAGCTTCGGCAATCTCCTGGTCTTCCTTTTCGCTTTGCATGAACTCCGAGCTGTGACCAAAAGAAACGGCCTTGGAAAATTTGTTCGAGCTCTCGACCTTGTTGAGCTGTTTCTCGATTGCCTGCCTGAATTCAAGAATGTCACAGTATTTCAAAATGAAGAGCGACTTCGGAATTTTACCGAATTCCTTTAAGGCCCGGTATAGCGGGTGCTGTTTAGAGTAGGAATTCAAGCGCTTGAAAAGCTGTGAGGCGGTTGTGACCTTCAATCGGATGGTTGCGATAAAGCGCAGAACATCATCCCATTGATCCTCAAACTGGTTTTCTCGGATATAGTGGTCTGGAAGTAGCAAGTATCCTTGTTCCTCGTAATGTTTACGGTGTTTAAAAGCATAGAGCTGCTGCCGACCAACGCCCTTGATTCTCGGTGCGAACTCAAAACCCAAGAGATAGGTTGACGCAAATATGACTTCTGAGTAGCCGTGCGTGTCGGTCGAATGTATGTCGCTCTTGATGACGTCGTTGTGCATCAGCCCAT
This sequence comes from Methylococcales bacterium, assembly GCA_028714175.1. Classification (GTDB taxonomy): domain Bacteria; phylum Pseudomonadota; class Gammaproteobacteria; order Methylococcales; family Methylomonadaceae; genus JAGXGJ01. The sequence continues at coordinate 32,453 of JAQTMV010000010.1, forward strand.
CGATCACGTAGGGGGCCTCCCGTTCAGCAGAGCTGATCACCATGGAATGCCACATTAGATCGCGCATGTCGATGAACGTCACCGCGCTAGCGCCCTTGTCTTTGCCTAAATATTTGAAAGAGTAATTGGCGTTCAGGGAGTCCACGGCCACCTCGATTTTCTGCCCATCGCTGGAGGTGTGCAGCACATTGGACTGATTACGGTAGATGTTCGGCAAGCTCATCCGGTCGGTCAAGCGCAGGATACGATCATTGGCGCCCTGGACGTTCTGTAGCGAGAAGTACCAGTTGACCGCGTTATCCAACTCGCCATCATCGATCTGCTTGGAAATTTGCGCCAGTTTACGATGGCCAATATCACAGCCATAGCCGATGATGCCGGCAAAGAGAATCTTTTTTGCTGGTCTGGCTCGTTGATATTTGATCTGCCAATGCTCAAATTCATCGAGAAAATGGGTGGCATGATCCACTGTCGCCAACATTTCAAGCATGGAAATATATTTCCGTTCCGGGAAGAAAGTTCCAAGAGACAAGCATTCCACCTCTTCCTGTTTAGGAGTGCTCACATGGAAGCTGCCGTCAGCTCGTATTGTCAGGTAAGGATTTTTGCCATCTATCAAGTTCTGGTTGGTTTCCTGATAACGGGCATCAAGCTCTTTTTCCAAAGCTTTTAAGGTGGCCTTGCAGTCGGCAAAGCCTTCGAGCTGAGCTCGTTGCAGATAGTCGGCCCGATTGGCTTCCCAATCCGCCTTCTGGATCATGTACTCATCGAGAGAGCGGAATTTTTCAGAGTGCAGCAGATTCAACGCACCGGACTTGATGGCTTCGGCGACCTCGACAAAGAACAGCGCCTTGTACAACGAAACGCGAAATTTGCCATCGGCAGCGGTCAGTGCCGCGCGCTGATCCTCGGCCAGAAAGTCCACGGGAGCGCTCTTGTCAACGTTGCCTTCCTTTTGCTGGTAGTGGCATAATGCAGCCCACAATGCTGGCTTGCTACAGTTCGGCGCAAACTGCACCTGGCGCACTATGTCGGCAACACGGTGTTGCAATTTGAGTGACCGTGTTTCCAATAACGCAAAGTAGTCTTGGCCCCGCTGAATGTTTACCGCAGATTGCTTGAACTCGTCGATTTGCTGTTCGACCTGTGCTGGCTTGGCCGATTTCTCATTCAGCACGCCGTCGATCAAAACAACTTTCTGACTGTCGTTCAGTTTCGCATCGGCGACGATAGTCCTGATTGCCGATAGTGTCTCTTGAACATTCTGCCGAAACTGCTCAACCAGCGTGGCGAAGGACTGATTACGCTGATCGCGTTCTCGGAAATAGACTTCCTTTTGTTCTTTCTCTGCGGCATTGACTGCCGCTTGCACGGCGCTTAACAGGGTATCAATCAACAGGTCGTTCAGCTTGAAGGTCTGATACACGATGAAGGCGATCAGGTGCAGGAAGCGGTCTTCGTCCGCTCGGCGCGAGACCTGGGGAATCTGAGCCTTGATGACCGAATAGGCGTAGTAGCGGATGCTCTCGTAGCTCAAGTTCAGGCGCTGCACAACCGGCATGAGGTCAAGATACAGTGTCTGCACGGTATCCAGGTCAGCCAAATTGGCTCTAATTTTCGCTGGCCGGGTGGATTGATAAGACTTTTTCAGCAAGGTGAGGCGGTAGCGCCAACCCTCTTCGGTGCCGTTGCTGGGTTCTTTTTCCAGCAAAGTGTCGAGATTGGTACGCTGATTTTCCGTGAGGCAGGCCTCAATGATTTTGCTGAGTGAGCGTTGGTGTCTATTGAGAGCGGCGACGATCAGGTCGGCCAGCACATTGTAGCTGGGGATCGCAATTTTCTTAACTGCCAGCACCTGAATGATTTCCAGCAGAACCAGCTTGGGCCGGAACTGGACGCGGATCAGAGCCGCAATCTCATTGGTAATGAGGGTCTTCGCGGCTTCGTCGAACCGGCTATAGCCGAAGTAGCTTAGGATCGCTCGCTGATGGCGGGCATAGGTTTCCTTGCTATAAGACTCGATGAAAACCTCAGATGGATCGACGCCGATTTGACGGGCGACATACTCAATATCCGTCTGGTGGAACTGCCGGGCAAAGAATTTGCGCCGCGCCTTGAAGTAGCCTGCCACCACTAGAAAACAGACTTTATTGATAGGCGTCCGCAAGTTCACCATTGAATCTTCGAGCAACAAGGGCAAGGAGAAAAACCGTTTGCGCTCAGCGCTGTTGAACACTGGTGGAGATTCGAATGCTTCCTCCTCCAGTGTGTTGAAAATTTTCATTCTTGCCATGGGGCGAACTCACCAGATGAAAAATGTACAGAAATTCTTTATACTTTAAACGATCATTTATACGATAAGTAAAATTAGACAAAAATGCTTGATATTTCGATCACTATACTTATCTTATAAGCTGAAATTTCCAGTATTCATCGAATGACGTAATTATGGCGACTAAAGAGACTCCCTCAGATCGCAAAACAGTCGCTTATTTGCGGGTGTCGACGCTCGACCAGGATCTTGAGAAGAACAAGGCGAATATCTTGCACTTTGCTAACCATCACGATCTTGGCAAGGTGAATTTTGTCGAAGAGGTTGCCTCCGGGCGAAAGCCCTGGCGGGAGCGTCAAATCGCGCAGGTGTTAGAGGAATTGCAGGAGGGTGATGCCATTATTGTGGCTGAACTTTCGAGACTGGGCCGCAGCATGCTGGAATGCATGGAGATTCTGGCGCTTGCTACGCGCAAGGGTATCCGGGTCTATTCTGTGAAGGGAAGCTGGCAACTGGACGACAGCATCCAGAGCAAGATTATTGCCCTGGCGTTCTCGATGGCGGCAGAGATTGAACGCGATCTCATTTCGCAGCGAACCAAGGAAGCGCTACGCTTCAAAAAAGAACAGGGTCTAACCCTTGGGCGGCCAAAAGGGCCGGGCAAAAGCAAGCTGGATACTTTCCGACCGGAAATCGAGAGCCTATTGGCGAACGGCTCGACACAAAGGTTCATCGCGCAGCGTTACCACACGACAGAAGCAAATCTACACAACTGGCTTAAGAAGAATGGGTTGAAGAATGCTAAATAACCCTTGTTACTCTGTAGTTTATAAACTACAATAAGAAATGATCGAAATAAAGCAAACGGAGACTTTCAGGAAATGGAGAATGAAGCTTAAGGATGAGCGGGTACGAGGCTTGATAGCGTCCCATTTAGACCGTCTTTGCTTCGGCCATGCCGGGGACGTGGAACCTGTGGGGCAAGGGATTAGCGAATTACGCATCAATTACGGTCCCGGATACCGCATCTATTTCCACAAACGAGGCGATACGATCATCGTTTTACTGTGCGGCGGCGATAAGAGTACACAAGCAAATGACATCAAGACGGCAAAACGTCTGGCTGCTGAATGGAGTGAATGAAATGGCTGAAAAACTGACAACGTACGATCCCGCTGAGGATTTAGCTTCTGACGAAGCAATGGCAACCTTTATGGCCGAAGCGTTTGAGACGAACGACGCCGGTTACATAGCTCACGCACTTGGCGTCGTCGCTCGTGCAAAGGGTATGGCGCAAATTGCCGGACTTACTGGACTTTCCCGCGAACAACTTTACCGTTCCTTTAGCGAGAACGGAAACCCGACCTTGAAAACCACGCTTGCCGTAATGAAAGCTCTTGGTCTTGATTTGACCACCAAGATTCACACCTGACTATCTTACTATTATAAGTTTACGCCTTGTCTCCGTTCAAAATCCTATGGGACTTTGGTGTCGTTTGTTTAAATTCACCCACGATACGTCCGTTGAGAAAATCGAGGGTTTTGTCGAAGATATTAAACAAATCCTTGAAACTCATCCAGACACCCGTAAAGACAATATCCAGGTATTTTTCTACGAGTTCGGGCCACATAGCCTGGATATTCTGCTGAATTTTTTCGTGAAAGTACCCGACAGGGAGGTCGAGCTTATCAAGCGGCAGCGGATTCTTTTAGATATTTTGTGTTTGGCAGAGAAGAAGGCTGTGCGCTTTGCGTTTCCCACACAGACCCTGCATATCGAGAGTTTGCCGGAAGAAAAGCCAACTATCCCGACCCAAACTGCCACTTTTCAGAAGGACACTTGAAAAATAAGAGCCACCTTCGCTGGCAGCCGGAAAGCATGCCGATTCAGTCTTTTCTTTGTTCATTGGTTAAAACCATGTAGTATTTTTACTCTAACCTTTGAACAAATCACTCTCCACACACAATACCCTGGAATAAAAAATCATGAATAAACGTTCTAAATTATGCACAGTAAAAGCCGGATGGCTGTTGTCATCGCTTGCAACTGCGATGCTTTTATCCGGTTGTGCCAGTATTGGTAAAGGCGCTGCGGAAGCCGTCCTGGAAAAATCCGAAAATGAAGATACCCGGCTATGCCAGGTGTGGGGTAAGCCTTTTGCCGGCATTGAAGCCGATCTGACCAAGAAACAAGGAAGAACCAAGGTACTGTTTGTCCATGGCGTCGGCGATCATATACCGGGCTATACCACCGAATTTCTGGAGAAACTCGCCAAGAAATTAAACCTGAACGTACGTTCGGAAGGCCAGAAAAATATTGAACTGAATGCTCCTGTGCTACCGGGCAAGGATATCGGCAATTTGCGGGTAACCCACCTTCTCAATGAGCAAAACGGCCAAGAACTTACCTTTTACGAGCTGACCTGGTCGGAAATTACCCGGCAAGAAAAAGCACTGCTGGACTTCGATACTTCGGGAGAATATGATTTCCGCAGAGCCAGGATCAACGCCATGTTGAAGAGATTCAGCAATGATACTGGCCCCGATCCCATTATTTATCTGGGACAAAGCAGAGTGCCGATTCTGGCGGCATTCGCGCAGTCATTCTGCTGGATGGTTTCAGGCGATTGGGAGGAACTTCCGAAAAGTGGTAAACATATGTGCATGGGACTGAACGATTCCAATGCCGACCATATCGCTCGTGATAATTATGTGTTTATTTCTCATAGCCTGGGTAGTCGTATCGTGACTGATGGTATGCAACGCGTTGCTTCCTTGCTGGCAGCGCCAGAAAAATATTTTTCTGCAAACCAAAAAGTTACCCTTTCTACAAAAGTTACCCTTTCTACAAAAGCAATTCAGGCATTGCAAACCCAGCGCATCCCCATTTTCATGCTATCCAACCAGCTACCTATGCTGCAACTGGGCAGGGAGCTTCCCGAAGTGGCGGGACAGGAAGCGAATTATTGCGATCCTAAAGGCGCTGATTATAAAAAACGCATGCTCAGCGAAACAGAGATTATTGCCTTTAGTGATCCGAATGACCTGTTAAGTTATGGAATACCGCCCGGATTTGCGGAAAAATATATTGACTCCAGGCTCTGTGCCAAGATCACCAATGTTAATATCAACATAGCCAAAATCATGGATGCCTTTGGTATGACCGATCTTGCCAATCCCATGCAAGCCCATGTGGGTTATGATACAGATGATCGTGTTATTGCCTTGATTGCCAAAGGTATTGGCAATCCGGACACATCACCGCTGATCAAACAGCGCTGTGAATTTACCAAGGAAGTTAAGTGAAAAATAGGGCTTGCAACTTATGACGGGACATTTTAAGGTTAAGCCTCGCTCATTGTCCGGTTTTAGGTGGGAGATCGCGAGAAGTGAGTAGGTTCACTACGAAAGCAATGGCTCTGATTTTGACACTTGTGTGCTGCACGCTGATGGCTGCCGCCGACTCTATTGCCGCAGCTGCGAGCGGCCCTCCCCGAACAGCATCGAGCAAGCCCTTTCTGTTCGCGCCTCCCAAGGAAGCCGGTCCCGTCGTAATTCGGGCCCGCTTTGAGTTGTATGATATTAATGAGATCAACGACGGTGCGGAAACCTTTGAGTTCACAGGCGTACTCACGCTCAAGTGGCATAACCCACGCCAGACCTTCGACCCCGCTGTTGCGGGAGTGAATGAGAAGGTCTTCCAGGGCGGCTCCCAGTTCTATGATCTCTCGACAGGCTGGTATCCGCAGGTGATCCTCGTCAACGGATCCGGCTTGTACCAGAAGAATGGGAATCGCCTGGAAGCTGTCTTCTAAGTTGTAAGTTAAGTTGCACTCGGCAAACGCTCCATGCTTTGCTCTACCTCCTTTCAAAACCCACAGGGATGTGGGGAATGCAGATTTTGCAGGGGCAAAATATCTGCCAATTCAGTCGTAACCCAGGCCTACATTGATTTTCAGTATTTTGACCGTTCAAAATATAGCTTATTTCCCCAAATCAGGGTTGATCCAGCCCTGTTGGGCAAAATACGTAGCCAGTTGAGCCGCAATTTTATCGGCCATCTTCTTTGCCTGCTCAGCAGAAGCCGATTTATAACTTTTCATACCGCCCATTGCTGCGTTGGTCGCAATTACCGCTGCAGTTCCCGCTCCGGCAGCTGCCCCTGCCGGCCCCAATACTGCGGCGCCCGGCATATCGCCGCTGTCCGTATGGGCGTCAAAAGCGATCAATTCCTGATACCCCGAAGGTGAAGGCGCCAAAACCCTTACTTTGCTGTCTAGCGAGGATTGACCCATGCCCAAACCAATAACATTTCTGCGTAATCGATTGCCTTCATCGATATCGACGAAATAGCCGGTAATCAGAATTGCCCCTGGAGTAACCTGCAAGCTTTGATCGGCACGTATCGGATTCAAGCCCAAATTCGCTATTTTTAGTGTCAGTTCGGTTGCCATTGCATCAGCTACTTCACGACCCAACTGGATTTCTTCCGCTGTCTGACTGCTGTTCGCAATGCTCCTCTGAATCTTCGCAAAAATACTGGAATTTTGCTGAACATCTTCAGGGTTAACGGCGAAGTTATAGATAAGCACCGGATTCGGTGTGGGCATTCCGGTATTAGCTACTTCGTAAGTCTCCTGAACATTCGTTTTGGCACAACCGGCAATCAGCAAAAAAAATAGGCCGGTTCCTGATAATCTTAATAAGTGTTTTAATCGCATAACTGTTCCTACATGGTTTGAAGAGAAACTCCAGAAACGAGACAAATACAGCAATTGCCTCATAACGGATTAAAGTAGTGGTTAATTTGGGCGGAGATCTTTTACATTATATTTCGCTCACAATAAAAATATCCCCTGTGGTCGACCGCATAATGCCATGAAACACTCACCTGTGCCAGGCGGCTGTACCGCCGTGAGGCCCGGTTGCGACTCCGGAGCCATGATTCCAGGCAGCCGAGCCACCGTATGCCCCTTGAGCGTAACCCGTGCCATGATTCCAGGCCGCCGAGCCACCATGCGCTCCATAAGCTGCCCCAGTACCACCACTGGAGTAAGCTGCACCACCATAAGCCCCATGAACGTAGGTAGCACTTGGAGCCACATAGACAGCACCAGGCCTAGGGGCTACATAAACAGCAGTAGGAGGAGGTGCTACCACAACTCCACGAGCACCTGCATACACCCACGCGCCAGCAGGAAGTGATGTCAACATCACCGAGGCAAAGCCCGCAAACAACAGTATTTTTTTTATTCGATTCATTGTCTTGACCTCATTCATTTACTTTGTTTTTTGCTCAGCCCGGTAATTACCAAACTCAATTTGTTTGGAATTGGGTGGTTTTTTAAACACAAATGTATCCGCACTCAGCTTTGGGTTCAGATTCCAGTCCGAATATTCGACCAGAAAACGGGGGAAATTTGGGACTTGCTTGTAAGTCATGGCCAAACGTAGCGGGAGCGCACTTTTGCCGTTTTCGATCCAGATTTCCCAATTGATGCCGGGTTCCATATAGGCAAAATGTTCACAAGGTACTCCATTCACCATGGACGGCCCCACCACGATGGCATGCGTTAAATGTTTGGTCATTACCGCGTATGGATCGCTGTACATAAAATCCGCAGAAGGAAAGTTAATTTGAGCCTTGGTCAACACGAAATCCAGCATCTCATCAATAGTTGCGAGTGGGTCGGAAACAGCATGGAAATTCTTCTGTGGATCGAAAGCCGAGACTTTAACGCCATCGAAATAAAGCTGGAAACTTGACACGTCGCCTGAAACATTGACGCGCAATTTATTAGGCCGTTGCAGAGCGACTTCGGAGTCGATAAAAAAGATAAGAAATTGACCGGTAACAGCCTGCAGTTCTATAAAACTGTTTGCACGGTAGGTGAACGCCTTGGTTGAGGCCAGTTTTTCACTCATTTGTTTAAGACGATCCAGAGAATATTTTTCTAAGATAGGCGCTGGCGGAGGTGCAGGGCTTTCAGGCTGTGCCGCAGCTTGTTGCTCTACTGCCTTTGTCGTTGATGGAGCCGGTTCATTGACAGGCGTTTTCTCCTGGTGTGCACAGCTTTGTACAGAAAGCGCAAGAACGATCACAGGTAACAGGATAGGTGCTGACGACATTTTTCTGGAATTTTTTTGTTCATTTTGCATGATCAGATCTCTCTATGAAAATAACAGTGATGTGTATTGGTCTATATTTTTTCATCTATTGTCCAGCAATGTTAATAAGGTGCCGGAACCACCTGGTAATAGGCACCGTTGCTTCCGAAATAGGGTCTAAACCAGTTAATACCGCATTGATAATATTGGCCTGAACTGATATTTATATTCACGCAGCCACCCGGTAAAAATGCCAGACTCGTACCAAGCGCCAGCGGTGCAGGTGCCATCGGCTGTTGTATCACTACAGTGGTTGGAGGGGGGGCTGGTCTGGACGCGGCAGCGGCGCCCGCCATAGCTCCTACGGCCAGACCGGCAATGCCTGCAGCCGTAACATCACCGGAGCTATAGCCACTGCTACCATAATAAACAGGGGGGTGATAGCCGTAGGTAGGGTGGCTCCAGACAGCCGCACCGCCATAAGCGCCGTGAGCGTAACCAGAACCACCGCTCCAGGCAGCCGAACCGCCATAAGCGCCATGTGCGTAACCAGAACCACCACTCCAGGCAGCTGATCCGCCTTGAGCGGTATGAGCGTAGCCAGATCCGCCACTCCAGGCCGCCGAGCCGCCGTGAGGTCCATATGCAACCCCGGAGCCATGACTCCAGGCAGTCGAACCGCCATGAGCACCATATGCAAACCCGCTCCCGCCGCGGTACCAGGCATGTGTTGAAAATGAAACGGCAGCCATACAAATCGTAGTGGCCAAAAGATAGCAACTTTTATATCGAATAATCATATGGCTTACCTTTACAAAAAATTTAAATGAATGTTACTCCATGATTACAAAATAACCACAAATTAATAGTCCGTTCTCCAACGCATAAGCTGTTTATTTACAACAGGTTCAAAAGGTCTGACTTTATCGTTCCCATTGGCTGCTTACATGCATCCATCCAACCCGCTAAAACCCTTCTCCCCAGCGGTACTGCCAGGCAATTCCAATGATGTCGTAGTTGCTTCCGGTCCGTGAATAGACGCCGGTACTGCCGTTAAGTTTGATGGAGTTATGCCGGCTGAGGGGAAATGCAAGGGTGGCTCCAACACGCCAATTCTGTTGAAGATTATCAGCTACTATGTGGTCTGTGGTAGTACGGCCGCCGCTGTAGTAATTGGCGTCGAGAGCTCCCCAAATGCCCGATCCGAAACTGTAAATCAGATGTCCTTGAATGTTATAGATCGGATCCTGCTCCAGCGTATTTCCCTGAAACGGCTGGTTGTTGTCGGTAAAGACGTACACCCCGGCAGCTACCTCGCTGGTCAATGGCCCCCATGCCTTGGAAATGCCAATCTCGGGCTTGATGGACCAGCGATTCGTGCCGACATTCACTAGCTTGCTCGGGTCGTATTGCCCTCCCGGCGCGGAAACCGCAAGGCTAACACCGATAATGGTATCTTGCTTATAGGAGGCGAATTCTTTCATCGACAAGGCCGGAGCACCGAAAAGATTCACGTAAAAACGAAACAAGGGATCGGCAAAACCGGCGATTTCCCTGTCCCGGGGTTCCCCCAATACCTCCGCTTGACCAGAGATTCCGGCATAGGGGATGATGATGTCAAGCTTGCCCGACTTTCCCCAGATATCCAGCGACCGGACATAGGCAAGGACGCCGCTGTGAATTTCCAGCTTACCATTCGTGATGGGCACCGACGGAGCAAACGTCACATTGCCTTTGATGTAAGAGTATCCGGCGATCAGAAAGTTAAGACCGACGGGTATATTGGAATAGGATCTGGGTTCGATATCCGTCGCGCTCACTGAAAAGGCCGTCATTCCCAGTATCGCCAGCACGGACAGTCTGGCGAAACGGGATGGGAAGAATTCAACCAAGAGGCACAACACGCCCATTTAGCCATCCCATAACTTAATAACGCTCCCGCTTACTGCCCACTCTCTAGAATACGCCCGGTGTTTGCAAAAGAATTACAATTATCCTGATCACGGCACATCGTTTCATAAACCGCCTGTTTGCCACAACCTCTGACGCCGATCGTGTATTCTGTCCACTCATACCCCCCGCCTCCCATGCCCATACCAATCCCATTAATATAGGTGACCTTTTGCGACAATATCGAACCATTCGCCTGAGGGCAGTTCAGCTCGAACCGGCCTCTGGCTAGCGCAGTATTCAGAGCTGATGGCGCATTCTGGGCAAGAAACTGAGACTCGGTCACGCAGGCGCTGATAATCAGCGGCAATGCGAGCACGGCCAAACTGGTCCGGATAGAGCGAATTATGCAAGACTGTATTTGCACTCGACTGTTAATACCTTTGAATTTTTCTGAGTTTTTCATGGTTTTTCTCCAACGTTTATAAGTAAGCCGCCATTTTCGACATTTATCATCTGACGGCAATTAATAGCAACCGCATAGCGGCACCTCCTAAAAACCCTATGCCTGCCGTCATGCCGGCCAGCGAGAAAACAGTTTTTTAGCGTCTTGCCATACTGAAGTTACGTAACTGGGCCTTTACCAGAACCCCGTCAGCCCAATAAATGGACCGTTCATGGTCACATCGGCGGCCGCGCCGCCCTTTTCTACGTCCACATTCAAAGCCTTGTAACCCGCCTCCACTGAGGAGGGCACACCAAACAGGGTGGTGCGGTATCCTACTGCCCCAAGCGCGGCCCCGGTGAAGTTCACATTATCCGCGCCGAAACCACCGACATTGCCGTCCAATAACAGGAACCACTTTGGCAGGAATTCCGCAACGATCCGGCCGCCTATCACCGGAGCAGTACTGGACGTGTTGGCGGAAGCGGTGCCGTTATTCTTGGAATCGACTTGGGTGCCCAGCCATATGGTCCGTCCACCGGCATAGATGTCGAGGATGTTGGAACGCGCTTCTTCCCAGTGGGCGACGTTTCCCGAGGCTGGAGAACCGAACAGGCGGTACGACACTCCGTAATCCATGATTCCCAAATCTATTGACGAGCCCTTGCTGACCCTATCGAAACGGGGCTCGAAATCCATCCCCATGTAATTGCCATCCAGGTAGAACCCCAGCCGTTCGTAATGGGCTTCTAAACGGCCATTAAAAGCCATCGGGAAACTGCTCATTTTATCGGCGATATCGATGAAGCTCAAATCGAACGACTCGCTGAGCGGCCCGGCGGAAATATTGCCGTTTACCCCTGGAAACCACATGTAGAGTGTGAGATTGAATGCCCAGGGATCTTGAACGGCACCGCCTTTTGAAGTTCCAGCGCCGTGGACGCCAGAGGCCGCCGCCAATGCGGCTACCAGAGCCAAGGGTTTGAAAAACGCGAAAAAACCGGTTTTTACGATCATATAAAGTTCTCCTTGATTTTTGAGTCCCGAAGGCTATCGTTGTGCTTATTCTACCAGCATTTTGTGCGTATTCTACCAGCATTAAATGGTGCGCATCGTGTATCCCACATGGCTATTTCCCGATTAAAGCAAGGGCTTTGTGCAGCGGGGTGTTTGAAACCTTGATGGTTCCTTCCAGTGGGTCATTTAATTCCAGGATAAGATAAATGTCAGTTTGCGTGTGATGCTCGGATAGAACCAAACGGAGGTATGAACCCAGCACCATTCCACAGAGCATAAAGATAAGAATAATCAACGCAATTAATGGTGCTGACACCGGTTACCTTCCTCTAGTATCGCCGAACTATCATTAATCGCCCTTATAGATATAAAACCTTGTGTCATTTGTTAACCTGATAATTTAAAACTTTTTTATAGTTCCCACGCCAGAGCGCTCGTCGTTATACACAAGTATGTTCAAGCCCGTCATTCATGCCAAAATCCACCACTCCATCTGTAGGCCGGAATAAGCCTGTTGCACGAAAGCGAAAACATGCGTTTCCGGCACACCGCTCGGATTGCCGGAAACGCCCGTCCGGCGCTTCGCTCTTCGACAAGGTCTGGACAGGCTTGGTCGAGCTTATTCCGGCCTACGTCTATTTTGCCGCCATATTACATAGATTGCTTTATTTTCTTTAATTCCTGTAATGCCTGGGCGCAACCGACCCTAAGTTCTTCCTTTTGTGCCATCAGGCACTCCTTGATCTGGCCGCCCCCTGGTTCCACGTTTGGACAGAGCCTCTCAATGTCGGGTTTGCAATAGGTTTTGAGCGCTTGAATTTCCGCATCTAGTGCTGATTCCTGAGCGAAGTTGGACATGAGATACTAAGAGTAATAGGATTGTTGTACGAATGATCTTCATTGTAGCGTCCTCAAATAGTTGTGGAAAAGCGTTTGTCGCGATAATACTTGATATAAGCTTAATCCTGCACAGCCCCGCCTCTTTCAATACAAAATAAGTTTAAAAGAGCACTGTATTTCTAACGGAAAATGAACCCGGAAGGTACGTTGTGCGTATCTTCCGGCATTTAATGGTAAGCATGTCGTACCTTACATGGCTGATCGGGGCCGTCGCACCAAGTCCAGACCAGCAGCGGCGCCACGCCCGGCCACAACAGCAAGTCTCCCAGAGATACCCGTCCGTGCCGAGGTATGCGAGGTACAGCGCAATCAGTACGTTGTAGAGCAACATCGCCCAAAAAGCCTGCGAGCCGGTCTCGGCCAGCACGCCAAACCCAGCGCGAGCAACGCGATGCCGAAGCATCGGCCTAGCTGTGTCGCCGCACCGGAGGCCTCCAAGCCGAAAAGCAAGTTGACGACGATTGCCGTATCAATCATCAGAAAGAGACCGGTGCCGGCTTCCATAACTGTGGCGAAGGCGAGGAGCTTCCTCTGAGTATTGAGGCTCGTTGCATTCACGGGTACCCTCCGAACTGTTTCGCCGCCACGGTGCTCGTCTCGCTGCTGGTCCATTTTTAGTCTCGCGCTTTGGCGACCACTGCTGCCGCCTTCTTCTGATTCTCTGCGGCCAACTGCTCAGGCCCGAGCTTATAGTTCGGCTTATCGATTGCCCCGGTGAAGCGAAAGGTGAACTCATAGGCGAGGTTGTCTACCGCCGTGCGGGTATCAATCCCAATGTCGAAAGTCTCGTCGATGGTCATCATTATCGGAATCGGTGCGTAATCGTCTTCCTGGCGACCTCTTTGCCATCAACCAAGAGCACGCCAGTGCCACCCTTACCGGGGCCGGGGCCGTCATATTTGAAGTCGAACACGAGGGTGTGCTTGCCCGCGCTGAGCGAACTAACGTCTTCCCACCTGAAACGCTCCAGATCTAACAAGTTATAGATGAACACAGGTCTGCGTTTGCCAATTCCAAACAGGCCGGTAGCAAATATGGCAACCACCTAGAGCTTGGAGAATAGCAACATTCCCTGGCCAACCTGCACTCTCCAGAGCGGCCAAGCCTTTTACCGCGCCAGACAAGAAGCAAACCCAGAACGAACAACCCCAAACCGACTGCTGTAAACAACCGGCCTTTGAGCCAATTGAAACTATGGCTCAGGAAGAGGCCGTAGCCGCCGAAGCGTCCGCCCAAAGTCGCGATCATGCCCCCCACGCCGCTCTCGGGGATCGTCACGTCGGCGGTGATGGTGTATTCCCGGTCCAGAATGCTGGGCGCATTGCCGAGGGGAATGCCGGCATTCACACCGGTGTAGGTGAATTCAGTTCGCCCGGCAACTGCGTTCGGCCGCGGCGTCAGCAAGCCTGCAAAGGCTCTGTTATCCAAGGGGAAGACGTTGTATTTCGCCGACTCGGTCTGAAACAACGCCTGCAACTCCTTTAGCTTGCCGGGATTCTTGGCGGCAAGATCGTTGTTTTGCAAGTAGACTTCGGTGATGTTATAGAGTTCCCACTGGTAGCCAGTGGCGAGGTCGGGCAACTTGCCCGTTGCCAAGAGCCAGACCGGGGAAGGCGGCGACGTGTTGGCCATCCACCCGTCATGGTAGATTCCGCGGTTGCCGCCCAGCTCGAAATACTGCGTTTCGCGCGTGGAGGGCTTGTTGGCATTGGCCGGGTCGAACGTGTAAGCCATGCTCACGCCTTCGACTTTGCTCAGGACAGGCTTTTACCGGGCATGAAGGACTGAATACATGTAGCAAACCGCCCTTGCCAAGGGATAGCAAACTAAGCGGCACAAGACAAAGCTTACCGGTTTATGAACCTGCGGTATATGTCAATGATTTTGAGACACCCGTTATAAGAATATTAGTGTAGATCGACTGTACCGTTTTCCTGGTCGTGAGCCTCCTTTACCGTCCGTGGAAGGGGCGGGTTAATCCAAGCGGCTTCAGGCACGGCTTGGGCGTTGGGTTGGCGGTTTTTGAAGCGTTCCGGATTGCGCTCGAAT